>JBMNNY010000086.1:0-8967 GCA_050942765.1 Bacillota bacterium | reverse complement strand
ATTGCCTGGAGTTAATGTCAGCGCTGGATGATGCGTCAGTGGATGCCATCATTACCGATCCGCCATACGGCTGCGATCATGCTACGACCGGTTTCGCCGCCGAAACCAATTTTAACATGTTCAATTTTGATGAAGAGCGGGACTTTGGTAACAGCCGCAGTTTTGACGAGTTTTACCTGCGGATGAAAGAATTCGGACTGGAAGCCGCCAGAGTGCTTAAGTCCGGTCGCTATTTGGTACTCATTATCGGTGATCGCTACAAAAATGGAGAATATATTCCGCTAGGTGTGCGTGTGGCTGATGTAATGCGGTCGACAGGATTTCTCCTCAAGGGAATCAAAATTTGGAGCAATAAGGCAACGCAAAGGCCGTTGAAGCCCTACGCCGTAATGAGCAGCTTTGTCCCCAACATCACACATCAGAATATCGTGATCTTAAAGAAAAAGGATTAGCCAGATGCTATTAAGGTCAAATATTATTGGAAGGGTGAACAAAGTGGATCAAAAGACATTGCTCAATGAAGGTCTAGCGCAGAAACTGATCCGGTATGCCATGATTGATACCCAATCAGATGAGGGTACCGGGGTTACTCCCAGTACTCCGGGGCAGCACAAACTGGCAGCGCTGCTGGCGGATGAGCTGAAGACCCTGGGACTGACAGAAGTCAAGATCGACCAATTTGGTTTTGTAACGGCGTTGCTGCCCGGTAATGCGGGTAAAGGCAAGCCAGTGGTCGGCTTTCTGGCCCATATGGATACCGTTCCCGGAGTTCCTGGCAAAAATGTCAAACCCATTGTACATAAAAATTATGCTGGCGGAGACCTGCAATTACCGCATGGCACAGTTTCAGTCGCCGAAAATCCACTGCTTGCCGAGGCAGTCGGGCATGACATAATCACCTCTGACGGGTCAACGCTGCTTGGAGCAGATGATAAAGCCGGTATCGCCGAGATTATGGAAGCCCTATGCCGGATGATCAAAGATCCGTCAATCGTTCACGGTGATATAAGAATCGCGTTTACTCCGGATGAGGAAATTGGGAGCGGAATCGGTCATTTTGACGTACAAGGTTTTGGCGCAGATGTGGCCTATACTCTGGACGGTTCGGCACCAGGGGAACTGGAGTTCGAAAACTTCAATGCAATTAATGTCACGGTGACAATCAAAGGCGTCAGCACGCATACCGGAACCGCCAGGAACGTAATGGTGAATGCGATTCATCTGGCTTCAGAGTTGATGGCATCGATTCCGGCTGTAATGCGCCCGGAGACTACCGATGGCTATTTGGGTTTCATACACCCGAATACCATTGAGGGCAATGTCGAAGAAGTACGCTTGCAGATTTTACTGAGAGATTTTGACGATCAGGGGATTGAAGAAAAGAAGAAACTGCTGTCCACGCTTGTAAACAGCTTAAAAGTCCGTTATCCGAGTTGTCGGGCGACCATTAAGACCACCGGCGGTTATCAAAATATGCGCAAGATTATTGAGCAGTATCCGAAAGTGGTGGAACTAGCCATGAAAGCAATTGAACAGACCGGACTCAAGGTACATACTATGCCAATTCGCGGCGGAACGGACGGTGCCCGCCTGACCTATCAGGGGCTGCCTTGCCCGAATCTTTTCACTGGTGGAATCAACTTCCACAGTCGTACCGAATGGGCTTCAGTGCAATGGATGGAAAAAGCGACTGAGACAGTTATCAATCTGGCACGTCTCTGGGCTGCAGAAAAAAAGTAAATCCGTAAGACAAAGCAAAAGTGATGAAAGTATAAAAGGAAAGCGGGGCAAAACAGTGATCAATGTCATGTAGGCGGAAGGGGGATGCACATGGAAATCCGCAAACATGGACATGACGATCGCTGGAGGCTTTTCCTAAACTGCGGGCTGATTGTACTCTTGGGTGCTTTTGCGCTTATTGCAGCAGGATTACTGCCTGATTCCGGGACGGCGGAGACTATGCCCGCCGCAGGAATCACGGGGACCGGGGCGGCTGGTGAGTCAACAGGCGCGACCGCGGGTGAAGCAGCAAGTAAAGAATCGGCCGAGGCCATTGCCAGAGAATTTCTCAGCAGTATCGGCGAGTTGCCGGAAAAGATCGCTTCGGCCAAAATCGAGCGTTATTGGGTGCCGGCAAATAACTTCTGGGGCAAGGTCCAGCAGATGTCGGATCAGAGTCAGAGGCAAGCTCAGAGCCAGCACCAAGAGCAGGCCCAGCCGGGTCAAGAGCAGGACAAGAACAAGGAGCAGGGGCAAAATGCTGCTGAAGATCCTCCCTATCGGGATTGCTGGGTTGTGACATTCTATTATGATGGCTTGCATCAACAAGCCTGGAAAACCGTTTTTATTGACATCACATCCGGTTCTGTGATTGGCGGGGCTGATTGCCGGTATTAAAGTCAGGCCAGAAAGATGCCCAAATAAGCCTAGAGTAAAGGATTAATAAAGATCGCAGCGAATTAATATCGATCAAAACACCCATATTGGAGGAAGAGCATCGATGAAAAAACTGATTCTATTGGCGTTGGTTTCGATTTTGTTGTTCACCACAGGATGCACTCTAATCGACAAGCTTGCTATTGGCTTAAGGGCCGCGGAGTTTTTTGCCGCCTGGATGGCTCATGAAGAAGATATCCTGGAGGATACCTTTACTGCTGACGTCACTTACAACGGACTCCCAATGAAAGGCAGCGCTCTTGCTGAAGAACTTGCCAAGGAAGAATGGTGGGCCAACTATGTGACAGTTGGAGATACAGAGTCTGTAATTGAAATGGACGGCGGAAAGGCTACTGTTACATATCAGTTCACAATTATGGAAAAAGAGAAACCCGGGACAGAACAGGATATCTCGATGGTTCTCATTTTCACAAAATCAAAATTAACGAGCTGGAAGATCTACTCGGTAGATCTCGAACCGCTTTGGATTTATGAGTAACCATTTATTCGCAATTTTGCAGCTTTTTGAATAAACGCCATTCACGTCTTCACGTCTATACGAAAGTAAAAAGACCAGACTATCACTGACGTCTGGTCTTTTTTACTGGTTTCTAATTGTTTTTATTGGCTGTTAGCGCACCTTGGTTTACTGATTCACGCTCTGGCTCCACATTGGCCGGCTTTACTTCGCTATTTTCTTACCAACGAGCTGTTGGTGCAGGTTTAGAAGCTCTTGCTTACTTAGAGGGGCTGTTTCGGTTTCGCCTCTCATATAAGAAAGAAGACTGCGCAGTTTTCGCTGCATACGCTCGCCCAGTGGGTAGCGCAATGCGAGGTAAATGCCTAGTGCCAGAAACAATATCGGAGAGAATGAGAGCATTACTCTGATGGTAGTGATGACTCCTTCTGGCTGGACTTGCTCAATTTGCTTAACCACGCCATCTACTACTTCTTTCACAGGCTTGATATATCCGGCAATATCAAGGGCAATGGAGACGAGAGAGGTAGCGAGAGCCGCAGTAGCCTGTCGGCAGAAGGTCATATACGAGCTAAATGTACCGTCGCGCCGTTCACCGAATACATATTCCCCGACATCAGCGACATCCGGGAACATAGCCCACGGAATAAATACGGCACCAGCCATACCGACGCCGATTCCCGCAGCCACGGCATACATTACCCATTGCGGCAGGTCGGGAGTAATGAACCATATGAACAACATAAAGAAAGACCAAATGCATAAACTAATCAGATAGGAAGTTCGTTTCCCAAGTTTTTTGGCGAACATGGCATAAAGCGGCATCGCGAAAACCTGGACAATTAGAGCTGTACCCAGCACGAGATTTGCGTCACCGCGACCAAGGTAATATTTCATGAAATATACGAAAATTACTGACAATATATCGACAGCAACATAAGCCGCCACATAAATTCCGATCAGCATCCGGACTGTTCTGATTTTCAGCGGCTCAATAAAGAGTCGTTTGAAAGAAAATGGTTCGGGTGGCTTTTGAAGTTCGGGCCGCTCTTTACATGTAAAGAAGATGATCGGCCAGGGTAAAGAGAAGAATAGACCGAAAGAGGCTGCCATTACCAGATAGCCCGTTCTGGGGTCTGGAAATGCATTGATAATCATCGTGGGCAGTACCGCACCGGCTACGGCCGTGGCCAGCGAGAAGACCATCCGGTAGAGCATCAGAGAGGTGCGCTCGTTGTAATTCATGGTCAGTTCGCCGCCCAAGCCCCAGTAGGGTACCAGCGTCATAGTAATTACAGAACAGTAGAAAATATAAGAGAGTAGGGCATACATAACTTGCAGCCACTCTGCTGAGAAATTAATCGGCAGCCAAAGCAGAACAAATGATACGAATACAAGAATGGTGGAAGCCAGAAAATACGGGCGTCGGCGTCCGAAACGCGTCCGGGTCCGATCCGTAATTACTCCCATCAGCGGATCAGCAATTGCATCCCAACCTCTGGCTACCAGATAGATAAATCCGGCGTAGGCTGGCCGTAAACCGATATAGTCAGTTAAAAAGATTAAGTAGAAGAAGTTGACGATTTGAATGGCTCCGCCACCGTATACATCGCCAAAACCAAAGGCAAGTTTGGTAGAAAGCGATAGTTTGTCTGAAGGTGGCACTTTCTGTCCTGTAGCTTCCTGCTGATGTGCAGCAGAACCTGCACATTTTCCCTGCTTCAAGTCTCTCATCCTCCGTTTTTTATATAGACACTGCTTACTAATTCCTTCCTGTATTCTGCACAAAAAGTGCTTTTCCTTGATTATCATGCACAAATGCATAGGATTTCTTCGGTGTATGTCGAAGATAACATTCTATCAATTCAGACAAACAAGGCCTTTTCTTGCAATATATCACGACCTTTTGCATCAGGAGGCTTATCTATGATTGACAGTGAAAAACTCTTGGCATCAATCGTGAGGTCTACAAGTGATGCCATTTATAGCATGACACCGGCCGGGATCATCACAAGTTGGAATACCGGCGCAGAAAATCTGTACGGGTATGAAGCAGACGAAATTATTGGGAAATCAATATACTGCCTTATTCCGGAAGAAAATGCTGGCGAGTTTAGTGGTCTGCTGGCAAGTGTTTGTAACGGTAAGCATCTAAATGATTTTGCCATGCTCAAAGTCCGCAAAGACGGAGTTAAGCTGGACGTTGCACTAACTATGGCGCTGATTCCGGGTTCTAGTGGAGAGCCATTGGGATTATCGTGCATTTCCAGAGATATCACTGTTGATAAACATTTACAGCAGCAGATGCGTGCTGAAAATGAACTTTTGACGGTAACGCTCGCCAGTATCGGAGATGGAGTGATCGCTACCGATGCTGAAGGACGCATTTCTCTCATGAATAGCGCTGCTGAGAATCTCACCGAATGGAAAAAGGAAGATTCCGAAGGGCGGCCATTTAATGAAGTTTTTCGTGTGTTTAATGAGCAAACGCGTGAGCCTGTCGAAGTTGAGATTAAGAAGGCGATCCTTGAGGGAAGCGCGATTGCTTTGCCCAGAAATAATATATTGATCACGCGCGGCGGTTTGGAGCGGCCGATTTCCGACAGTGTTGCCCCGATTCGCGGCCGCGACGGGCATATTGTCGGGGCAGTCTTTGTTTTTCGCGACGTGACAGAAGAACGCCGCCGGGAACAGGCATTGGCAGAAAGCGAAGCACGGTTTCGGCACTTGGCGGAAAACGCCGCCGATATTATTTTCCGGGTACGGATTGCGCCCGAGTTGAGCTTTGAATACTTGAGTCCGGCGGCCTATAAAATTACGGGCTATTTTCCGGATGAACTTAGTCTTAACAAGCATCTGCTGACTTACATTCAGATATTGATGGAGCCAGCATTGGACGGCAGAATTTCCGATGTGATTGTGCAGCCCTATATGATGCAATGGAAGCACAAAGACGGGCATCCTATTTGGCTGGAATTGCGCTTGACTCCGGTCTATGACAATAACGGAAAGCTGACATTCATCGAGGGGATTGCCCGGGATTTCACAGAACGTCGTCTGATGGAAAATCGACTGGAATATCTAAGTATGCATGACCCTCTTACAGGCATGCTTAACCGGGCCTCTTATGAGCAGTTTATCAGCTCCCTGTCAGACGAGCCGCAAAAACAAGTTGGAGTAATTATTTGCGATGTTGATGGCTTAAAAATTATTAATGATTCGCTGGGACATGAGGCCGGTGATCAGTTGATTAAAACTATCGCCGAAGTATTGACCGCTTCTCTGCGACAGGCTGATTTAGTTGCCAGAATCGGCGGGGATGAGTTTGCAGCCATCGTAATCGGCTTGAGCGAGGCTGAGGTCCAGCAAATCTGTAAGAATATCTGCGAGGCGGTGGCGGAAGCCAATCAGCAGGAGGGGAGCATCCCGATATCGCTGTCACTCGGTTACTCATACGGAGTGCTTGGCGCCCGAAATATCAAGACTATCATTCGCGAAGCAGATGATTGCATGTATCGCGAGAAGCTTAAGCACCGTCCCCAGACGCGCAAAAGGATTATTGAGGCACTGATGCAGGCAGCTGAAAACCGTAATTTTGCCGGGAAAATTCAGTCAGAGAACATTCAGAAGCTGGTTTCCGCATTTTGCGGGGAGCTGCGGCTGTCCGATAAGCTGAAAGCTGATACAGAGCTTCTGGCGCAGTATCACGATATTGGCAAGGCTGGGATCTCCGATGCTTTGTTCCGGAAAAGCGATTCTTTGACATCCGAAGAGATGGAGGAAATGCGCAGACACTGTGAGAAAGGCTATCGCATTGCCAAATCTTCGCCAAAACTAAATGCCATTTCAGACTTGATTAACAAGCACCATGAATGGTGGGACGGCAACGGCTATCCTTTTGGATTGAAGGGCGAAGAAATTCCCCTGCCATGTCGTATTGTGGCGATTGTCGAGGCTTTTGATGCCATGATCAATGATCGTCCTTATCGTAAAGCCATGTCGCTGCAAGATGCTATCACGGAGCTTGAGAATAAGGCTGGTAAACAGTTTGATCCGGAGCTTGTATCATCTTTTGTAAGCATGATCATTGCCAAAGATTAGGGAAAAATAAGGAGCTTGCGACGGTGAGCAGCTTTAGAAGCAAAATCTACGATATTGTGGCGCAAATACCGGAAGGTAAGGTTGCCACATATGGACAGATTGCGGCCCTGTCGGGCAATCCGAGGGCTGCCAGAGCGGTAGGATGGGAGATGCACCGGGCACCAGGCCACCTCAATCTGCCGTGCCATCGGGTCGTGAATAAAGCTGGCATTTTAGCGCCAGATTACGTATTTGGTGGTGCTGATTTGCAGCGTGAGATGCTGGAGCAGGAAGGCATAACCTTTACTGAGGATGGCCGTATTGATATGGTCAGACATTTATGGATACCGCTGAATATTTTATGACAGGGGGCCTTCTAATGAAAACCCGTGGAATGAACTCGTTTTTTAGGCTGTTGCTGGTTCTATCTGTGCTGCTGATTTTGAGCGGATGTCTGACACTATATTGCTGCAGGGAGCGATACGTCACCGTTGCAAAGGATGGTAAAGGGGCGACGATTGGCTATCGATTCAAAAATTTCGGGACCAATGATATTAATGGTTATACGATTTATGTGGCTGTTGGGAATGTATCTTTTCAGTCTTAATGAAGAGCAAAAGGGGTACCTTACTGTAAAAGATGCCAAAATTACTGAGACATCATTGACGATATACCGCTAATTAGAGGCCACTTCCCGGGCGGAGGTAACAGTGGAGGTAATTACAGATGAAACGCATTATCCTGACTGGCGGCGGTACCGCCGGACATGTAACTCCTAATCTGGCCTTGATTCCGAAACTAAGGCGCGAAGGCTGGGACATCAGCTATATTGGCACGGCCGATGGGATTGAGCGTGAGCTGATTACCCCCACCGGGATTCAATATCATAGTATTGCTGCCGGTAAACTGCGGCGTTACCGTGATATCAAAAATCTGACGGACCCGTTCAGGGTACTGAAAGGTATCGGGCAAGCCTTTGGGATCATTAGAAGACTGCGTCCTAATGTGATTTTTTCCAAAGGTGGGTTTGTCGCCGTACCGGTGGTAGTCGGTGCCTGGCTAAACAGGGTGCCGGTGGTGGCGCATGAATCTGATCTGACGCCCGGTCTGGCTAATAAGTTATCATTTCCGTTTGTCAAAAAAATCTGTGCCACTTTTCCTGAGACTCTCAAGTATTTGCCACAGAAAAAAGGCGTGCTGACCGGCAGTCCGATTCGACCGGAGCTGTTGCGCGGCAATCCGGGTGCTGGCCTAAAGGAAGCAGGCTTTGATGGCTCCAAGCCAGTCTTAATGGCGATTGGCGGCAGCCTGGGTGCGACACACATCAACGAGGTTTTGCGGGAAGCCTTGCCAACACTGCTTTCTGACTTTGATATCATTCATATTTGCGGAAAAGGCAAAATTGAGCAATCTCTGCTTAACAAGCCCGGTTACCGGCAATATGAATATGTCCGCGCCGAACTGGCAGACCTGCTGGCCGCAGCCGACGTGGTAGTGTCACGGGCCGGTGCGAACTTTCTCTTTGAGTTACTGGCCCTGAAGAAGCCATCACTGCTGATTCCGCTGCCCAAGGGATCCAGCCGGGGTGATCAGATTCTGAATGCTGAGTCATTCCGCAAGCAGGGCTTTAGCATGGTTTTGCAGGATGAAGCATTAACCTCCGCCTCTCTAATACAAGCAGTAACTGAACTCTATGCCAGGCGGGCAGCTTTTATGGCGGCGATGGAAGCCTATCCGCTGCGTGATGGTGTAAGCGCCGTGATGCAGCAGATTAAAAGCGTCTTCCAATTTCCCGGCAGACATGATATGATTTAACCGAACAAATGTTCTGTGCTTGTGACAGACATTCTGCGGAGGTCGTCTCATGGATTTGCCTCTTCAGGGATTGCATTTCCTAGTGCGCAGCTGGTTTGAACGCACTTTTTCCGAGCCCAGTCCTCCCCAAAGACTGGGCTGGCCGGTAGTGGCACGGG
>JBMNNY010000085.1:0-9024 GCA_050942765.1 Bacillota bacterium | reverse complement strand
TGATTAACCAATCCATTACCCGCGGGATCCCTTGCAGTAGCTTAGAGGCGATACCTCCCAGTGTCAGGAGCAGTAATATAAACAATCCAAACGTATAAATTACATATCTCATAACATAGTTCTTTGGCAGCTTAAATGTCATCTGTCTCGTGCACCTTCTTAAAATAAACGCTTCCCATGGCTTTAAAACCAGTAATGATAAAGGAATAGTTGCCGGGATCCGTAATAGTTAGCATGAAATTTCCAACTCTCAGGTCATTGTCTTGATACGCTACAGTGCCATTTTCATTGCTAGAAAAGCCTCCGTATTATTACCCCAGATTCATCGTTTTGATGTTTTGCTCCAGCTTGATAAGTACCTGACAAACGCTATTTACTAAATCTGCCTCAATGCCAGCAAACAGCTTCTCGAGAAAGTCGATTTCCCGCTGATCCCGCTTCTTAAAATACTCGATACAGCTGGGCGTGAGCCTAATCCGTAATGCCCTGGCATCTTTTTGGTCTCTGGATATGATTACATACCCACGACTCTGCAAATCCGCTGCAATCCGCTTAGCATTCTGGCGCGAATACCCAATCAGATTCGCCACCTCGCTCAGGATCGGCGGCTCTTGAAAATGAGAGACGCCAAGGATGAAAAGCCATTGCTTAGTGGTAATGTTCTTGTCAAATTTATCTCCCAATGTCTGCAGCCAGTTCGATATGGTAAATATTTTTCCGAAGATATAAGCTTTTTGCTGCAGTGTGTTCATTTGCTCACTCATTTGCATCCCCTCAAAAGGTAACATGTTACTCTTATATAATAGGCAACATGTTACCCAATGTCAACTGGTTTTACTTAATTTTTATTATTGAGTAGGCGAGCTGGCCTTGCCACGATATCAAGGCGTTTTTGCAGCGCCGCACAGCGTCTGCGCCGGGCGTGCTGTGCAGTGCCCACGAGCGCGGTGTCCGCGCGCACACGCGCCGTATCCGCACACACCCACGCCGTATCCCGCAAACCCGTACCGTATCCGCGCCCGCGCGGTATTCGTGGGGTGCTCGCACTGGACGGCAACGTGCAGGCAACACTCATGTTGTCAAGCCACTAAGACAAAGCTTATAATAATATTTGGCTTGATGGCTGTTAACTGATACCAGGAGAATTCTGCGATCCGGAGCATCCAGTGGCAGTCTGAAGTGAGCAGCAGTAAAATGCGATGCAGTGAGGTGTTGGCAATAAAAGCAGAATGCATTTGGGAACATAATGGCAATGATTCGCTCGTTTATGCGCAAGAGAAGGATTCCGATGTAAAGATCGCTGATGCTGATTCGGTTGTGCTTTTTGAAATAGAGAAGCCGCCGCTCACATTAAACGAGTATCAAATTCTAAAAGAACTGGCCCTCAAATCTGCGCGTGACTTTCAACGCCTGTTTGATGCCATTCCTGACAAAAACCACACGGTTTTATCAACGCGCAAGACATTTTACGGACAGGTACCGGTTACGGCACAGGAAATGTATGATCACACCAGCGGGGTTAACAGCTACTACTTCAGCGAGATTGGACTGCGTACCGATAAACCTGTTGCAGATGCTAATAATGCCAGGCAGTGGGCTGGCAACATCGTAGAGTGGCGCGTGCGCGCATTCGAACGCCTGGAAAGCGCACAAACAGGCCCGGGCCTGCAATACTATCTGGCCAACGCATTACATAATGGCAGCGACGGGGAAGAGTGGACGCTGCGCAAAGTCTGCCGCCGTTTCGTCTGGCATGATCGGATTCACGCCAGGGCCATGTATCGCATGGCCTGCAAGACCTTTGGCGCAGACGCAGTGCCGAATATTTTTTGCTTTGATTTATAAAACTCCATAAAATGGAGATCAAACATATAAATTGAGCCACTCTAAAAGAAAACCGCGCTAAAAGACGGCTTCAGCTATTTGCCAAAGCCGTCTTTCTTTTTTCATTTCAATTTTTGTCTGATTTTGTCTGAAACCGCCCGGCGCGCAATGCGCTCGCAATGCGCTAACATTCCCAGCGCGCTAACATTCCCAACGTGCTAACTGTCCCAACGCACTAACCGGTCAAAAGCCCCAATCGTCGCAGCGTCTTGGTTCGCGGTACGCCGTTCTGATCCCAGCCCCGCACCCGATAGTAGTTCCGCTTGAGGATGGCCAGCGGCACTTTGCTATCCGGCAGTTTGGGATCCTCAAGTTCATTGACGAGTCGCCCGGGAAGCCGGTCGTCTTCTGCAGTCAGGCCACGCTGCACATTATACATACGCTCCAGATTATAGCCGCGTTCTCCAATACGGCACAGGGTCATAAAATTAACACGCATACCTGTGACCGCCGAAATCAGCCGTGACTGTGGCAGCCCGGGCATGTGAATCGCCAGCACTTTATCACTGACTTTCATCACCAGACGCAGCACCACAGCCACAAAAGATGATGCCATCACAGAATTGACGATGCGGCTGATGAGGGAGTCCGGTTTTCGGATTAAGAATCCTGGCACAAAGGAATACAGGGCAAACAAACAGCTGCCAGCGGCCGATGCCCCTTCCATAATATTTTGATTCAATACCGTTAACTCCGCTTTGGCCTGAACCTTACGCGGCCGGGCATTCATGGCCAGACCTTCATAAATGATCGTGTAACCAGCGTTGAGATGGTCGCCGCCCCGATTGGAGACGGCATAGCCGAGGCCCTGTCCGACGGCCCCCCTCGGCTCATAGGCCGACAATTCCAGCCCCTTAACCTGCATTGCAAAATCCGCTCCGCCATACTTCTCTGACAGATAACGGGTTCCCTCGGCCAACTCATTGCCAATACCGCGGCGGTAGGCAATGTCGCTGAGCAGTTGCGGTATTTGATCTGTGACACCAAACTCCAAACCGTTCTTCCAA
Source organism: Bacillota bacterium (assembly GCA_050942765.1). Lineage (GTDB taxonomy): Bacteria > Bacillota > UBA4882 > UBA4882 > UBA4882 > UBA4882. Next base: position 6,133 of record JBMNNY010000085.1, on the reverse strand, counting down.
AGACCTTTCTCGTTCAGCTCCATCGCAAAAGCCACGCAGCCAGCAGTGCTGATCGTGTCCATGCCGAGCTCATCCATCAGGTAGTTCCACTCAATAATTGCCTGCAAATCACTGTTGAGCAAATTAGGACCCCACAAGCCAATTGTCTCCAGTTCAGGCCCTTTAATTATGCGCTCATTATGCTTGACCTGACGGCCGCATTGGATCGGACACGTCATGCAGCCCTTATTCTTGATTAGATACTTGGCTGTCAGCGTCTCGCCACTGATCGCATCATAATGTTCAAATTGGCCGCGCGCGAAGTTCTTTGTCGCCAAGGTATGCCCTTTTTGCATGGAGCGCACCAGTCCGGCGGTGCCGAACTTCGGCAGTCGCTCGCCGGTGAAGGGGTGCTTCCGAAGCGCGGCTATCCACTTCTTGGTCAGCTGTTTGGTTTTTTCGGGGTCGGCGATCTCCGGCTTCAGGCTGCCGTGCGCCACAAGCGCCTTCACATTTTTGTCGCCCATTACCGCACCAGTACCGCCACGTCCTGCCACACGCTCTCCACTGGTCAGGTTGGCGTATTTCACCCGATGTTCTCCAGCCGGACCAATCACCAGATAGCCATCATTGCCCGGCAGCAATTCCTGAGTCTCAGAAGTGGTCTTGCCCCAAAGCGGCGCCGCATCATGAAACAGCACCTGATCTTCACTAATTTCGATCCAGATTGGTGCCGACGCCTTATTGCGCAGAATCAGCGCATCGTAACCGGCCTTCTTCAGGTAGATCCCGAAGTTGCCCCCGCAGTTGGATGAGGTCAGCAGATTCGTCAGCGGTGATATGGTCGAAACGTTGAACCGCGCAGAAGTAGGTGTGTTACAGCCATTCAGCGGCCCGGTCGACACTACCAGAATATTTTCAGCATCAAAAGCCCCGACTGTCGGGGCAACGTTATCAGCGATAATGCGGGCCGCCATAATCTTGCCGCCAAGATACAGCCGCCGTTCTTCCTCAGACCAGGGGTATAGGTGGTAGGTGCGGGATTTTAAATCAATATCGAGGATTTTACCCATATAGCCGCCGTATTTCTTCATCGCTACTCCCTCCCGGAGAACAGAGTTCGCGAAATAAACCCAAAGCAAAGCCCAAGGCAAAACCCAAAGCAGTATTTTGCCTCTCTCAGGAAAAAGAGTTCTTAATTAGCTTCATAAGACCGGCGATCAGCTGTTCCCGATCCTGAGCGCCGTCTTCACCTAAATACAACTTGATTCTGGAACGATAATAGCTGGACGCCACTGAAAGCTGCAGCATTACGACCAGGTTATCCAGGAAAAATGCGGCCATGGGAACATCCAAATCCGCACGTACTTCGCCTTTCTCTTTGGCGCGTGTCAGCAACTCCTTATAGACATTGGCATAGTTTGTCTCGACGCTGTCTGACAAGCGCTCGCTCAGACCTGATAAAATCTCCGTGCTCAGGTCGATGTAGATATGGCAGAAGTCAGTATGCTGTTCGGCGTAATTTACGGTGATATGCAGCAAGCGCTCAATTACTTCAAAAACGGTTCCCTCTTCAGGATGCAGTTCGGCCAAAGCCTTTCCCAGCAGTTCATGGCCTTTTTCCGCCACGGCCAAAAATAGATCTTCTTTAGAACTGAAGTAACTGTAGAGCGAACCAATGCTGATGTCGGCTTTTTGCGCAATAACATTGATGTTTGTAGCGTTATAGCCCATAGCCGCGAATTCCGCGATAGCCACAGTGAAAACCTTATCTTTCTTCTCAGGTGGAATCTTTTCAAATGTGTTTTTGTAGAACACAGTGCCGCCCTTTTTGCCCATGAAATCGCTCCAATTGCCCATAGTAAAGCAGTTATTTGGCGTAGGATCCCACCAACATCATGAAGCTGCCGATTTGGGCACCGAACTCTGGCGCACCTTCCATGATCAGTTTTTTTGCGGCTGCCGAGGCTAGCATATCGTCCTTTTGCAGGAGAATACCTAGAGCGCTTTCCGGTGTATCAAAACGCATCGTGAAAAACGGCTTGGAGCGCTGATACTGTCCGCGACTGGCTTTGGTTTTACCTGCTTTGACGCGAATGTAAGCCGCCAGCTCCGGGTAGTTGTCGACCGACCAGGCATAAACACGATCCGGACTGGCTTTAGCCCAGGCGGATACCTCGGGATGTCCGCATTTATTGAGTTGACTGATTCCGGAAGACAGCAAATAGAAGTAGAGCCTGACGAGTAGTACTCTTTCCTGCCGGTCAGCAGGTGCATCCGTGGCACCCAGCAAAGCAGCCATTTTCAACAGGACTCTGAAGGTGGGAATCACCAGGCCTAAGTTAAACATCCCTTTTATTTTCGGCAATTTTTTGCTGGTTCCTTTGAAGAAGGCGTTAAAACTACGGAGCGATTTGAACTCCAAGTCAACGGTCGGGGAAGGATGCGTTCCAAGCTGCACAGTCATTACGCCGTTATCCAGCACGAAATGCGTGCCCCATTTGCCATCGTCCGCAAAAGCACTCACCTGAATTACCCCACTTTTGCCGGAAAATGAGCGCTTGAGTTTCGTACTGAGGGCAATTTCTTTAAAGAGCGGCAAGACAGCATTAAAGAAGATTTTCGCCGAGTAAATTTCATCGGAATGAGCCTTATCCGAATAAATCTCTTCAGTAGGTGCCATGGTCACACCTCATCTTCCCAATTGTCATCTTCCTCAAAATCGAGTTTCATCAGCGCGCGGGTCGTTTCAATGATGCCATTGGCATCGATTTTGTGATGCGACATCAAATCTTCATGCAGTCCGATGGGGGAGAAAGCATCCTGAAGTCCCAAGCGTCTGAAGGCGCAGGCTTTTCCACCTTCAGCAATAACCTCCGCCACGGCGCCACCCAGGCCGCCGATGACGGTATGATCCTCGACAGTAATGATGCGCCTGGTTTCCTGCACAGCTTTCATGATGGCCTCCCGGTCAATCGGCTTGATCGTATGCACATTAAGGACCCGGGCTTTGATGCCATCGCTGAACGCCAACTCCCGCGCAGCCTGTACGGCCTGAAATACGCCTGATCCGCAGGCAATAATGGTCAAATCCGTGCCATCCATCAATTGAACAGCTTTGCCAATTTCGAAACCATAATCCATTCCATCGTAGACGATCTGATCAAAGCCGCGGTTGATTCGGATATATACAGGACCGTTCATTTCAATCGCGGCTTTGACGGCGTTGGCGGTTTCCAGGCCATCGGCAGGAACAATGACCGTCAGATTAGCCATGGACCTCATAATCGCAATGTCCTCGGTGGAATGGTGCGTTGTGCCTGCCTGGCCAAAGGAAGTACCAGCGTGGGAGGCGATCATTTTGACATTGAGGTTCTGATAGCATATATCGGTATGGACTTGATCCAGGCCGCGACAGGCGGTGAAAATTGCGAAGCAGGAGGTGAACGGTATTAACCCGCATTTCGCCATGCCGGACGCAATCCCGAACATATTTTGCTCTGCGATGCCCACATTGTAAAAGCGATCCGGGAAGCGTTCTTCAAAAACGCCGATCTTGGTGGATTTGGCCAGATCCGAAGTCAAGACGACAATGCGCGGATCATGCTCAGCCAGATCCGAAAGCGTTTTGGCGTAGACCTCAGCGGTGGATAGTTTGGTAGTTTCATCAACGGTATAAGAAATTCCGCCGGCCATCTTTCAGTCACGCTCCTTTTTCCTGCATCCGTTTTTGGTAATACTGATCCAGACTGCGGTGACATTGTTCGGCAACTTCCTCATTAATGGCACCGTAGTGCCACTTGTAATTGCCCTCCATAAAGTCAATGCCGCATCCTTTAACGGTATCGCAGATAATGACCACTGGTTTTACCGGTTTTTCCGTGCCTGCTAAAGCATGTTCAATCGCGTCATGCAAAGCATTGTAATCGTGACCGTTGATTACCAGCGCCTCAAATCCGAAGGCACGCCATTTATCGGCAAAGGGCTCCAGTTTCATGACATCTTCGGTGTTGCCGTCGATCATAAAATGGTTGCGATCAACGAATGTCACCAAATTGGTGGCGTTAAAGTGCGCGGTGGCCATGGCAGCTTCCCAGACCGACCCTTCATCGCACTCGCCGTCGCCCAAAATGCAGAAGGTGCGATAATTCTTCTTCAGTTGACGGGCAGCCAGCGCCATACCGAGTGCAATGGATAATCCATGACCCAGCGAGCCGGTGGAGGCATCGACACCGGGTACTTTGTTGGAATCCAGATGAATGCCTAGTTTTGAACCGGTCAGGTTAAAAGTCTTCAGCTGTTCTGGTTCTATGTAGCCGAGGTCGGCCAGAATGCTGACAAATCCAATACCAGCATGGCCTTTGCTGAGCACAAAGCGATCACGGTCTTCCCAGTTCGGATCTTCCGGCCTGTGATTCATGAAATGATAGTAGAGGATTACCATGATATCCAGGGCGCTTAAGGCTCCGCCAATGTGTCCGCTGCCAGCATACAGCACGGTATTGACAATGGAATGCCGCAGGCTATGAGCTTTTTCTTCCAGGTGCGCGAGTTCTTCTTTGTTCAATCCCATTAGCACTGACCTCCTTATTCATTATTCATTGATCAGGAAATTGATCAGGAAATTTCGGGATGACGTTCTCTGACCACCTTGAACGCTTCTTCAGCAACCTCCAGCGTAAACGCAATGTCCTCATTGCTAAGGGCACAATTGATAAACAGATTGTGGTGATTGGTGAAGAAAACGCCCCGCCTTACGCATTCGGCAACCCATTCCTGATGCAAAACCAAATTGTCGTCATTGGTAATACGCATAAACCATAGCGAGCTTTCGCCGCTAATCTTTAGGTCAAAGCCATATTTCTTGCCAGCCTCGTGTAAGCCGACAGTCAGTTTTTTGCCTTTTTCCAGCATCTGCTGCGGTCCGTTAATCTGCTTCAATTTCGTAATGGTGGCAATTGCAGCGGCAAATGGCACCGCTGACAGCCAATAACTGCCGGTGTACATTACGGAGCTGGCTGCCTCTTTCAGACTGTCAATTCCACAGAGCGCCGAAACGTTCCAGCCATTGGCGATCGCTTTACAAAAGCAGATTAAATCCGCCTTAAAGCCGTAGTAGTGATCCGAACCCCGCATATCCAGGCGAAAACCGCAACGCACGTCATCAATCGCCAGGACAATACCGTTGTCGGTGCACAGCTTGCGGACCTTTTGCCAGAATCCCTCTTCAGGCAGCTGATTATCTTCAAAAATCGGGTGATGATATGGTGTCGCCATGACACAGGCAATTTGACCGGGATACTTTTGTACGGCCTGTTCCAGGTCCTCAAAGTGGTTCCAGCGCACATAAATGTTGTTGGTGGTGTCGGCCTCGGTGATACCCGGATAGCCAAGCTTTTGTGCCCAGGGGGCGACGCCGTGGTAGCCGCCTTTAAAGAGGATTACTTTCGACCTGCCGGTGGCGGCTCTGGCGATCATCAAGGCAAAGCTCGTGACATCGCCGCCGTTTTTGGCAAAAAACGCCCAATCAGCGGAATCAACAGTGTTTACAAGTAACTCCGCTAGTTCGATCATTTTGACGGTTGGCAGGGTTGTGCAATTGCCGATTTGCATCTGTTCCCGGACAGCCTGCTCCACGTCCGGATCACCGTAACCCAGAACGTTGGGGCCATAGGCACACATATAGTCGATGAAGCGATTTCCGTCTACATCCCACATATAGGCTCCCTGTGCCCGCTCCAGGAAGAAGGGAAAGGCCTGTACAGGGATAAAGCAGCCCTGACTTGGCCCCAAATGTCCATAAACACCGGAGGGGATTACCTTTCCAGCACGGTTGAATAACTCCTGGCTTTTCGGATAAGTATAAGTCTTCATCGTGCTCCTCCTTTACCTTAAAAATCCGGCAACTTGAGCCAGGATCTTATTTAGATTATCGATCATGGGTACAAAGCCCCAAATGGCGAGCTGACCGGATCCAATGCAACTGTAACTGTCCAGCGTACCGTTTAAGATGCCGCTGGCCGTGTCGATCGAGTCAAACCGCATAAAGGCTCTGGCGTCTGAGGCTTTGCCTTTGGCCGTCTTTAGCTGGCCGTTTTTGGCGGTAATATGGAGAGCTGGTCCATTGGCAATTACTATGTCAATAGCGCCGTCG
>JBMNNY010000084.1:0-9038 GCA_050942765.1 Bacillota bacterium | reverse complement strand
CAGGGTTTTGGATCCGCAATCCAGTACCACTCTGCCAGGTTCCGGATTACTGATGACATGGGCGATCACGCGCAGTGCGCACTGATCGAGCCGGGCTGAGCCGAGCGCCATCTGAGTGCGATCACGAAAAACGTAGTTGCCAGGACGAATTTCTGTTACGCCCGCTTCTTTTGCGACTATTTGATGGGTGGGAGTCGATCCCATACTCACCACCGCGGGCGGAAATCCGGCCTCCGTAAGCTGCGCAGCAATGTCCCGCATAGTGGCTGCTGCCTGTCGGCCAATCTGTTCAACTTCCGCCGGACTCTTGGCTCCGTAAGCATGCCCTTCATGAGTCATGATGCCGCGAAAAATTAGACCCGGCGATTCATCGATCATACGCGCCAGGCGCACCGCATCTGCTCCGGTAGAGATTCCGCAGCGATGCTGGCCGGTATCGATTTCGATCATGACCTCGATATCATGGTCGGTTTTGTTGAGAACTTCGCTCAGTTTTTTGATGCCATAGACGCTGTCAGCTGCCACGGCAAGCCGCACATTCTCACTGAGACGTGCCAGCATATCCAGCTTGTTTTCATCAACTATAGTATAGGCGATCAGGATATCGTCAAAGCCTGCTGCCGCCATAGCCTCCGCTTCACGTACGGTAGCTACAGTAATACCGGTTGCGCCGTGTGCAAGCTGCATTTTAGCGATCTTGGAAGACTTGTGTGTCTTAATATGCGGTCGCAGGGCAACTCCATTGGCAGCTGCAAATTGTCCCATTTCCTTGATGTTGTTTTCCAGTACATCCAGATCCACTGTTACAATAGGAGTCATTAAAGTACGCATGCTGAAAACCACCCCGACTTTTTTTGGCTTGGCTAGCAATGCATACTTCTTCGCCTTTTTATTCCGGGATCCTGTTTATGATCTTAACTGGGACTAATAATCAGCTTATTGTTAATGCCAATAATCTGATCGCGATGGTTTTTGGCAGTCTCGCGGACAGCCTGTTCTATACGCCGTTTTTGCTCCTTATTCTCAACTGCGCCTTCCACCTGGATTTCACCGCTCACGACCCTAATGGTCAAAGGGGCTTCCCGTACAAAAGGATCATCCATTAACTCATCCATGATTTCAGTGACAACAATGGATTCCAAATCCGGGTTGACAGACAGCTCATTGCGAACGGAGCGGACTCCTTCAACCGTTCCAGCCATTTCAACCGCCAACTCCATATCTTCCGCTTTGGCAACACTGCCCGTAAGTGTCACAACACCGCGATCCGCTTCAGGCCTGATCGCGCTGCCGGTTAGCTGCGGGAAGCCTGCCAGAACCCGATCCACTTTATTCGCCAAAGTGGCCGAATCATCAGGCCAGCTTTCCTCGATTTTCAGATTACTGCGGATCCCCCGGACTCCCCTGGCTTTCGCGGCCGTACGGACGGCTTTACGCTCGGTAGCCAGCGAGTCTACCTTACCCTTCAAATGCGCCACTCCGCCATAAACATCCACACCAATATTGACGAGCTGCGGATCGGCATGCAACTCTTCAGCTACTTCAAAGCGCACGGCGTCATCATTAATGTCGCCGTCTGTACAGACTGTCACACTGTTTTCCACCCCGGTTACCCCGGGAATACTGCGTACGATCTCCTCGGCCTTTATTTTTTCCGCCAGCACATCCACGATCCCCTGCAGATGCACCACTCTGCCGCGATCAACTACCACTTTAAGATCATAGGGCTGTAAAAGTTGTTCCGCCGCCAGCGCTTGCACCACCTGGGATTCAAGTTCACCGATGCTGCGTTTTGGCAAACCATTCCCTCCCTATAATTTCTTTACCCCGCATACCTATACCTATGTCTCTCCTAATAATCAAAAGCATATACGGATAAAATGAAAAGCATCCATAAAAAGGACTGACCGGTCATTATGCGGAATACAGTAGGGAAAATGCGGGTCTGGGCCCGCATCTGAATCACGGGAAAGGGGATTAAAAAAAGATGTTACCGGAACAGGTATTGGATCTGATTAAAGCCAGACGCTCGGTACGTAAGTTTGAAGACCGTCCTTTGACAGATGAGCAAATTAACATGCTACTGGAAGCAATGCGCTGGGCCCCTTCCGGCGGCAACCGCCAGCCATGGGCTTTTTACGTCGTCAAGTCTCCCAAAGTAAAGCAGGAATTAATCGCGGCTGCCAAAGGCCAGACTTTCATAGCGGAAGCCGCCATCGTTATTGGTGTTGTCGCCGTAACGGCGCGTTCTGCAGAACGCTATGGTGAGCGTGGCGAAAAACTCTATGCGCTGCAGGATACTGCTGCCGCTGTGCAAAACTGCCTGCTGCTCGCCAAATCAATGGGCTTAGGTTCGTGCTGGATTGGTGCATTTAAAGAAGATGAAGTCGCCCAGGTGCTAGGCCTGCCGGAAGGCCATCGGCCGGTGGCGCTGATCCCGATTGGGCATCCGGCTGAGGAACCAGCCCCCAGACCAAAAATGGAGCTCAAAGAGGTTGCCACAATCATCGACTAACCAATAAGAAAACATGCCTGTTTCCCGCTGTTTAGTGCAATACTACTTACATAATCGCGCAATCATGTGGCGGGGAGCAGGGAAACGATTTATGGGGCGCAGCCGCGAACATAGTGAAAGCAACAAGATGCAGCAAGCCGTATTTAGCAGTCTGAATGCCAATATGGCTTTCATGGAGGAAACCATCGGGCATAGTTTTGACGCCAAGTTCAGGCGTTTCGTCCTTAACAGGGGCATAGGCCCGCAAGCCGGGGTTGTATTCATCGATGGGCTGACCAATGAAGACATTTTGCACCGTGATATCCTGCGCCCGCTGATGCTGGACATACTCCCCCCGCTTGCGGGCCAGCCATCAAGAGATCCAGAGGATATCGATCCAATCGCGGAGATCTCCGCTCACCTCTTGCTGGTCGCCGAAATCGAAACCACAAACACATTCGGCGATGTTTTGGAGGCAGTCTTTTCCGGAGACACCGTCCTTTTTGTGGACGGCTCCGCCACTGCGCTGCTGATTAACACCAAAGGCTGGACCACGCGCAGCATCGAAAACCCGGACTCAGAATCCGACATTCGTGGACCCCGCGATGCCTTCAATGAAGACCTGCTCACCAATGTGACCCGCTTGCGGCGACGTATAAAAGACCCGGCTTTCCATTGCGAATCAATGGTTATTGGCGTTCGCACACATACACGGGTAGCCTTAGTCTTTCTTCAGGATCGCGTGAACCCGAAAGTACTCCGCCAGGTCCGGGACACCCTGCAAAGCATCGAGATCGATAGTGTCATCGACAGCGGTTACCTTCAGGAACTTCTTCAAGGCCGACGCTGGAGCATCTTCCCGCTGATGCAATCGACCGAACGTCCGGACCGCGCCTCCGCTGCGCTCTTGGAAGGGCGCATTGTCATCATTGTAGATAACTCGCCATTTGCGCTGATACTCCCAGCCGTTCTGGCAAGCATGTTCCAAGCCGCCGGCGACTATTACCATTCTTCTCCAATCGGAACATTCCTGCGCATCATCCGTGTGATCGGCTGGATACTGGGGCTTTTTTTGCCAGGCCTCTATGTCGCCCTTTCTTCGGTGAATCCGGAAGTTATGACGCCAACTCTGGCGATGGCCCTGGCCGCCTCCCGCGAAGGAGTGCCTTACCCTGCCATATTCGAAGTGTTGGTTATGGACATTGCCATCGAACTGCTGGCGGAAGCGAGCACCCGACTGCCAGCGATTATTGGCGGGGCCGCCACCCTGGTTGGTGGACTCATTATCGGCAGCGCCGCTGTCGAAGCCAACATCATCAGTAGTACGATGATCATTATTGTGGCAGTCACCGCTATCGGTCTTTTCACAATCCCCAATTACGAAATGGGACTGGCCTGGCGCATTGCCAAGTACTTGATCACTGTTTCCGCAGCCCTTTTTGGCTTGTTTGGCATTGCCAATGCCTTTATTATTCTGGTCATCTACTTGTCCTCGCTACGATCCTTTGGTCAGCCCTACTTAAGTCCAGTCGGTCCTTATCGTCCCGGTGATTATGAAGACTTCATCCTGCGCGCGCCCTGGTGGCGGCTCACCCCGACCAGCCGAACATTTGACACGGAGCCACAACCGCCAAACGATGATTCCGGCAAAGGAGGCAGCTGATCATGGGAATGGCCCTGGGGATGAATGTCAAACCATACCGCATTTCCACCGGTCAAACAATCCTGCTGCTCTCGATGGCTAACATCGGTGCCGCCCAGTTATACATTCCTTCTCTGTCTTATGAGGCACTGGGACGTAGCGGCTGGCTGCTTCCTTTGGCGGCCATCGGGGTTGCCACACTGGGCGGGAAGGTTTTCGCACGTCTGGGCAGCCAATATCACGGGCGCAGCTATTTTGATTATGCCCTTGTGATCGGGGGCAAGCCGTTCGGGCGCCTGGCAGCACTCCTGCTGGCAATCGCAATGCTGGCTTTTGTTCCAGTCGTTACGAAAGTATTTACCGCTTTAGTTTCTGCCGAGCTGCTGCCGAAGACACCACCGGTGATCATTAGCATGATTATTTTGCTAATCAGCGTGTTTGCAGCCCAACATGGGATTGAAGCTTTGACCAGACTGACGCAAATCTTCTCTTTGGCTGCCTTGCCGTTAATCATGCTATTGATGCTGGCGCCATTATTGCTGCCGCTTGAGCCCGGGTACCTAATACCGGTTTCGCTGGTGGAGAATATGCGTGTCTCCGCTTCTGCTGCTGCTGCCGCATCCGCCTCCGTCGCCTCCGCCGCGGCTGCCGCTGCGGCATCCGGCTCAATGCTTTCCCAGTCATGGATCGCACTCGCCGCCGGCTTAATGTCCTTTCCCGGTTTTACACTAATGACGGTTTTGACACCATTTCTGGATAAGCCGCACCATGCCGGCAAGGTGGCTTTTTGGGGAACTCTGCTTCCTGCCGTCCTCGTCATTCTGTCGGTCGCTTATCCGGTAATGATCTTTGGGTGGCCAGCGGCGGCCACGTATGCCCGCCCTTTCTGGGAAGTATTATCTGTGGTACAGCTGGCTCCGGCTATCCCCATTCAGCGCCTGGCCTATTTCCTGACTATTACTACCAGATTTATCAGCTACATTACCTTGTCGGTCTACTGGTTTGCAGGCGCAGCTGGCCTAAAAGCTGTCCTGATGCCCAAAGCGACACCTTATCGCCGCATTATCTTGAGTACTGCACCGATAATTCTGGCGACCGTCATTTTTCAGCGCTACTCAGGAGGTTTTCCTGAAGGAGCAGCATTGGTCCATATTGCACTGGCAGTCAGCGGTCTGTTGATTCCGGCTTTGCTTCTGGAAATTGCGCTTTTCAAGAGACGGGTGCAGGATCGAAAGCGAGGGCGGCGTTCATGAAAAGATTATGCCTGTTAATCCTGATCTTTATCTGCGTCGCGTCGGTTTTCGGGTTGATGGGGTGTTGGGATGCCCGTGAAATTGACCGCCGGGCTTTTATCTTTGCTATGGGCATTGATTTGGAAGCTGGCGGCCTTTACCGCATCTCGGCCATTGCAATCAATGGCGGCAGCCAGCAGTCTTCTGGTGGCGTTGCAGTTGCCGCCGCCAGTGGCAGTGCAGTTGCAGCGGCCCGTGGCGACGCAGTTGCCGCGGCCAGCGCCAGCGCAGTTGTCGCGGCCAGCGCCAGCGCCGCCACCACCGGGGATACTGCTCCCAAAGTGCCGGTCCTTGTCGCACACGGACGGACTATCGCTGAGTCCATGGAGGCCCTGGTCAGCATTTCTGCACGCATTATTGATTTGGGAAATCTGCGCTCCATTATCCTGGGAGAAACACTCTCCCGACAGGGAGTCAATGATGTCGTGCGTGCCGTGCTGGCGGATCCGCGTACTCCGGCCGACGTAATCCTTTTTCAGGCGCAGGGTTCAGCAGAGGCCATTATCCGCTCTGAACCAAATGGCGAAGAACACTTGCAGGCCTGGCTCGATCATTACCGGACCAAATCCATTCTGGATACTCCTGCACAGTATTTTGTGCCAGCCTGGCAATTTCGTTCACATCTTATTAACCCGGGACAGGACGCTTATCTAGGAGCAATCACCCTGATCACCCGGCCCGAAAATGATGCATCCGGTGCTGGAGAAAATATGTCCGACAATGACACTGATACCACCACTTCCCAACCCCAGCCCCAGCCCCAACCCACTCTAGGCGGAATTGCAGTCTTCAAAGGTGATCGGCTGAGGGGCTTTCTAAATGAGGAGCAGACAACCGCTTTTTCATGGATGTCCGGCAAAGCTGGCGGGCGTGTGGTGGTCAGCAGTCCAAAGGCTCCAAATCAATTGACCACTATCCGTGTCACCGCCATGCGACACGAACTCACGGTCTCAAATCACAAATCTGCCGCTCCCGTTCTAAATGTTAAACTGCGTGTAACCGGTGCAGTTAATAGCGCCAACAGCCTTCCTGAACTGGCGTCACTGACAGCCGCTCAGGTGAAAAAGCAAGTCGCAGCCACAGCATCAATTTTGCAGACAGATTTCTCTGCCGACTTACTGGGTTTTGGAGAACTGGCACGCCGTGCCGCGCCATTTGACTGGCAGCCGGACACGTGGGAAAAACAATGGACCAAGGCGTCCTGGAATATATTTGTTGACGTGTCAATTCAAACTTTTGGACGATTCTAGCTGTGATTTTAAGGTCAAACTATTGCCAACACGCGCAAGTAGTGGTAAAATGTAGTCATCGTCTAGGAACCACGTGCTCTGCACCTATTTCCTTATGATTATGCTCTTATCATCGCTCGCATTTCCCTGTCCTCAGCCGAGCCGGTCTCTCAGACGAACTAAACCAATGGCCGACAAGGCTATATAAGGAGGACCATCGTGTACCAAGACAAAACAATCGTATGCCGTGACTGCAATCAGGAGTTCGTATTTACTGCTGGTGAGCAAGAATTCTACGCCAGCAAGGGCTTCGAGAACGAGCCTTCCCGTTGCCCGGCATGCCGTAGCGCCCGCAAACAGCGTCAAGGCAGCGGTAACCGCGAAATGCATACCGCTATCTGCGCCGACTGCGGTCGTGAGGCCCAAGTCCCGTTTGCTCCCAATCCGGAGCGCCCAGTATATTGCCGTGAGTGCTACGCTGCCCGTAAAGACAACGCATCCAACTGGTAAGTTCTAACCAGACAACGACAATATAACGGCAAACGAGGTGTCATCTGACACCTCGTTTTTTTGCGTTCACATGTTATGCTCCTGATTGCACGGCATACGGCATACTGCATACTGCACTTGCGCCTCATGCTCCGCACGCTATGCTCCGCACGCTATACTCCGCACGCTATAATCCGCGCTTCCAAAGTTGCCATGGTTTGCGTTTTGCGGCTTCTTCTTTCGCTTGCTTCTGCTTAAGTTCTGTAAAAGCCTTGACGATTTCCTGCGCTTCATTCTCTTTGCCTTCCGGCACTAAGATCAACTCCGGCAGCGTATTGGAACGCCGCATTTTCCCTTTATGAACGATCTTCAGGTAAGTCGGGGGTTCAGAGTTATTGAGTTCAGCGCCAAGAATACGTCTGTTATCAAACCGCACAACTCTTTCGCCCAGTACGAAATGCGTATATGACACCCGCATCAGTGCAACAACCGAATCAGCGGGCTTGCCCAGCAAACTTTTACTGCTGCTGTTAGCACTGAGAATTTCCATTACCGGAATCCATCCTGTCAACAGCAGAACGACTACCGCCGCAACCCAGCTTTGGCTGACCAATACTGCGCCAACGCAAGCAATTACCGATATGACAGATGAGCGGATTGCCCCTCGCAATGCCTGACGGCGCTGCCAGGCAATATGCCTGTCCCACTCCGAATTGCTGTAATGCCACTGATACTCCATTGATTCCAAGGCAATCCCTCCATCATCCGAATACGGCGTTCCAAATGCCCACATGGCCTGCGCGGCCTGCGTGAGTCTGCGCAAGCCTGCGTGAGCCCGCACGAACCTGCGCGAACCTGCCTAAGCCTGCACGGGCGGCCAGACTTCGCAACCTGCTTCCTTCATAATTCTCTGCCAATAATATTGTTCCTGTACCGATCATAAAATCGCATTTTGCCGCACAGCAAAATTCCTGCGGAAAGAACTATGCATAGATCTACGCAGGAATCCCGGAAGGAATAAAGGAGTATTTGGCATATAAGTATAGCAAGACCATCGTACCTGTAACCCGGTCCGGATGAAATGCAAAGGAGTCTTAAATATGAGAAATTTACGGGTTCACGAAAATTCGCGCCCCCGGAAAACCAGATGCCTCCGAAAAACCCTAATCGTTCTCACGCTGATCTGCCTGGCTCTGAGTATGTCGGCCTGCGAACTGACTCCCGCATTGCGGCGCGCGGCGGAAAGAAGCATCAATTCTCTAATCTCTGGCATCCCGTTAAGTGCCGAGGATTTGGCTGGCTCAATGGCTCTGGATTACAGTCCCGTCTCATTCGTACGCCTGCGGCTGGAAATCACACCGCAATCATTAACTAAAGAAGCCGTCGATATTGACTTCGACAGCTTTCCGAAAATCCGTGTGTCCACGAAGTTCCATTTCACCGGCCTCTACCGTTTATACGCCAATGATCATCAAATTATCAGTGATAAAAAGATCGACCTCATCGGCGAAGGTTGGATCAATCTGGGCTTCGAGAATAATCGCTTTTTCATTGATGACTTCCCGTCAATCGCACTCAAGCTTGCTGATCACGCCGAAGAATGCCCGAACATTGACACCATCGCACGAGAACCGAAAGCAGTCTCTCCAGGCGAGGCCTATCGCGTGTCGACCACCATCAGTTCTAATGTACCGGGTCATCTGGCTTACATAGTCTTTAGCAATAACAAGGCCGTCACTCCGGATCGCACTGTGCTTAAGACCAGTATCGGGAAACCGCAGTATTTCTACGAAGCCAACATGCTTACCAATAAAGATATCGCTGCCGACAATTATTATGGCAACATCATGGCCGTCCAGTTTATGACGGCCAACCCCAAGAACTTGCTGGAT
>JBMNNY010000083.1:0-9074 GCA_050942765.1 Bacillota bacterium | reverse complement strand
TGAATCACCGGCGGTACCGCGATTTCCGTCAGGCGGCGAAAAACCGGTGACGAAATCCGCAACAGCCTCCGTCGCCACTGAGCTGCTGGTCTTCGAGAGCCATCAAGATAGTCGCATCGCTGCCGCAGCAACGTCAACAATCCAAGATTCATCACTGATTAGTGGCAACGCGTGGGGGATGAGCAATAACAGCAGTATGGGTCTGGCTAAAGGCAGCGCTACAGTCAGTGACCTAGGGAGCAGCCTCGGAAGCGGTCTGGCCAGCGGTATCGGCAGTGGCGCGAAAAGCGGCGTGGCATACAAACGCCTAGATGATCAGGCTATTCAAAACCGTGATTCGGCGCAGGTCGAGCAAATTGCTGGCCTGCCAATCGGGACGATGATCAACGCCGAGCTAATTACCGGTATCATTTCGGGCTCGCCGTCAAAGGTACTCATGTTAGTAAAAAAGGATGTTGTGCTGCACGAGATGGTCGTAATACCTGCCGGGGCTGTTTTCCTGGGTACATCTGTTCCAGACTATAAAGCCGGACGGATTAACGTTAATGTTGAATGGCTGATTTGCGGCAACGCTGAAATTAAGGTTAGCGGATTGGCCTATGATGCTTTCGGACAAGCTGGTTTGGTTGATCGGCGCATTAATGCCGCGGCAAGGAAACTGATTCCCGCCTTTTTTGCGGGTATCCTGGCGGAATTCGCCGACGCGCTTTCAGGTAGACAGGCGGTTATCCCGGAGCTCGCTCTGGTAAAGGGTACCGAAGCAAGCCCGACAATGCAAGTTATGGTCGGCAGCACAAGCAGCGGCTTGGATGCAGTCGCACAGGTACTGGCTGAACAAGCCGCACAGGAAGGAACAGTACTTATCGCCAATCCCGGCAAACTGATCAAAATTGTACTGCTGCAGAAAATTCCGTTTGACACGCTGGTCGGCGCTGGCGGAGGAAGCAGATAGGTTCAGCTAAGCGAGGTGGAAATACGATGAATCAGGCGCAGAGCAAGAAGCGCATGAAGAGCATAAAGAGCATGAAGACCATGAAAAGCAAGAAGGGCAAGATCGATGGTCGTGATGGCCATGAAAGCCATTGTTACGGGAGTCACAGATGCAGAGGCGGGCTTAGGCTTCTGATAATCTCAATGGCGCTGGCAACAGTACTAGCCGCCGCAATGATTGCCAGTCCCACCGCGGCGGAAGCGCGCAGCCTGATGCCATACTTTGAACAGGAAAGCTGGCTGGCGTATGCGGTGTTTGCAGTCGAACGTGACAGCACAGTGCTGGAAAACATAATCCGAATCCGGGATGACAATTACCGGTTTATCAAAGTTGATCCCTCATTCGCGATTCGCACAGTATTGGCGGATTGGATTATTGCGGAGCATGTGGCGGGTAAGTGCGTGGCGGACAATGGTTTGGAACTGGCACTCCTTGAAACATTGAGCAAAGAAGTCAAAGCGGCAGTTAAGCTAATCCCCAAAAAAGTCCTCTACCGTATGCCTGTCCTGGTATTGAGTAATTCAGGGGTCGAAGTGCTCAAACAACTGCTGCCTGCGCTAAGAAACGAGCTGCCAGTCAGTGCGATCGCTACTAGGCGATGGAACAGCAGACTGCCTCTGGCCGCTGTAGATGTGGCGGCAAACGCCATTGCACCTTATGTTATTTGCGCACAAAACCACGGCACATCATCATTGTTATTGGATTTCCGGGAACTCTCAGCGGACCGGAAGATGGCTGAGGAGATTGCCGAATACATGCTGGATCTTACGAAAACAGCAGCCACGAATGTCCGTAGTCACGCTGGTTTTCAAAAAATGAATAAGGTACAGCGCGAAGATCTGACGGAAGCATTACTTGAGGTGGTGATGACAGGCCAGTAGTGAATACTTGTCTCAGTTTCGTATCTTGTGCTTATTGCTGTAGGCGGGGCTGCAGCAATGAGCACCCAAACGGTCAAGGATGAACCGTTACCGTCTTCTGCCCAATAACGCAACAGTGATAGCAGGGCCGTGGCCCGGCCCTACTGCGATGACCTTATGATCCCTTTTATCTATCGCACAAGCCCGCTTAGCAATAAAGCGGGCTTGTGACATTGTGGCGCGCGCCACGCATTGTGATATATGCAATATAGCGATTGCACTACAGTCAGCCTGCTCCTCTAAAACATTTTGCGTCTGGCCATAAGATAAGCCACCGTGCCCGATATGCCAAACGATATTAACATAATGATCGCAAAAGCAAACGGCGTCTTGGCAAACGGCAAAGGTACATTCATGCCAAAGAAACTGGAAACCATGGTCGGAATGGACAACACGATCGTGACGGAAGTCAGGAACTTCATCACAATGTTGACATTGTTGGAGATGACAGATGCGAAAGCATCCATCATGCCGCTCATAATGTCACTGTGAATCTGACACATTTCCATGGCCTGTTTGTTCTCAATAATGACATCTTCCAGTAGCTCTTCGTCATCCGGATACATTTGCAGTACCTGGGCAGTTTTAATTGCCTCAGAATCAACTTTTACCAGCCGGGAACGAAGCAATTTCTCCATGACATACTCATTGGAACGCAGCGAGGTGTTGAAATAGACCAGGCTCTTTTCTAAATTGAGCAGCTTAATGAGCTCTTCGTTTTTCATGGACCGATGCAGCTGATTTTCGATTTCATCGGTCTGCTTGTCAATCTGACGCAGGTATTTCAAATACAGGGTCGCGGTCTTGAAAAGCAGCTGCAGTAAGAGACGGGTACGCTTCTTGGTATTCAAACCGCGCAACTTAGTTTCAGCCAGTTCATCCAGTAGTGGATTTTGCCTGTGACAGACCGTTATGAAATGGTCATTAGTTATAATGATACCAAATGGGATTGTGTCATAAAGCACCGTTGAACCGCCGTTTTGCATAATGGGAACATTAATAATGATGAGAACCTGTCCCTCATCAGATTCAATACGAGAGCGCTCTTCCGGATCTAGAGGCGCTTTGAGAAAATCCGGATCGACTCCGGTGACCTCATGGACTTTTTCAAGCTCTCCATCCAAGGGATTGACCAATGAAATCCAGGGTCCCTTGGACTGGATATCCTCGATCTGGGTAAGGTCATCATTTACCGAAAGAAAAACCCGCAACATTTGGATCGACTCCTTTCAACATTGCGGGCAAAAGCATCAATTGATAAATCCGAAATCGCCATAAGCCATAAGACGATCGGAAATGATCATTTAACGATCGCTTTTAAGACATGCGTCAATAAACCGATTTTTAAACCGGTATCTTTAAAACATGTCGCAGTGGCGGTTCGGAAAATGGAGTGAATTTGCCCGCAAAGGTTAATATATGACTGCATAATCGACTACTCCCGGGGTCACCTTCCATTATCCTCACCTACCTTCGCTTTTCTTATTAATTCGAATGAATGTCTATATCATTTATAACCTTTGTCAGGTTAAAAGTCAAATTATTGTTTATCCCCGTGTCCCTTTCATCGCTTGCCATTGTTTGCCTTCAGGTGCGCCGCGCCGCGCAGGAAAAAATTACCCGTTAGCGAAAATATTAAAATATTAATGGGGAGGTTCCGGATATGTGGCGCGATCGCTTGCTGGAGCTATTCGAAAATGAAAATTACGACTTCAAAGATGGCCAGGAACATTGCTATCGTCTTTATCATATGACTCTGGCGCTAGGCTGCCACTTGCCTCTTGATGAGGAAGTCGTTTTTGCTGCGGCCATGATGCACGATTTTAGGCCGTTTCTATCCGGGCGGGGTGAGGGGAATAACAGAATTGAGGCTGCTGTAGAGGCAGTGATCGACTTTCTGATTGAAGAAGGTTTCCCGGTCCTTAAGACGGAAGTACTGCGCGAAATTTTGCTGGGAAATACCGGCGCCTGTCATGAGGCGGCATTACTGCACGATGCCGATCTGTTGGATGGCATTGGTGCGATAGGCATTGCCCGCGAATTATCTGCCATGAAGCGTAGTCAGACCGGACTGGATGACGCACTGGCAATGCTCGAGAAGCGCCTATTGGACGGCACGGGAGTCTTTTTGACAGAAGAGGCCAAGAAAATCGCCAAAGAGCGCTTGGAAGAGCTAGAACTGTTTCTGCAGTATTTGACTGAGGAAAGAGGATGATGCTAATTCAGGGCCCCTTAGAGTCACTAGCACACTTATCCATCGAATAGCGGGCAATGAGTGAATGAGTATTCTCCCAAAACAAAGGACCGTGGCGTAAACCATGGTCCTTTCAGCATCAATTCGTCTGTTAATAGGAGCAATTATAGATCGTAATACGTCGCCACTTCAAACGGATTCGGGCGGGCATCGATCTGGCGGGACTCGGTAAGTTTGGCGTCGATCCATCTTTCGATCAGTTTTTCCGGGAACACGCCGCCAGCGGTCAGGAAGTCATGATCGGCTGCCAGGGCATTCAGAGCCTCTTCAACATTGTGCGGCAGCGACTTAATCTTATCGCGCTCGGACGGCGGGAGCTCGAAGATGTTTACATCATAGGGTCCAAATCCTTCGGCAACCGGGTCAATCTGGTTCTTGATACCGTCGATCGCAGCCATCAGGATGCCGGCATACGCCAGATACGGGTTACAGGTGGCGTCTGAGGAACGGAACTCAAACCGTTTGTTGGCCGGAGTCTTGGCATAGCCCGGCACACGGATGACGGCACTTCTGTTACTTGTGGCATAGCAAATGCTGACCGGTGCTTCGTAGCCCGGAATCAGGCGGCGGTAAGAGTTGGTGCTGGGGTTGGTCAGCCCGAGCAGTGCCGGAGTATGTTTCAGAATACCACCGATCGAATATAGGGCGGTCTTGCTCAGTGAAGAATAACCGGCCGGATCAAAGAACAACGGTTCTGATCCTTTGAAAAGCCAGAAATGAACATGCATACCGCTGCCGGCTTCGCCATAGAGCGGTTTCGGCAGGAAGGTGGCAGTTTTGCCCCAGGCGGCCGCGCTATTGCGGATAAAGTATTTGATCAGCATACTACGGTCGGCCATGACAGTCAATGGACCAGATTCAACTTCCAGTTCAAGCTGGCCGGGACCGCCAACTTCATGATGGTGGTACTTAATAGGCACACCGCGCTCTTCCAGCATGCGGGTGACTTCATTTCTGAAATCATGGGAAGCATCCATCGGCGGCGTAATGTGGTATCCGCCTTTAGGATTAATCTGGTAACCGTTGTTATTGAAGTTATCGCCGGCGGTCCATCTGGCCTGGGCGGTCTCAATCTGCATACTGGTCGAATGCGGTTGCAGGTCAAAAGCTACCCGGTCAAACAAATAGAACTCAAACTCCGGACCGAGCAGGCAGCGATCCGCAATGCCGGTGGAGGCCAGATATTGCTCGGAGGCCTTGGCGATTGCACGCGGGTAGTGTGTGAAAGGCTTGTGGTCATGAATACTGACGACATCACCAATCATACTGAGGGTGGGCATTTCCCAGAACGGATCCATCATTGCAGTGGAAAGGTCCGGAATAAAGACCATATCGCTTGATTCAACCGAGGCAAATCCGTAGTTGGATCCATCAAAGCCAATACCGTCTTCCATTAGCGACGGGGCGAGGCGTTCGATCGGAATCGTGATGTGGCGCCAGCGGCCAGATAAATCGACCAATTTGAAATCGATCATCTTGACGCCCTGTTCTTTGCAGTAGCGCTCTAGCTCTTCGAAATGCTTAAACATTACAGCTCCTCCCATACTATGGCTTATAACCATTATAATCGCCATGATCCATTCCACAATATACCGCAAATTCCTTCTCGAGGAACACGATGTTGAATACTGTATACACCGACCGCCAGCGAACGCTCCGGCAGGTAAATGGAATGATATGGCGAATTAACCATAACATGGAATAAATTGCCGCACAAATTAAAAGTCATTTGGATGCGGAGTATGGGGCGGAATAGGAGGTTTTTGATGCGCGCGCTGCGCTTGATACGCAATTCCCTAATCAGATTTTTGCTGTCTCCGGGCGGCTTTTCTGCGACAGCCACGCTGGTTTTCTTTGTAGTACACGGGCTAATCGTCCTGCCGATGGTATCCTACCACTGGTGGGGCTGGAGCATGCGGCCGCTACTGGATTGTCTCAGAGAGTTGGTGGGGATGACTCATGTTCCGACATCCATATTACAGGGATTGTCGGGACCGGCATCTTTATCGCCGGATCAAATCATGCTGTTAAAGACAATCTACGCCGCGCCGGAGGCGTACCTGATCTTTATGCGACTGTACTTTGGTTTGGCGGCAGCGTTCTTCTACCTCTGCGCACGTTTTATCTATTATATCGCTGTGCACCCGCTGGCCTGCAAGATTGGAAGACCGTCGGGGTCATGGTCGATCACGGCCGGTGGCGGAGGGGCGGGTTTCAAATACGAGGCTGCCACGGGGACTGGTTCTGGCGGCGAAGTACAACCACTTGAGCTGTTAATTGGCCTGCAGCATCAGAAAAAGTCCACTGCCCTGATTGATCAACCAGTTCCAATCCGGCTTGGAATGCAGAGTCTGCGTACCGGCCTGATTGTTACCGGAACGACTGGCACCGGTAAAACTTATGGAGCGCTTTACAGCTACACCAGGCAATTCCTGCATTACCGACCGGATGATCCGGAGCGCAAGCCGGGAATTCTTATTTTGGATGTTAAGGGCAATTACTGTGATCAAGTGCTGAAGTTTGTGGAAGAGATCGGGGCGAATGCAAGTGCAAGTGGCGGCCGGGCGACTGGAAGGCAGGTGACTGAAAGTTGCACGGCTGAATGTCGCACGACCGAGGGCCGCATACAGGACGTGATTATTATTGAAATTGGTGGTCAATATCGCTATAATCCACTACATAAGCCGCTGTTACGCCCGCAGGTACTCGCCAACCGGCTGAGGGTCATACTTGAGACGTTCAGCGTTGGGAAAAACCATGATACCTATTGGCTGGATAAGGCGGAGTTCATGATCGCGGAAGCTATTAAGCTAGCCAGGCTCGTGCACGGCGGCTATGTGACCTTTGCGGACATAGACCGGCTGATCCGCAGAAAAGAGTACCAGGGTCATCTAGAGCAACTTGCCCGTAAAGAGCGGGCCGGGCTGCTCAGTCCGGAAGAACAGGAGATTTATGCTTCAGTGCGCGACTTTTTCACCTATGAATTCGAGCAGAGCGACGAGCGTGTGCGTAATATCATTGAGAGCGAAGTTACAAGAATGACAGCGACCTTTACTACTGATCCGGACATCAGGAAGACGTTTTGTCCGCCGCAGGAAGAACTGAATTTCCCCGGTTTTGATGCATTGGTCGATGAGGGTAAAATCGTAATGCTGCGCATGAATGCGGAAGAGTACCAGAACCTGGCTAAAATTATCAGCATTTATCTAAAGCTGGATTTTCAGTCGGCGGTTATGACCAGACTGGTGCGCCCGGGTGCCAATCGTTTGCGGCCGCTGATCTTTATTAATGATGAGTATCATTTTATGGCCAGTCGCACTGATAGCAAGTTTTTCTCGGTATGTCGCGAGGCCAATTGCATTAACGTTGTGGCAACGCAAAGCTTTACCTCACTGGTGGACAGTCTGGGAGACAAGGCAGTGGTGGAGACCATTCTGCAGAATCTGGTGAATAAGATCTGGCTGCGCAGCGATGATCATCATACAATTGAGGCGGCTCAGAGAGCGACCGGGAAGGAGATCAAGTTTCGCCGTTCCGAAAGCCTTACGGAGAGTGGCAAGAATTCCAACTATTCCTGGATGTTTGGGCGCAGCGTCGCCAAGAATTCGAATTTGTCCAAGTCCGTTAATTACCAGGCGGTGGAGGAGCATACTTACCCGTATGATTTATTCCGCCAGGGGCTGCGGGTTATGCAAGGAGTCGCCTTTTTGTATCAGGGCAGCGGGAGTGGGGGTGGCGGCAGCGGGAGTGGAAGTGTCGGCGTTTGGGCCAGCGGTATGCAAGGGGACATTTTGACAACAGTTATCCATCTGATCCCGTTTGATCAGCTCAGTTTTCCGCCGCGCCTCCCTGCGAAAGGCAGCAAGCATTAGAAAAGTGCGGACCTACGGATAAACCGGGTCAATGACCAGAATATGGCCCATTAAGGATTCCGTCTTTTCGCCATTCACCAGGAACTGTACGGCTTCAACACCTTTCAGGGCTGTCAGGCTGCGCACAGTTTGCTCAATTAATAAGCTCTCGGATAATGATCCGCCGTGCAAGTTATCGCCAGAAAAATCGACATAGG
This sequence comes from Bacillota bacterium, assembly GCA_050942765.1. Taxonomy (GTDB): domain Bacteria; phylum Bacillota; class UBA4882; order UBA4882; family UBA4882; genus UBA4882. Next base: position 840 of record JBMNNY010000083.1, on the reverse strand, counting down.
CAATGCCATCCCGGACTTCAACACTGCGCACCTTCAAGTTGGAGAGCACCGAAGAAAGTCCGGCTGTGTCGGGGCCGGAGATTAGTTCTGCCATGACAGTCTCCGGAAGGGAGCGATCACCCGGGCGCACCGTTCTTTTTTCGGGCAGGACTTGTGGTTCATTGACATCACCTGTCTGGATATAGCGATCATTGGCGAAGTACAGTGTGATTTCAACCGCAGCCTCGTCTTCCCGGGAAGAATCATCGGATTGATCCGTACCGGGTACGCCTGGTGGCTGTGTGGTGTCAGGATTAGTGTTTCTCCAGACAAGCCAGGCTGCGATGCCAAGGACTATTAACAGCAGTACCACCAAAATGGTCGATGGGAAGGACTTTTTCTTCATTTGCGATCATCCTCGCATAATTTAATCGGAGACATTTCGTCTCGGGTATTCATTCCGGGTATTTGAGCTTAATCTGGACTCTTTAGTACTAGCCCGATGTCTTTAATATGCGCAAAAAACAGCCTGAGAGGAGCGCAAAAATGATCGTAACCTGTATCGCAGCATCCAATGTTCAGGGGCGCGGCTCCAATAGCACATCCACACGCGTTTGCGGCCTAGTAAAGGATCTGATCTCCAAAAGGGTGGGAGAACAAGCACAGGTTGAAGTGATTGCCCTGTCGGATTTCGAGCTGAAGCCCTGTGTGATGTGCGGTGAATGCGCTAATACTGTACGCTGTATTTATGACCATGCTTTCAATGAGATCTTCGCCAAGATCAGTCAATCGGATGCGCTGTTTATCGTTGTACCTCATTATGCTCCGATTCCTGCCAAACTCATGATGCTGTTCGAAAAG
>JBMNNY010000082.1:0-9087 GCA_050942765.1 Bacillota bacterium | reverse complement strand
ACACTTTGAAATATTACCATAAGAAGGCATAAAAGTAAAGACATCATTCTTATTCGAATTAATGTGAATAAAGCCGAATAATGAGCTTTCTTTACACTCTTCATCTCACCAGTCAAATCTGTAATGATTACATACCAGTAATGATTATAATCACGAAAATCAATGTTATTTTATCATGGTTATTCCGCTAATACAATACTATTTCAGTTAAATTTCGGCACTCATTAATGGCTATAATAGCGTATTGCATTCTGATGCTGACAGCCGTATACTTTGATAATGAGAATCTTGATGCCCGAGCTGTTCTGAAGGAGGAACCTTTTTGACCTTACCCAACATTGAATCTCAAGACCAGAAACACATCCGCAATATTGCCATTGTAGCGCACGTCGACCATGGCAAGACCACCCTGGTGGACGCCATGCTGAAGCAAGGCGGCGCTTTTCACGCGCGTCAGAATGTTGTGGAACGAGTAATGGATCGCGGTGATCTGGAACGTGAGCGAGGTATCACTATTCTTGCCAAGTGTACATCAATCACCTACCATAACCTTCATATAAATATAGTCGATACTCCTGGCCATGCTGATTTTGGCGGTGAGGTGGAACGCATCGTCAGAATGGTGGACGGAGTGCTGTTACTCATCGATGCAGTCGACGGGCCAATGCCCCAGACGCGCTTTGTCCTGCGTAAAGCGCTGGAGGCAGGACTGGTCCCAATTGTCGTGATCAACAAGATTGACCGTCAGGGTGCCCGTCCCTGGCAAGTTGTTGATGAGACTATGGAATTATTCATCGAACTGGGTGCTGACGAAAAACAGCTTGATTTCCCGGTAATCTTCACTAATGCACGTGAGGGACGTGCATCGGCTGATCCAGAACAACTCGGACCTGATCTGCAATTACTCTTTGAAACCATCAAAGATAAGATTCCGGCACCACCAGGACAGCCGGACGCTCCGTTGCAGTTATCAGTGACGATGATCGATTATGACAATTATGTCGGCAGAATGGCCATTGGCCGCATTGCCAATGGCACAATCCATGAGAAGCAAACCGTGGCTGTCTGCGGAAAAAACGGAGAAACTAGAACTGCCAACATTACCGGGTTATTCGTATTTCAGGGGCTCAAGCGCGTACCGGCAGCCATGTGCAGCACCGGTCAAATTGCTGTATTGACCGGCATCAGCGATATCGGCCTTGGCGAAACAGTAACAGATGCGGAGCATCCGGTTCCGTTGCCGAGTGTGAATATTGACGCCCCCACCATGAGCGTCCATTTCTCCGTCAATAAAAGTCCCTTTAGTGGTAAAGACACAGAATATGTCAGCTCTCGTAAGTTGCGCGAGCGCCTGTTCCGTGAAGCGGAATCCGATGCTGCCCTGCATGTTGAGGCCACCGAATCGCCGGATACTTTCTACGTCTCAGCACGTGGTGAACTACACCTGTCTATATTAATGGAAACGATGCGACGCGAAGGATATGAGTTTGAAGTATCCCGTCCCGAAGTCATAGCCAAAGAAGTGGACGGTCAAAAGCTGGAACCCTTCGAGCGTGTTCTCTTCGAGGTTCCATCGGAGTATGTCGGTTCTGTGATGGAGATTATGGGACCGCGCCATGGTCAGATTATTGCCATGCATCAGGGTGCAGTTACTGCCCGGATAGAGTTTATTGCGCCTACCCGCGGACTTTTTGGCCTGGCTTCCGAATTCCTGACGACGACTAAAGGTATGGGCACGGTATTCCATGCTTTTGAAAAATACGACACCTGGGCAGGAGATATTCCCGGGCGTACCAGAGGTTCACTGGTTGCCTTTGAAACTGGTATCGTAAACTCCTATGGCGTAGAGAACGCCCAGATACGCGGCGAATTATTCGTGGCTCCAGGCGATGAAGTATATCGCGGCATGATCGTTGGCGAAAACTCCCGTACTGAAGATTTGATGATCAATGTCTGCAAGGCGAAGCGCCTGACCAACATGCGTTCCTCAACCGCAGACATCGCTGTCAAGCTTGAGCCGCCACGTCTTATGCCCCTGGAGGCATGTCTGGAGTTTATTAATGATGATGAATTACTGGAGATTACCCCCAAAGCCCTGCGCATGCGCAAGCGGCACATCGGCTGATCTGGCATGCGCGTAATGCGACGCCTTGTGTGCAGCACCTCGTACGCGGCACCTGTGTGGGACGCCAGTGTGAGACACCTTGTGTGCGGCGCACCCGAGACCAGCGGCAAGCCGCCATTCCATTACGCAAAAAGCAAACGGAGCCTTACAGCTCCGTTTGCTTTCATAATTAATAGTGATATGAGCAATTAAGCCCTGCGGGCCCTAACCCCTATCTCCTGCCAGAGGTCTGAGCGCACGTCAGACTGTCGCCCGTTCACTATCTGTTACGCCCGATCCCCAGATAGGCAGCGATGTTTGCTCCGGCTTCCACTACTGGCTCCAATACCGGCTTGATGCTGGTCAGAATGGTGGTAACCCCAGGTCCGTGCCCGGCCAGGAGACAGTCGGAATGAATGACTACGCCAATGCTCATGGCACCGCTGCGATAACTGCGTCCATAAGTATTGTCGGCATCTTCCAAGGCTACAAGATCGCCCAGCTTGAGTCGATCAAGGCCCAGTCTCTTAATTTCCTCCTGATCCTGGGTCGTGATGTCATAGTCACCGGAAGCGACGTCTGAAGAGCCAATTCCTGATCCCATCAGCTTCCCGGGAATTTTGGCAACTACCGGAACGAGCAGTCGTCCGTTCTTTTCCACCAGCTGCAACTTATCAAGCAAGTCGGGATCAAGGTTGTAGACCATCACATCAGGATAATCACAAAACTGCAATCCCTGTCCATATGCTTTAATCAGTATTTTATCTTCAATGGCCATTTTCTCGAGATCTTCATCGGCGAAGTCGACCAGAACATGTTCAATTCCGCCATGTGTACCTGTTACTGTACCAATCGCCCCTTTTGCGTCTCCGGTAATGACACGGGCTTTGTTACCGATACAGGCCAGGACGTTTAGTGCAGAATTCTTGCCGTCGCGCCGATTGTCGATGTTTGCCGCCATTGATACGCCGGGCTCTATATGATCGCCGGCCCATCCAAAAGCTGGGTCACCTACTTTAACGTTATAGGTAACTCCTCCCACCCCGGGAAGAATAAACGGCCGTCCCTGATAATCAACAGAAAACCCGTGAGATTTTACCGGTGGTGCGATACTTCCCTGGATTGACTGCATAACTAAGTGCTCGCGATTAGTCTTGATCAAAATTGCTTCGCCTCCCGTAATTACTTTAAAATTCATTTTCGACGAAACGCTGTATAATCCTCCAAATCAATCCGTGTAACACGTAATATGGAGAACTTACCTGACAAAATTTCAATAAAACTTTGTCAAAAAACATCATATGGAAGGATATTACGTTATCGCAGCGAATAATTCAAAAGATTATTGGGGTTATCAGACCCCGAAATAAAAAAAGGAGTGTATAAACAGTGTCCAACGAAAAGAAGAACCTCTCACCAATCCTGATAATTGCTGTATTAGTCCTGGCTGTCGCTGCCATACTTTATTTCACCGTCCTGCGCGGCGATGAAACCGATACCACCAGCACCGAGGGCCTCCGGTTCGGAATGGTAACCGACGTTGGTGGTCTTGGCGACCAGTCATTCAACGATTCTGCACACGAAGGACTCCAAAGAGCCGCAGCCGAACTCGGCGCAGAGATCACTGTTGTTGAATCCAAAGCTATGGATCAGTACGAAACCAACCTTCGCAACCTCGCTGAACAAGGCTACGACATGATCTGGGGCATTGGCTTCCTCTTGACAGACGCTGTTAAAAACGTCGCTGAGCAATATCCTGACATTAAGTTCGGATTGATTGACGCCTCCTTCACCGATGCGGACGGCAATCCCTTGGTAATCCCGAATGTCCAGAACGTCCTCTTCAAAGAGAATGAAGGCTCCTTCCTGGTAGGCGTAATCGCCGCCATGACCACCAAGACCAACGTCGTTGGATTTGTCGGTGGCATGCAGCTCCCGTTGATCGAGAAATTCGAAGCCGGTTTCATTGCTGGCGTACGTGCGGTCAACCCGGATATCACCATTCTTTCCGCCTATACCGGCAAATTTGATGATCCGGCCAAAGGTAAAGAGCTGGCACTCGCCCAGTTCGGACAGAATGCTGACGTTGTTTACCATGCTTCCGGATCCTGCGGTATCGGCGTCATTGAAGCTGCCAAAGAAAGAGGCCTCTGGGCTATTGGCGTTGACTCCGACCAGAACCATCTCGCTCCTGAAAACGTGCTGACCAGCATGATGAAACGCGTAGACGTTGGTGTATTCAACGGCTGTAAAGCGGTTGCTGAAGGCACTTTTGAACCCGGCATAGTCACTCTCGGTCTGCCGGAAGGCGGCGTTGGCTATGCTCCGACATCTTATGAGGACGTAGATGCCGAAATCCTCGCTCATGTTGACGAGCTGGCTGCCAAGATTGCTGCTGGCGAGATTATGGTTCCGGAGACTCCTGCTGAAGCAAAAATGTTTGTCCTTGAATAACACTTAAAGCCGATCTGTTCTTGACAGGGTGCGCTCCTTTCAGGTCGCGCACCCTGTCTTTTAATAACTGTATTTAGGAGGTGGCCTGCCGAAATGACTGAAGTTGTTCTGCGCATGACCGGCATCACCAAGCGCTTTCCGGGTGTGTTAGCCAACAACAATGTCGATTTCGAACTCCGCAAGGGCGAAATTCATGCCCTGCTTGGCGAAAACGGGGCTGGCAAAACCACCCTGATGAAAATTCTGTATGGTTTGTACCAGGCTGATGAAGGTCAAATAGAACTTTTTGAAAAAAAGGCCACGATTTATTCTCCGAATGATGCCATTCGCATGGGTATTGGCATGGTGCACCAGCACTTCATGCTGATCCCTCAGTTCACGGTAGCTGAGAATATTGTCTTGGGACATGAGCCTTCGAAGTTTTTCCATCTGGACATCCATTCAGCTGCCAAAAGAGTGGAAGAGTTTTCGGAGCGCTACGGTATGAAAGTAGACCCGATGGCAAAAGTGGAAAACATCTCTGTCGGAATGCAACAAAGGGTCGAAATTCTAAAAGCGCTCTATCATGGCGCCGATATTCTGATTCTGGACGAGCCTACAGCCGTTCTGACACCTCAGGAAATTGCTGACTTGACCAATACAATGCGGGAACTGATCGCCCGCGGCAAGTCAATTGTGTTTATCACCCACAAACTGAAAGAGGTAATTTCGATCGCTGATCGGGTTACTGTTATCAGGCGTGGCAGTGTGATTGGCACCCGTAACACTTCTGAAACCGACTCTAATGAGCTGGCCAGAATGATGGTTGGCCGGGATGTTGAGCTGACAGTGCAAAAAACGCCAGCCCAACCTGGTAGAGTCATTTTGGATGTACAAAATCTGCACGCCCTTAATAATCGCAAATTACCGGCCCTGAAGGGAATTTCTTTGCAGGTCAGAGCCGGGGAAATCCTGGGTATCGCTGGTGTAGAAGGCAACGGGCAGTCCGAGTTCGCAGAAGTGCTCACCGGCCTGCGTAAAGTCACTGGCGGCAAGATTATCCTTAATGGTGAAGAAATTAATGGTCTTTCGCCACGCAAGATTTTTGAGAAAAAAGTTGCCTATGTACCTGAAGACAGACAGCTTCGCGGTTTGGTGCTTGATTTTTCTTTGTCAGAAAATATGGTCCTGAAGAATTTCTATCGCCCGCCTTTCGCCAAAGGCATCCGGATATTCTGGGATAAAGTCCGCGATTATGCCCGTAAACTCATTAAAGAATTCGATGTCAGAACCCCTGATGAAAACGTCACTGCCAAATCGCTATCTGGCGGCAATCAGCAAAAAGTTATTCTGGCGCGTGAGATGTCCTATGAGCCGGATTTGATTGTGATCGCCCAACCTACCAGAGGATTGGATGTCGGAGCAATTGAGTTTGTGCATAACCGCCTGGTAGAAGCGCGCGATCAAGGCCGGGCAGTGCTGCTGATTTCGCTTGAACTCGACGAAATTATGGCACTCAGTGACCGTATTGCCGTCATTTATGAGGGAGAAATTGTTGGTGAAATGCCCGCATCCGAAGCTACCGAAGAACAGCTCGGTCTCCTGATGGCTGGTGCCATCCGTATGACGGACGCGGTATGAAAGGAGGGGGAAGAATGCTAACTAGATTGAAAGAGCGTCTCGGTCCCATCGGATACCGATTGGCAGTCGCCTTTGTTGTTATTGTTGCTTTCTTGCTGGTTTGTATTTTACTAAAGGGTAATCTGGTATCCGGACTAAAGTTTTCTTTAGATGCAATACTTCATATGCTCCCCTTTTTCGCGGCCGGAGCCATTGTGGTACTTGCCATCCGTGAAGGATACATTAAGACTCAGATTGGTACGCCTTTGTTAGCGTTCATCTTTGCGCTGATCGTGGGCGTAGTCATGATTTTATGGGCTGATAAAGATCCGTTCAAGGCTTATGGCGCTTTGCTGGCAGGCTCGCTGGGAAGTCTGCAGGGTATTTCGGAGACACTGGTAATTGCAACACCCCTAATTCTTACCGGCCTTGCCATTGCCTTTGCTTTTCGTTGCGGCCTGTTTAACATCGGCGCCGAAGGGCAATTCATCATGGGGCAAATGGGCGCTGCCTGGGCAGGTTTTACTTTTAAGGGACTTCCGATGATCGTGCACATGCCATTGACATTGCTTTGCGGCACGCTGAGCGGAGCACTCTGGGCATCGGTTCCCGGTTTCCTAAAGGCCAAGCGCGGAGTTCATGAAGTAATTAACTCCATTATGATGAATTACATTGCATTGTATCTGACCCACAATCTGGTTAACGGGGTGTTAATGGCACCGGGCCAAATCCCGGTAACTCCGACAATTGCAGAATCCGCCAAGTTGTATCGTTTTCTCACCTTTATTAATCCGACATTTAGGGTTAATCTGGGTCTGGTTGTTGCCCTGCTGGCCGCCTGGATTATCTATGTGCTATTATGGAAAACAACTACTGGTTATGAAATTCGTGCGGTTGGTATTAATCCCCATGCCGCCCGCTACGCCGGTATCAATGTACCGAAAAGCATTTTACTGGCAATGGTTATTTCGGGCGCTTTAGCTGGCACATCAGGCGCAGTCCATGTGATGGGCATCCAGCATAAGTTTGTTGACGTTTTCAATTTTATCGGTTATGGCTTTGACGGAATGGCAGTTGCCCTGCTTGGCAACAACCATCCCGTAGGCGTAATCATTGGCGCCCTCTTGTTTGGTGCCCTTTCCGCCGGCGCAGCCCGCATGCAGTTAGTTGCTGGCGTTCCCAAGCATATAGTGACAATCATTCAAGCCTTTATTATCTTCTTTGTCGCTGCCGAAATGATCATCAAAAAGTTTGTCACCAGTCCCGTTGCTAAGAATGAGATCACCGAGGCAGGAAAGGAGGTTGCTGGTTAATGGAGATTCTGAAAAGTCTTGGCCAGCTTCTTTCAACCTCAGGTCTATGGCTTTCAACGCTGCGCATTGCTACTCCCCTGACACTCGCCGCCATCGGCGGAGTCTTCTCCGAGAGAAGCGGTGTTGTCAATATTGGTCTGGAGGGCATCATGCTTTTTGGAGCGTTTTTCGGCGCTATTGCCTCAATGACCACCGGCAACCCCTGGATTGGTATGCTGGCAGGAGTGTTGGCTGGAGCGCTGGTATCGCTACTTCACGCCGTAATCTCAATTAAGTTTCGGGCTAATCAGACCATCAGCGGTGTGGCTATCAATATGCTAGGCACCGGAGTGACCGGCTTTTTGCTACAGCGTATCGTTGGTCATCCCGGACAAACTCCGCCGGTACCGAAGCTGCCCGACTGGTCGCTTCCCTTCCTGGAGGACATTCCGGTGATCGGTCCGACTCTTTATCAAGTTATCGGCAGGCACACTCCCACGGTCTACATCGCTATCGTACTGGTCTTTGTGGCGCAGTATGTCCTGTTCAAAACGCCGCTGGGGTTACGTCTGCGTGCTGTCGGTGAACACCCGGAAGCCGCTGACACTGTCGGTATCAACGTCTTCGCTTATCGTTATCTGGGCGTGCTGATTAGCGGAGTCATGGGCGGTCTGGCTGGCGTCACCCTTTCCATTGGTCTGCTCTCCATTTTCCAGGAGAACATGACTGCCGGCAAAGGCTTTATTGCATTGGCAGCCGTCATATTTGGAAAGTGGACTCCTGTTGGAGCGTTTATTGCCGCATTATTGTTCGGCTTCGCAGATGCTTTCCAAATGCTGGCCCAATCGTTTGGATTAACATTTATCCCTGTGGAAGTATGGCTCATGGCCCCCTATATCCTTACCATGCTGGCACTGGCCGGTGCAGTCGGACGCTCAGTTGCTCCGGCAGCAAGCGGCAATGCCTATGAGGGCAAAAAGTAACAAGTTGGCCGCTTAAGTATTAATAAAGGCATTATCCAGAGCGGATAATGCCTTTTTCTTATTTTTGCTGTATATCGTTCGTTCGTTATGTATCAATACCGCCGCGCACTCACCCACGGCATTCAATCAGTTTGAATTGGGGTATGGGAACTTGCGGGCTACATGCATCCCGGCAAAATGACCCGGTGCCACATATACCAGAAGCGGCGCCAGACCAAGAGCTGCAATGCCCTGATCTGCCAAAGCCTCTTCGGAAACTGAGGCCGCCACAACCTGTCCGATAAACAAAGCCGAGTCTCCATAATGCTTTACCTCAACAAGGCGGCATTCCAGATGCGCCCGACATTCCGCAATTAAGGGCGGTCGAACCTGTTGCGCTTCCATCAGAGTCAATCCGGATTCGGAGATATCCACTCCGGCTTCCTGCTCAAAGGCTCCGCCCAGCATCGCCACCTGTTTGGCGATATCAGGACCGGGGAAATTGATCACATATTCTTTGATGGCAATCATGTTTTGATAAGTTTTGCCGGAGGCAATCCCGGACAAGCTCACAAAATCGGTGTTTCCAATACGTGCAAAGTGTACTTTGGGGGCCGCGCTTACTTGCCCTTCCATATCAATGCTCGTAATAACCGTTAATGGTGTTACTCGAAAA
>JBMNNY010000081.1:0-9330 GCA_050942765.1 Bacillota bacterium | reverse complement strand
GATTATCCATGTTTTCGAATTGCTGTGGCACATAAACACCGTCCGGATTCTCGGCACGGATAGCTTCAACTCGCCGCAGACAGCCTTCCATGCTCTCTTCGGCAGGTGTAAGTATTAACTCCGCCCCAAAAGCCTTGATAATCCTTTTGCGCTCTTCGCTCATATTTTCAGGCATGACAATAGTGACGCGATAGCCCATCCGTCTTCCTGCCAGCGCCAGGCCAATTCCAGTGTTCCCGGAAGATGGCTCCACGATTGTCATCCCTGGCCTTAGCTCCCCACGCAGTTCAGCTTGCTCCAGCATGTAACGAGCCATGCGGTCTTTGATGCTGCCGCCGGGGTTCAAGAACTCCGCTTTGCCATAAATTTGTACTCCGGCTGAACGCTCAAGCAAAACCAAAGGCGTGTTTCCGATGCAATCCAGAATTGAGTTATATAGCATTCATTAAGCCCCTATCTGTTCTGCTGTATCAACTGAAATGATTCAGTTGAGATTAATTGCTAATATATTCTCTCCCGGTCGCATCTGTACCAGCCTGAAATCGTGCAGGGCAGCCAGCCTGTCCTTATTTATGTTCCCTATAATGTTCGCAAAGATGTTCTCTAAGATGTCCCCTTAGTTCCCTATGCTCTTAGACAATTTCCTTATTGACCAGGTTCGGCGGAATTTTCCCATCAAAAACGGCAATGATATTCTCCGCGGTCATAATTGACATTTTAGTTCTGGTTGCCACCGAAGCACTGCCGATGTGCGGCACAATGGTCACATTATCAAGCTCCAGCAGTTCGGGCTCTATTTTCGGTTCCTGTTCAAACACATCCAACCCGGCTCCGGCAATCTTCCCTGTCTTGAGGGCTTCCACCAAAGCCTTCTCATCAACAACCGGCCCCCGGGCAGTATTAATCAGAATGGCATTGGGTTTCATCAGATCAAATTCACGCCGGCCGATCAAGTGCCGGGTTTCGCCGACCAATGGCACATGCAGGCTGATGAAATCCGACTCGCGCAACAAATCATCGAGTGGTCTGTACTCAACACCATGTTTTTCTTCTTCAGCTTGCGGACGCCGGTGGGCAGTATAGTAAAGCACTTTCATATCAAACCCGGAAGCCCGTTTGGCCATCGCTTGGCCAATGCGTCCAAACCCTACAATACCAAGTGTCTTATGATGAATATCCTGACCAAGGTATAAAAGGGGTGCCCAGCCTTCGAACTTACCGGCTCTGGTAAACTTGTCGGCCTCCACAATGCGACGCGCGGCAGACATAAGCAGGGCAAAAGCCAAATCAGCTGTAGTATCGGTCAAGACACCAGGTGTATTTGTGACAGCGATTTTACGCTGGGTGGCGGCTGCCACATCAATATTGTTAAAACCGACGGCATAGTTGGCAATCACTTTCAATCCTGGAGCGGCATCCATCATGTCGGCACTGATATTGTCGGTCAGCAAACAAAGCAAGCCATCTTTACCCTTGATACCCTGGATAATTTCATCTTTGGTTGCCAGGCGGTCATACGGGAAAATATCAAGTTCAAAACGATCCGCCAGCATGTCCAAACCTGCCTGAGGAATTCTGCGAGTCACGAAAATTCTCGGCTTCATTTTTGAACAATCGCTCCTTTCTGGGTTGCATCACATCGCGCGGCATATGGCCGCGCCACCAGCCCGCCACTAATGCACTACAGTCAGCAGCGGTTTCATAGACAGACTGATGCGTTTACGTTCCAAGTCGACTCCAATTACGCGCACTTTGACGTTGTCGCCAACTGCAACCGCTTCTGTCGGGTGTTTAATATAACGTTCACTCATCTCCGAAATATGAACGAGGCCGTCCACCTTGACTCCAATATCGACAAAAGCCCCAAAGTCAACCACATTACGCACTGTGCCTTCCAGCATCATGCCTGGCTGCAGATCTTCTATTGAAAGCACATCCGTGCGGAAAATCGGCTTAGGCAAATCTTCGCGGGGATCGCGGCCTGGTTTTCCTAAGGCTTCAATAATGTCACGTACGGTTGGCACGCCAGCATTCAGCTCGGCTGCCAGGCTCTCCGGATTCAGCGTTTCCAATGCTTTGCGTAAATCTGCTGCTTTACTTTTATCATTAAGGTCTTCCGGTTTATACTTCACTTTCGCCAAAATCTGGCGCGCCACTTCATAGGACTCCGGGTGGACAGAAGTATTGTCCAGCGGATCATCGCCGTCTGCGATCCGTAAAAAGCCGGCTGCCTGAGTGTAGGCCGTCTGGCCAAGGCGCTTGACATTTAATAACTCGGCCCGTCTGCGGAATTTTCCATTTGCTTCGCGATAGGCCACAATATTCTTCGAAACGGAAGGCTGCAAACCTGCCACATAGCGTAACAATGCCGGAGAAGCAGTATTAAGGTCTACGCCAACATAGTTCACGCAGGACTCTACCACGCCAGCGAGGGCATCCGACAACCGGTTTTGATCAACATCATGCTGATATAGGCCTACCCCGATTGATTTGGGGTCAATCTTCACCAGCTCCGCCATGGGATCCTGTATGCGGCGGGCAATTGACACCGCTCCCCGCATTGATACATCCAGTTCCGGGAACTCCTCGCGGGCCAGAGGCGACGCCGAATAAACTGAGGCCCCGGCTTCACTGACGATTGTATAAGCAAGTTTCCCTTTTCCCTTGTTACTTTGGTTATAGTTTTTGATTAGTTCTGCTGCTAAAGCTTCTGTCTCACGCGAGGCAGTGCCATTGCCAATCGCAATCAGATCAACATTATGCTTCTGACTCAGCTTTTGCAGAATGTCCAAGGCTTCCTCCCGTTTTTCCTGGGGCTGATGCGGATAAATGGTGACCGTATCCAGCAATTTTCCGGTCTCATCAACTACAGCCACTTTGCAGCCGGTGCGATAACCTGGATCGATACCCATGACAGTCAATCCCTTGACCGGTGACTGTAACAGCAGATTGCGCAAGTTCAGCGCAAAAAGCTTGATGGCATGTTCCTCGGCGTTTTCGGTCAGCATTGATCGGATTTCGCGTTCCACAGCCGGACCAAGCAGACGTTTAAACCCATCGGCAATTGTCTCATCCAGCAATTGAGTAAAGATACTCTGCTCATTGCGTACCACCATGGCCCGCAGTTGTCCCAGGATACGATCGAGACTTACCTCAATCTCAACCTTAAGCGCTTCCTGACGTTCGCCGCGATTAAGCGCCAACACGCGGTGCGGAGGCAGTTTCTGCACCGGCTCTTCATATTGCTGATACATTGCAAAGACGGGTGGCATTTCTTCTTTACCTGTCGAACATAACCGGCCTTCCTGAATGATTAGCTCGCGAATACTTCTGCGGATCACAGGATCGTCACTAATTCGCTCCGCAATAATATCTTTGGCGCCCTCCAGCGCTTCTTCCGCAGTAGCAACGCCCTTTTCAGGATCAACATACTGCGCAGCCAGTTCACTCACAGGAAGATCAATATCTTCCTGATTCCAAATAATATCGGCTAAGGGCTCCAGTCCGCGCTCTTTGGCAACCGAAGCACGGGTTTTCCGTTTTTGCTTATACGGACGGTATAAATCTTCGACCTCTTGCAGGACAGTGGCTTCACGAATGGCTTTTTCCAATTCAGGCGTAAGTTTGCCCTGCTCATCGATAATCTTAATGACTTCTTCCTGACGCGCGGCTAAATTGCGCAGATAAGTGAGCCTTTCCGACAATAGCCGCAGTTGCTCTTCGTCCAGCTCGCCAGTGGCTTCTTTGCGATAGCGCGCAATGAAGGGCAAGGTGTTCCCCTCATCCAGCATTTTGACCGTGCTTTCAACCTGCCACTCTTTGATCCCTAGTTCATTTGCGATTGTGGATATGATTTCCATGTGATCCTATGGTCCTCCCTCGCCTGCTATTTTTTCTTCTTCAGTTCTTCAAGAATAGCCCGGTTTTGCTCCATCAGCTCACAATTCTGTTGAATTATCACAGAAAGCATGTTCGCCTGCGCTTCAGCCAGCATAACCTCGCGCTTGGTCTGATCCTTGGTCGCACCGGCTTGTTCCACTAGCGCCAACGCTTCATCAGCAGCTGCCAAATAACCCGGGTAACGGCGGGCCAGGGAATCGCGCAGCGCTTCCAGACTGGCCAGTGCTTGTTTAGTCTGTTCCTGACGCACGATTTCAGAATTGAAGTTTTGCTCTTTAGTGCGCATTGCTTCATAAATCGGTTTAATGCGCTCAGCATCCTGTTTTCTATCAGAGTTTTGGTAAGCCTGCATCAGGTAATAGAAATCTGATGATCGGCCAGGGTTGGTGTTTTTGCTTGCCAGCATGGCATCCAAGAGTATCTGAACGCTTTTTTCATACATCGGCAGCGCCTGTGCCATTTTATTGTTTCTTTGATATACTATACCGGCAAAAGTATAAAATTCAACTACTTCTTCCATAGGAACATCGCGTTCACGGGTATAGAGAATCCCGGAAGACAACATCATTGGACCAAAAGAGTCAATGCGGCCATTTTCGCGCTGTGCTGTGGTGTTAATCTCCTGCTGGAGCACGAGCATACGCTCAACAAACGCCAGGGCGCGGTCCGGGCGCTTCCGATAGAGATAATAACGCGCTATGGTCCCCATTACGGGTTGCAGATTGCGATTATTATAGCCGTTCTCATCCCAGAGATAACCGCTGTAAGAAGCGATACCCGTGTTCAGCAATTGCGTAAATAAACTCTCAGCCTTTTCTTCATTGCCGGATTGCAGATTGAGAGCAGCCAGGGCCAATACATGTGCCGGACTGCCTGCCAGAAATGAAGTCGATACGTCCAGTCCGGTTCCGGGCAGATCAATTTTGGCAATATTCACCAGTGAACCTTTCGGTGCTTTCTCAAGCTGTTCGATTGTGGCAGCCATGTCGCCTTTGGAGATGATCTCCTGTACCTGCTGCAACTTATCCTCAAAACTGATTCCAGCCAGAACGCCACCAGAAAAAGCGCATATGACACCAATTGTGATCAGAATTACTACCCGTTTTTTCAACTGGATCGCCTCCTTAAATCGCGTAAGGGTAAAGGCTAATCTGAGTTATTTTCTACACCGTAATAGGATTAACCTTCCTGCCTCTTCGCCCGGATGACGCGCTCACGCCAGGCTACGGACGCCATGTTTCCCAGCAGTTGTTCAAAGTCTTAGCGCTACGGATCTGGCAAAAGTTAATAACGCCCCAATACTGATGAATGAAGGAAACCGCATACTTCTCACGAATTCACGAAGAAGAGGCAGGAAAAAGCAGAAAAAAGCAGAGCACACCCGAAATAGAGTAAAGAGATTGCTTGATGGATCGATTTGTAGGATTGGAGGAATCAGTACGTGAAAGAAAAGTTTGACCGCCTGATGGAAATCTTAAAGGACGTATCGGATCTGAATAAGGCCGCAGGCGTACTCAGCTGGGATCAACAAACATACATGCCGCCTGCCGGAGCTGAAGCGCGCTCCGAACAGTTGGCTACGTTAAGCAAAATCAGTCACCAGATCATGACTGGCGAAGAAACAACCCGACTAATTCTGGAGCTTGAACCTTGGATTGACACCCTGGATCCGGATTCGATTGAAGCCTTGTCCTATAAGAGGCTGCGCCACGAGTTCGACAAAATTATCAAAATCCCATCCGATTTAATTGTCAAGTTTGCCAAGGCCCAAGGTCTTTCATCCAATGCCTGGGTCAAAGCCAAGAATGAATCCAATTACGAGCTGTTCCGCCCCCATCTGCAGCAGATCGTTGATTTGCTGAAAGAAATGATCACATACCTCGGGTATCAAAAACGTCCCTATGATACCTTGCTTGATTTGCATGAGCCTGGCATGGTCACCGACGAAATCTTTCCTGTTTTTCAACAGTTAAAAGACGGATTGATCCCGTTGGTAAAATACTGCACTTCGAAGGATAACCAGCCTTCTGATGCCATTCTTCATGGAGATTTTCCAGAAAAGGCACAGTGGGATTGCTTTGCCGAAATTGTCAGGACGATGGGTTTTGACTTTAACAGAGGGCGCCAGGATGCCACCGAGCATCCGTTTACTACTAGTTTTTCGCCAAATGATGTGCGTATTACTAATCATATTTCACCAGAGTTTCTGGCAGGCGGCTTATTTGGAATTATCCATGAAGCTGGTCATGGCCTGTATGATCAGGGACTTCCGGTTGAATATGAGCATTTGCCAATCGGCGGAACAAGTTCATCAGGGGTGCATGAGTCGCAATCACTGTTATGGGAAAACGTTGTGGGACGTTCCCGGCCATTCTGGCAGTACTTCTATCCTGTGCTGCAGAAATACTTCCCAGACAACCGCAACTTGAAAAATAATGATGCCGAGGCTTTTTACAGAGCCATCAACAAAGTAACGCCTTCTTTGATCAGGATCGACGCCGATGAGGTAACCTATAACTTGCACATTTTCCTGCGCTTTGAACTGGAGCTTGAGATTTTTGAAGGCAAGCTGGATCTAAAAGACCTGCCTGAGATCTGGAATGAACGTATGTATTCTTATCTGGGCATCAGGCCTCGTAAAGACAGCGAAGGTGTACTGCAAGATGTTCACTGGAGCGAAGGAATGTTTGGCTACTTCCCGTCATATACTCTGGGGCACGTGCTTTCCGTACAGATCTATGAACTGGCTACCAAAGAACATCCGTCGATTCCCGATGAAATCGCGGCAGGCCAGTTCAGCACGTTGCTGAAGTGGCTCAATAAAAACGTGCACGCGCATGCCGGTAAATATGACAGCCGCGAACTGATTCGCCACATCACCGGCGGTACACTGAAAGCCGAACCTTATCTGAACTACATCCAGAAAAAATACCACGAACTCTATTAATGACCCATTTGAGAACAGGTGACCCGATTGGGGACAGGTTTGAACGGTCCAAAATGATCCGATTGGGGACTGGTTTAAACAGTCCAAAATGGTACGATTTAAACCTGTCCCCAATCGGTACAAAATAGGCGATTTAAACCTGTCCCCAATAGATCGTCGTCCCCCAATAGATCGTTGTCGTCAATGTATCGAAAGGAGGTGACACAGATGAATGGTAGCAATAAGACTACTGCTGTCATCATTTTGGGTGCTTCTTTGATTATCAGTGCGTTGGTCTTTGGAATATTCTTCTACAGCAGCCGCACCGTGGATAATACAATCCGCGTAGTCGGTTCAGCCTCGGATCGTTTTGAATCAGATATCGTCAAATGGCGCCTATCAATCACCCGCGAGGTTGGTATGTCTGGCATGAAAGCCGGTTATGAGTTAATCAACAAAGATGTGGAAGCGTTTCGCACCGCTCTGACCGAAAAAGGTTTCAAACCGGAAGACATTACCGTACAACCCGTAAATAGCATGCCTTCCTATTCGAATGGCACGCAGGTTGGCTATACACTGATGCAGAGTATCTATATCATCTCCAAAGACATCGACACTGTAGAAGAATTGGCACTCAATCCCGGGAATATAACGGATCGGGACATCATTTTCCAGTATTCCAACTTGGAGTACTACTACTCCGGCCTTAGCGAAATGAAACTCAGTCTGTTGTCGGCTGCGACCAAAGATGCGCGCCGCCGGGCGGATGAAATCGCCTCTGGTACTGGTGATGAGATCGGATCTATTCAATCAGCCCGCACAGGAGTGTTTCAGATTACCGAACCCTATTCCACTGAGGTTTCGGACTACGGCATTTATAACACTAGCTCTCGGATCAAGGACATCACCGTCACGGTGACTGTCGTCTATACCATCAAGTAATATTCGCTGAACAGACGCTGCCTGCTACTTGCTGCCTGAAAAAACGATCTCTGCAACCAAAAAGTAAACGCCGGGGCGATCCTTTGGATCAATCCGGCGTTTTGCTTTGCGGCTTACTCACTGCCATCCTTACTCACTGCCATCCAATCGCGTGCGTCATGTATTTTGGTGCATTTTATTCATTATTCATTTTATGCTTTTTTGCCTTTAGCCATCTTATGCTTTTTTGCCTTTAGCCATCATTTTTTTGCGATGCTTTTTCGTGGTCTTTGCCTGCTTCGGCTTGTCAGTACCCTTTGGCTGCGCAGTTCTTTTCTCAGAGGTTAATATATAATAATCATCTACTTCGCGAACCTTTACGCCCCCGAAAATGGCAGACATCTTATTTTGGTACCAGGCAAGCCTTTTGACTACCATCATCATCCGCCCGCCGAGCGCAAGACAATCAAATCCCCGCTCAATGAACTTTTTAGCTACGGAAAAATCGGTATGATAAGGCGGATTACTGAGAATCAGGGTAAACCCTTCCGCGTCGCCAGAGTTTTTAGCCTCCGCCTCATCCTCCGCCCCAGCCCCAGCCCCGGCGCACGGGCCATCTCCCAGCAGGACTTTCGGAATTACGCCACCAATTTCGACTCCGTCTTCTGTTCCCTTCTCCGACAGCTGTCGCACATTGCGGCGCGCAAATTCCACCGCCAGGGGATCATTATCTATCATAACAACTTTGGACACTCCCGGCGTCACAGCGGCACAAATACCCACCAGGCCGTATCCACACCCCAAATCAAGTACTCTTTCGCTTTCCCGCCAGTCCACCGCGCGGAGCATCGCCATGGAACCGCGATCTGCCGCACGTGGTGCAAAAAGTTTTTCATGAGTGGCAAAGCGTAGCGTCCGGCCATACCACTCTACAAAAACGAATTGCTCCATCCGTCAACATCTCCAATCTGCCAAAAACACACGAGACTGCCAGTATCATCATTATAACTTAATAACCCTACTTCTTAGGCATTAATTCCTGATAAAGTATTTGTTTGACATCATTCCGTAGCTTATGCTAGCATTCAAGCCAAAGGAGGTTGTCCATGAACAGAGCAACACACCGCCTGATTATATTAATGATCCTCACTTTGCCGCTAATCCTTTCCGGATGTCCCAACTCTGATAACAACACTGATGATAACGACCCGACCCGTGTACCTGCTGAGTACTTTTACGGAGAAATGGTGAACGGAGATAGTCAGCAGCGCATCTATGGCTTTGCCAAGCTGAATGGAGCCCATCAGGAAACTATTACTATTCAGCCATCTACTTATCTGAAACTTGACATTGCGGTCACTACAGGAACATTATCCTTTAGACTGATCAATCCCGAGTCATTTCTGCTGGCTGATTTGAGCGTCATACCGGATAATCCCCAAACTCAGACTCTGCTTGGTCCATTTGCAGGTGGAACATATTCTTTGGAACTATCCGGCAGTGAAGCTGACGGCCAGATTCAATTACACTTTTTCGATTAAATAGCATCTTCATAAATATCGTCAATATCGTCAGCTAGAGTA
>JBMNNY010000080.1:0-9427 GCA_050942765.1 Bacillota bacterium | reverse complement strand
GCAGGACTGCTGCGACGCGGAGCTGTGTTGTTGGCTGGCTGTGATTTTATAGGACTGCGACGCGTGATTGCGCTGCCAGTTTGCTGCAATTTTGCAGGGCTGCTACGACGCGGACTTTTGGATGCGGATTTTTCCGGACACACATTAAACACCCCCGGTAGTATTGTTGCCGGGGGATTTCCTTAATATGCAAAAATTGCTATTCTGGGATCTAATTAGTAATTTTGACCAAGGCAGTTTTAGGGTAATAGTGCTGCAAGATCTGAGTGAAACTCCATCCTTTTTGGGCCAGCCCATCGCTGCCATATTGGCACAACCCTACGCCATGTCCATAACCAATGGTCGTAATCGCCAGATTATTGCCAGAAATATTATACCGGATCCGCGCGGAATTGAGATTTAGTGCCGTGCGAAACTGCTCCGGACTGATTTCCTTTCCGGCAAAATATATTTTTTGCGCCCGGCCGGTATTTGTTTGCCCGACCACTTTAAAAATTCCACTCCCCTGAGTGGATGCTGTAATTGCTTTCCCCTGAAAAGATTTCACGCCTAACTTGGCAGCAGCCTCCTGAATGGTGAAGCGATAGGTTTGCCGATACTTAGGCGAATGGCCATCCGCTCCGCAAGTCACACTGCGCAAATAAGGATAATCCTTGCCCCAAACCTCCACTGCGCTTTCCGTTACACCGCCACACGTAGAATGATAAATAGCCTCAATCGGCTTCCCGTCATACGTCAGTAAAATTCCGGCTGTTTCATTGATTGCCTGCCGCACACGCGCCAGATTGCTCCCATAGCGCAGCCCCCATTTGGCATGCAGTTCCTTTTCGCTCAGCCAGGCCTGCCCTTCCCCGGGATCGCTGCTCAGATCGGCGTCTGCATGATACTTACTGCCTTTACCGCCAAAGTATTTCAGGCGTTTGACTGTAAAAGTCCGCGCAGCTACCGCCTGGGCTTTCAAGGCCTCCAAATGAAAATTGGCCGGCATTTCGGCAGCCACTACCCCAATCAGGTATTCTTCCAATGGCAAACGGTACAGAGTGCGTGTCTGGATATCAT
The DNA here is from genome assembly GCA_050942765.1 of Bacillota bacterium. Taxonomy (GTDB): domain Bacteria; phylum Bacillota; class UBA4882; order UBA4882; family UBA4882; genus UBA4882. The sequence continues at coordinate 8,368 of JBMNNY010000080.1, read as the reverse complement.
AGAGCTTGACGCTAAGGGTGCTGGCGCTGTTCTCCTGTTGTTGCGGCGCGCGGCAGCTTCTGACCAGAAAGGCAGGCAGCATGAGTGTGAGCAATGCAATTAGAGAAAAGAGATAGGCAGCGGCTTTTTTCATATGATTCCCTCCGGCGATTGCTGGGACAGGTCTTCAGAATCATATGCGCCGGAAGAGCTTATTATGACTGTGTGCCAAAGGTGCCCATTTGCCCATTGTAATTGTGCGCCCGAAGCACTTCTTATCATTACTATTGCCATTGCTATTGTTATTGCACATTGTTATTGCCAATGCGATAGAATCAGGCAGGGGGTGCCTTGACGGACACCCCCTGCCCCTCCCCCCTGGGACTTATTCAATGCGGCATGAATACTAAGTCATGACCGCTGCGGGCTCAAAATAATTCTGTCAGAAATGGACTGGCCATTGTGACAACTGTGTTACCGCTATACTGACTATAGCGGGCGGAGATTTGCAGGTTCAGCTGTACCCCTCCGAAATCCATCGTCTTGCCGAGCGCGGGACAGTTGACCCCTGCCACTGTACCAAATGAATCTGATTGAAAAGACACAATCTGCCCGCCCACTGCTGCCACCGTACGATTTAATAAGGCACGCACGGTATCTTCAGTCATACGTCCGGGAACTGAGCCGCTGATTCCGATCGAGACTTCTCCGTTTTTGCCACCTTCGGTCAGCAAGTTCAGGACTTTGCGGCGCAAAATAGCCAACTCGGATGTCACATTTTCACCAACCAGCAGGATGCCGGCATGCGTAGTTCCGCTATGAGCACGATTGGAGCTCTGTACTGTAATAATGGCCTTAATTCCCCCGCTAAGGCTTCCTTCCACTGTATAGTAACTGAGACCGTCTTCCTCACTGACTGTCGGACGGGTGAGCGCTCGTACTCCCATGTTTTGTGCCAAATTGCGTCCAATCCCTTCCACTTCCGAAAGATCCACATATTTTTCCCCGATCTCCGCCCAGCCATCAATGACAAATTCTTCGGCAAGAACCGCTGTCGCTTCCCAGGCCCTCAGCAGCGCATCCGGCTCCAGACTATGCCCCAGACTAATATCTACAAACTTTGTTGCCAGCACAAACATGATCAATGCTGTTAATGCCAGTTTAGTTATTAGTTTTTTCATAAGTCCCACCCCCGCCCGGAATGAACACATCTCTCTTTGACGGCATTATCGGCTGGGGTGGGGCAACTTATACCTGGCACCTCAAAAATTTATGATTTTATGCGCAAGACAGCAAGACAAAACACCAAAATTGGAGCCACAAAGAAAAGAGCTGTCCGCTTCAGAAAACCCGGACAGCCCAAACAACTCGCCTTAAATAGATTGCCTCAGATTGCCTCAGACAGATTACCTCAAACAGCTTGTTTCTCGGGTGATGGGATGGTCAGCCATTGATAATCCCCTAGTAGCCTTTAAATGCAAGCATCGTGCGTGAGAAAAACCTGATCACCCAAGTGAAAAGCATGTAAATAGCAAAAACCGCCAGCAACGAAAACAGCCAAATCATCTCAATACCCATCGCTAACGCCCGCCACAGCAGCCCAATCGTAAAAGGGTAGACGAGGCCGTTATCTCTGATGGATTCCGGAACGATCATTTTTTCAAGTCCGATAAGAACCTGCATAGGAAAATAAAGCAACTGAATTGGAACACGCCTGGCCCAGCCGATAGAACTGAAACGCGAATTCAAAGACATTTGCCTCCCCCCTCTTTCTTTATCTTGTGCAGCAGCACTAGCATAGTCTTCTTAATCCATTATATGTTAACATAGGAAAAACATGCACTGAACGGCATAAGTTTCTTCTACTTTATTAGACAACATTTTAACGCAAAATGTTTCATTTTTAGCGAATTTTACGGGAAATCGCCTTACGCTGCGGCGAGTAGCGAGTGTACAAAAAACGGCTCATCCTGTCCATCCGGACCCGTTGTTCCGGCTGGAAGCAATGAACCGTCCTGCGTAAACCGCAAATTGTCATAGGTACATAATCAATAGGAGCCCAATCATTTGTAGACTCTGGTTTATCTCCGCAACTTCATCCGCATTTTGAATAACCGCAACTCTTGCAAATGTGGCAACCACTCTCCATGATCATTGGCTCGCCACATTCCGGACAACGTCCATATTGCTGGGCAGCGGCCTGCTCATTCTGACCGACGTGTGCCACGGCCGATGCCTTGGTGACCGATTGCAGGGCACGTGCAATGGCATCCGGGCAAGAGGTTACATTTACTCCCTCGCGGCGGATACAGGCTGGGCACCTAATCCCGCGTATCTGCTCAATAATGGCATCGGTCGCCACACCTGAACGCAGGGCAATCGAGATTAACCGGCTGGTGGCTTCGGACTGCGAGGCGCAACCGCCTGCCCGACCGGTATTGGTAAACACCTCGGTGACACCATAATCATCCGAATTGACCGTAACGTAGAGATTGCCGCAGCCAATTTTGAACTTCTGCGTGGTTCCGGTCAGTATATCCGGACGTGAACGCGGGTGCGTCGTAACACCGGTGCTAATTTTCTCGGTATTAGCCCCGGTCTCCTGAGCAGTACCCTTACCGATTCCGGTTGACAACACTTGCTCGGAACGGCTGCCATCACGATAAACGGTAATCCCCTTGCATCCGGTTTGATATGACCGCATCAAGATTTCCTCGACCTGATCAACAGTGGTCTCATTCGGCAAATTAATGGTCTTGGAAACGGCATTATCGGTATATTTCTGGAAGGCTGCCTGAACCGCAAGGTGGCGTTCCGGCGGTATCTCCAGTGATATTTTGAACAGATCAGCCAGTTCCCCGGGAACGTCCGGATTATCTCTGAGGCTTCCGGTTAAAGCAACCTGTTTCAGAATCTTCTCTTGATCCAGCCCATACTTCGCCAGACATTCAGCCAAAAGCGGCACAATTTCAATCAGGGTTTCCCCGGCCAGGACATGCCGCTCATACGCCAGTGCAAAATATGGCTCTATGCCGCTGGAACAACCAGCAATACTTGAAATAGTACCGGTCGGTGCGACTGTCGTGATGGTGGCGTTGCGCATCGGTTTTTGTCCGGGCTTGTCGTAAATGCTGCCGGCGAAGTTGGGGAAAGATCCCCGCAGTTCCGCCAAACGCTGCGATTCTTTGGCGCCTTCGCTGCGAATAAAGCGCATGATTTCGCCAGCCACCTGTACCGCCTGATCAGAATCATAGGGAATACCCAGCTTGACCAACATATCTGCAAATCCCATGACACCCAATCCAATTTTGCGATTAGACTTGGTCATGCGCTCGATCTCCGGCAATGGGAACTTGCTGGCATCAATCACATTATCGAGGAAATGTACTGCCTGATGCACAGTCTCAGCCAACGACGGGTAGTCAATGACAGCTTTCCCACTCTTGTCGGCTGCTACAAACACGCCCAGATTGATTGAACCCAGGTTACAGGATTCATAAGGCAGCAGCGGCTGCTCGCCGCAGGGATTGGTACTTTCGATCTTGCCAACCGCCGGTGTCGGGTTGTCGGCATTCATCTTGTCGATAAAGATCAGGCCCGGTTCACCATTAGACCATGCCATCTCGGCGATCTTGCGAAAGACTTCACGGGCATTCAGGGTCTTGACCACTACACCGCTGCGGGGATTAATCAGTTCATAGGATTCACCCGCTACGACGGCCTGCATAAATGAATCGGTAATCGCCACTGATAAGTTAAAGTTGGCGATTTCGCCTTCAGTTTTCTTTGATTCAAGGAAATCCAGAATATCCGGATGGTCCACACGCAGGACACCCATGTTGGCTCCGCGGCGGGTTCCGCCCTGCTTAACAGCTTCCGTAGCCGCATTATATACTCTAATAAATGAAAGCGGCCCACTAGCCAGGCCACCTGTGGACGACACAATATCATCCTTTGGGCGCAGACGGGAGAACGAAAAGCCTGTCCCGCCACCAGACTGGTGAATTAGGGCCGCCGCTTTGAGAGTATCAAAGATCCCTTCCATACTGTCTTCGATCGGCAGAACAAAGCAGGCGGATAATTGGCCCAGTTCACGTCCGGCACCCATCAGCGTGGGGGAATTGGGCATGAACTTCTTATCGGCGAAAAGATCATAAAATTGCCTGGTGAGTTCCTCGGTTGAATCGGCATCGCATCCGTAAAGATCATGATCAACGGCGGCAATAGTTCTCGCGACTCTCAGAAACATATCCTCCGGGCGCTCGATCACCTTTTTCCCTTCACGCTTGAGATAACGTTTTTCCAAAATAGTTCTGGCGTTATCGGTTAACTCAATCGTACGAAATTCTTTGCTTTTTTGTGAACCCACCGTCATACCCCCTGGTTGTTCAACAAATCGATCAACTAATTTTGGATTAACTTCTATGTAGGATCACTCTTTCCCTGTACGTTTAACAGATAAAAAAATCGACTTTTTAGTTATGCGTCCGAAGGTGCGTAATATCGCCAGCCATGATTTCGCGCGTGCGCGCCTGCGCATTTGCGGCCGCGCGCGCCCCTTTGGCCGCGGCCGAATCTGCACCCCCGGCTACCCCCGCAGCCACGGCCGCATCTGCGACCGCAGCCACCGCCACACCCCCGGCCTGGTTCGCGGCTCCGCCGCCCCCCGCCACATCCGGGATAAAAACAACCGCGCCATTATCGGCAATACCGCTGACAACACCATATTCTTCCGTACCATCCGGGAAATCAATGCGAACACGCTTGCCAATCGTAGTGCACAAACTGCGGTATTCATCCATCAATGCGGCACTGCCTTCGTTCAAAAACGTTTCCACTCTGTTTTCGATGGCATTCAGAATCGCCGCCAGCAAGAATGGACGATCAAAGGGGTGTCCCGCTTCCAGAGCGAGACTTGTCGCTCTATCCTGAAGCGCTACCGGAAACTCATCGCGCTGCTGGTTGACATTCAGACCAATGCCGACAACTACGGATTCTCCGTCCGATCCAACTTCCAACAAAATCCCGCATACTTTACGATCACCGATCAGGACATCATTAGGCCACTTCAGTTCCGCTGCCAACCCCGTCACCTCGCGGATTACGCGGCAGACCGACACGCCCGCCAGAAAAGAGAGCAATGCAGCATTGGGAGGCACAAACGGACTAAGGATTACCGAAAACCATAATCCTACACCAGGATGAGACACCCATTGTCGCAGTAACCTTCCGCGTCCGGCGGTCTGCGTTTCGGCTACAATGACTGTTCCCCGGGGTTCCTGCCGCGCAATACATATTTTGGCCATCTGATTGGTGGAATCGACTTCGGAATAGCACAGCAAGTGATGTCCCAGCCATTTGGTACGCAAATGGGCATTGACTTCGGAAGCACTGAGCGGCCGGCGCTCACCGCCAAAGATCTGTTGTTTGGCCTGATACCGCTCACCGCCGCTGTTATCCATGACATGGCCCCCTTCCCGCCAATCAATTATCATCAAGCATCATCAATCATCACTAAAATAATCATTAAAATAAGCATTATATAAATCGAGATTAATAATAACGCCCGCAGATAATCTGGGGCGTTCTACAGGAAGCTTATTCTTTCTGGCTGGCGCAAGAAACTGGCACCTTGATCAGCCGGTGTGCGCACTATCCTGCTGCCAAATTATTTCTTCAAATGTTCCCGGTAAATTTCCACTTCAACTGCGTCCAGCAAACCTCCGATGGGAGCCAAAGGTTTTCTGACCAGCACGCGCGCGGCTCCTACCTCGAACTGATTTAAAATGCGATTGACAATGTTCTGTGCGATCGATTCCAAAAGACAATAATTATTCTCCTCAATCACTTCGCGCACCAGAGCATAGACTTCCGCATAATTGGTCGAGAATTCGGGTTCATCGCTGCGGGCCGCCTTTTCAAGATTCGTCCGCAGTTCGATATCAACTTCCAACCTTTGTCCCAGTTCCTTTTCCGCCCCAAACGGCCCATGGTATCCGTAGAACGCCAGGTTGCGCAAACGCACGCAGTCTGATATCAAAGTCCCTTCCCCCTCCCCGGATGCTACTTCTATGTTATACGTAGATCCGGGCAAAGGTGCAGGTCTATTTAGCTGACGATGGCCACGAATTCTTCGCCGCCGATAACTTCTTTCTCCTTAAGCTTCTCCACGACCAGCTCAAGCTTATCGCGATGCTCGCTCAGGATCGACTTAGCCTTGCTATAGCATTCATCCATTGTCTTGCGCATTTCGCGGTCGATCATGGCTGCCACTTCTTCGCTGTAGTTTCTGGCCCGGGAAATATCCCTGCCCAAAAAGATCTGTTCATCATGCTGCTGGCCAAAAGTCATATGACCGAGTGTATCGCTCATGCCATATTCAGTGACCATTTTCCGTACCAACTTGGTAGCGCGGTCCAGATCATTTTCAGCACCGGTGCTGACCTCTTTAAGAGCCAGCTCCTCAGCAGCCCGTCCGCCAAGCAATGCCGAAACTTCGTCCTGAATATCGCTGCGCGTCATAAAATGCTTCTCTTGCTCGGGAAGGGCAATCGTGTAACCGGCTGCCATTCCGCGCGGCAAAATAGAAACCTTGTGTACCGGGGTTTTTCCGAGATAATGATGCACCAGCGCATGCCCGGCTTCATGATATGCAGTGATGTCACGTTCCTGAGGCAGGATAATCTTGCTCTTGCGCTGCGGACCGGCAATGACCCGCTCCACCGCTTCCTGCACCTCATCCATGGTAATCTTCTTTTTATTCCTTCTGGCTGCCAGCAATGCGGCTTCATTCAATACATTGGCCAGATCGGCACCTGTAAATCCGGGAGTTCCGCGGGCAATTACCCTTAGGTCAACATCGTCACTCATGACCTTGCCTCTGGCATGCACTTTGAGAATGGCTTCGCGCCCTTCCAGATCAGGTACATTAACAACCACCTGACGGTCAAAACGTCCGGGTCTCAATAGCGCCGGATCCAGAACGTCGGGACGGTTGGTAGCAGCCAAAATCACAATACCGCTGTTTAACTCAAACCCATCCATCTCCACAAGAAGCTGGTTGAGTGTTTGCTCGCGCTCGTCATGGCCGCCGCCCAGTCCAGCGCCACGCTGACGACCGACTGCATCAATCTCATCAATAAAGATGATACAGGGAGCATTTTTCTTGGCTTGTTCGAACATATCACGTACGCGGGCAGCACCGATACCTACGAACATCTCAACAAAATCGGAACCGCTAATGCTAAAGAACGGCACACCGGCTTCACCGGCAACAGCTTTGGCCAGCAAGGTTTTACCTGTGCCTGGCGCACCTACCAGCAAAACGCCTTTGGGAATCTTAGCGCCTAGTTCGGTAAAGCGTTTGGGCTGCTTCAGAAATTCCACAACTTCCTGAAGCTCTTCTTTGGCCTCATCCTCACCGGCGACATCATCAAACGTCACCTTGGTCTTGTCCTCAGAATGAAGCCTGGCGCGGCTTTTGCCGAAAGACATCGCCCGGTTGTTGTTGCTTTGCATTTGATTGAAGAATACATACCACAATACACCGATCGCAATCAATGGCAGCAGGATCGGCAACAATGACAGCAAGAACGAATTGCTTTCAGGCTTGATCCTGACTGTTACGCCAGCCTTTGACAGTTCATCTGCCAAAGCGGTTATATCGCTAGGACCGCTGACCGTAAACCGGTCGCCATCCTTACGCACGCCAACTATTCGGCCGGTGGCCTGCTCAATCTCCACTTCAGAAATCTGCCCGTTGGCAACCTGCGTCCTGAACTCGCTGTAAACAAGTTCAATCTGCCTTTGCGAATTTCCTGACAAAGTATTTACAAGAAAAATAGCGACAACTGCTAATAAAAAATACATCATGATGTCACGGAGATATCTCATCAAACAAAAAGCCCTCCTCTCGAGGTTCGAGCAAACTAACCAATCTATTATATCACAAACAGGCTGTTTGCAAGAAGAACTTTACTTCCCTTCGGGCGCGCGGTTAGGGCACACGGCCAAGGCGCACGGCCAAAGCGGGAATATGCGAGTCTATGAATATGAATCTATTGCTCTGCGATATTGATCACCAGAGCTCTATGTGATTCCTCGTTCAGGCTTGCCATGGCGCTTGGCCGATAGCCAACAACCCATAGAATGCCATTCTCATCTGCCACTACTGGAACAGAGCTGCGTCTACATGCGCCTACCCCTTCCTTGGACAAAAACTCTCCTACTTTCACCGGATTACGCCGGCCGAACGGGATAAATGTCTCCTGCTCCTGCCAGTCGCGCAGAACAATTTCTCGGCCAATGCGGTCCAAGTCAAAACAGGCCGCTGTACGAGGGATCGCCTTTAGTTCTGCCAAATCACCCCGCCATGGCCTGACAGTGCAAT
>JBMNNY010000165.1:0-4697 GCA_050942765.1 Bacillota bacterium | reverse complement strand
GAACTGCTCTTGCAGATCATGAACCATCCTCAGAACCTCAGCGGCCGATTCTTTATCAAAAGGCTGCAAGTCTGGCAGCCCTTCCCGATGGCGTGTTAGCCCGACTGGCACAATTGCCAGGGAAGCTATGCCGGGCGCGTAGCGTGCCAGTTCTGTTATACTCTCGTACAGTAAATCTCCGTCGTTGATTCCCCGGCAAACGACAATCTGACAATGAACCTCGATATGATGATCCAGTAGGCGGCGCAGAGCTGGCATAATGTGCGCTGGCCCCGGCAGACCGAGCAGCTTGCCACGAATTTCGGGATTAACAGCATGCACGGAAACATACATCGGACTAAGTTTTAGGCTAAGAATGCGTTGCCAATCTGCTTCTGAAAGATTGGTGAGTGTGATATAAGCACCCTGCAAGAAGGATAACCGATAATCGTCATCTTTAATATATAATGTACGGCGCAATCCGCGCGGCTCCTGATCAACAAAGCAAAACAGGCATTTATTGCGGCAAGGCTTGATGCCATCAAAGACAGCGCTTTCAAACTGCAAACCCAGTCCACTGTCAGCAGCATCTGTAATAAGGTCTGACTTAAGCTGCTGTCCTTGTGATTCCCAGTGGACAATGACCGCATCCTGAGCTGATAATAGCAGCAGGTCAATCAAATCATTTACTGGCTGATCATTAATGGCAACAATGCGATCACCGGGTTTGATACCCAGACGATCGGCAATCCCTCCAGGAGTAATTCGTGCGACTATCGCGCCTGTACCTTGATTATACATCTTCGCGCCTCCGTATTGCTGGAATTACTGACATTCCGTTAGTCTTTCGAGGCGTAGACGGTTTTCTCCTTTAACTTTAAGTTGTCCCCGATCACACTTCCCCAATCCCCGCAATGTGTGGAGCTTAACCGCGTCAGCGGGCATACCCTGCATAAAGCACCCCGGTGCAGAGCATTATAGTATCAGAATTAACCTTTGGGAGGAAAAGTCCATGGATTGGCTCAGGCCTGTTGTTCGTTTTATTATATCAGCACTTGTGCTGATGTTTGTCGGATACATCATACCTGGCTTTTCGGCACTGACAATCGGAAGCGCCATACTGGCAGCGCTCGTAATCGCCGGAATCGGTTATTTAATTGAAGTAGCCTTCGGACGCGAAGTATCGCCATATGCTCATGGGATCGTCGGATTTCTGGTGTCTGCAGCAGTAATCTATGTGGCACAATTTTTTGTGCCCAATCTTAGTGTCTCAATCATCGGAGCCCTGCTCTCGGCACTGGTGATCGGGATTATTGACATGTTTATTCCAACCAAACTTAGATAAGATGTCAGTGGACCAGACATCAGCGGACAGTCTGCCATGATCTCTAGAAAGAAAAAGACGGGACCGTTGTGGTTCCGTCTTTCGCAGTTAAACTAATTGATGATAAGGTCGCCTGCTGATGTGCCAAATCCGGTTTGCTTTGTCATAGCGCGTATTGACAAAATTTAGCCATTCCGCGTCATTCCTGTCGGGAAAGTCACTGCGGGAATGAAAAGCAGGCCAGCGTGTTTCTTCCCGGGTGAGCATATGCTTCACCAGCGCCTGTGCCACCAGCAAGCGATCTATGACAGTATGGGCTTGCATTAAATCATGCGGTGTCTTAGCCACGAGATATGACAGGTGATTTTCCAAAGCCTCCAGCTTGCGTTCGGCCATGGTCAGCATGGCTTTATTGGTTTGATAAGCCGAGCTTAGGCCGCCAGCGTATTCATCCATAATCTTTTGCAGGCGTTCCTCCGCCTCATGCGGCAAAACGGCTGGTATAGGCATTTGAGAAGCAGTCCCGCTGTCTGTTTGATTGATAGCCCTCACATATGGCGCTAAGATTCTGGTCCGGGCTTCGGCAATGCTGCCAGCAAAAGAGCCCGCAAGAGAGTCTGTCTTCGTTTTCGTGGCCTCTGCCAAGGCCTCTTCCACAGTGCTTTCCGTGAACGTAACGCCTCTGTCAATTTCTGCAATACCATTTTTAATATCTGATATGGCCGTTTCGGCTGCGATAGCCCCTTCCGCCCAGCAGCCGCTGACAAATTTATAGGGTGCGCCCCCGGAAACATCTCCGGCGGCATACAGTCCGGGTAAAGTTGTACGGCGATATTCATCGATCCAATAGCCGGCCTGACAATGACCACCCATGACATATGGTTCAGTCCCGCAGATTTCAATTGGCTCCTGAGCTGGATCAAGGTCGTTAGCAGCCCAATAGAGGACTATCCCTGGGTACATACTGAGATAAGATTCCTTTAGAGCCCGAACTTTTTCCGGCGACAAGCCCCGCGTGTCGAGAAAACATGGTCCCCGTCCTTCGGCATATTCACGGGTAGGGGCATAAACCCGCCAGGGTGTTGGGGCTCTTTCGCCGCCCACCTGTGCATAATTTTCCTTCATGAACTCAATGCCCAGTGCATTGACTTGTGGCGCGCCAAACCCCAATGCCAGCGTTCCAGTCGGGGCAATGACGTCTTTGGTACGCAGCGCAATAAAACGCATTTCCAGAGAGGTCATTTCAGCACCGGCTCTTAATCCAATTGCATATCCGGCGCCGGTATTAAATGGACTATACCAGATTTTGTGGTGTGCCGGTCCCTGATTATTAGGGCGGTAAAGTCCGGAGGCGCCTCCAGTACATACTATCACTGCTTTGGCTATGAATATGTGAACCGACGCATCACGGACTGAAAAGGCCATAGCGCCCACAACGCGGCCTTCATGACAGAGCAAATCCGCCACTGCCATTCTGTTAAAAACGATCACTCCTGCCTTGCGGACAGCTTCGGCCAGAATTGGTTTCAGCGACTCACCATAGATTTCAATATTCCAGCGACCCCGGCGCTTATATTGGCCATTCTCGTCCTTGACAACCGGCAAACCCCAGGATTCCACTTTGGCGACCATTTCATTGAGTCGCTTGGCAATAGAAAGTACCAAGTCTTCGCGAATCAGTCCACATGCGTCATTACGTACAAATTCCGTGAAGCTCTCCGGTGTTTCACCTGGATTAAGATAAGCGTTGATGGCATTCATCCCTGCTGCCAGACAGCCGCTGCGATTGATGTGTGCTTTTTCTACGACGGTTACCGTCAGCGCCGGAACGATTTCTTTGGCTGTGGCAGCTGCCATGCACCCGGCAGTTCCTCCTCCTATAATCAAAATATCGGTATAATGCAGACTGGTTGGCGGCATTCTGTTAGCCTGCAATAAAAACACCTCCAGTTGTTTTGTGTCGCTCTAATTGTCTTGAACGGTTCTAATTGCCCTTGTCGCATGACGTGACTCTAGTTGTCCCTGCTTTGATTCGTGCGATGCCAGTTCCAGGACTTCAAGGCGGTTTTTGGAATCTGCAGCACAGGGCATTGGCCGGACGCTTCTGCTTCGCGACGCTTTTTCCGTTGGAAGAAAGGCTGAGCAAAACCGCCTTTGCTCCTGCTTTTGCGCCTGCCTCTGCCTCCACACTGGAGTACAATTACTAAATCCACGTCCCCGGCCTGGAGCCGTTCGGGAAGTGCCCTGTGCGCCTCATAGAACCGGAAAAGTATCTCTAAATCCACCTTCGGGTCTTTACCCGAAACCTGAACCGCCTTTTTGACTGCTGCGATCACCTCGTGCCAACACTCCGGGGCACCATAGGCTTCACAGTCAATTGGAAGGCAGCACAGACAAACAATGCTTCCGCCGCGCTGTACTGCCAGCAAGGCAACTCTGCTGGCGTCTTCCGGATCCGGAGGATGGTTTTCAAATAACAGCAGCGTTTTCATGGCTAATCACGTTTATAGACATTCTTGAGTGTGTCATTACGTAATCCGCGGCGCATTGATTCCAAAGCAATCACCTCATGTGGCGGGATATTTCCCATGTTAACATTCGGTCCAAAGAGATTAATCAATGTTGATTGCTGATCTTTGAGCGGCGCTTCCCAAATAATGGAGTCTTGCACACCGCTGTGACTAAGCAGCTCATCAAAGCGCTCCTGTTCGATGTGACCTTCCTTGTCATAAATGCCGACCCCGCGCCCGGACTCCCGGCCTTCTACAATTACAAGCATTGAGCCAGCTTCCAGATCGTCCAAAACTGCGGCCGCCATGGTGCGACCACTTACTTTTTGCCGTGGGTCCTTTTTGCCTACTTCGGATAACACCTTAAAGCCTGACTTAACAGCCATTCTAATAATGGCGCGCCGCTGATCGGCAGACAGATCGATTGTGCCGTCAGAAACCTCAATAGCAGAGAAGCCAATGTTACCGGCATGTTCCAGAAACTCCGGAATTTTTTTCTGGATCACAGCAATCTCTAAAAATGTTCCGCCTGGATAAACATCAATACCACAGCGCCTGATTTGCGCCACTTTTTCTTGCAGGATGGCTGGCGGATAAACTGCCGCCGTGCCAAATGCCAGTTTGATAAAATCCACATGTTCCGAACAAAGCTCCAGAAAATCGCGTGTATCATTAAGCCCGATTCCCTTGTCCATCACCATCGTAAGACCTGTTTGACGCGGCTTGGCAGCTCTGCCCTGTATGGGATTTTTGATAATATTTTTCATCTCGATCACCTCCAGGACATCGATGTGCTTTTTGTATACCTGTCTCTTGAAAAGATATGCCCGGCAATGACCGGGCGTAACTTGTCCTGACTCAAAAAAGGAAATCATTAATTGCGC
>JBMNNY010000160.1:0-4918 GCA_050942765.1 Bacillota bacterium | reverse complement strand
TAACAATAGTAACTAAAGGGGGCCATGCTATGCTTCAGCAAAACATTATCCTGCTTGCCTTGTTTGTGCTGGGTATTATCTTTAATAACAGTTTGATTGCTGCCAGTTCAGGCATTTTATTGATTGTGCGCTTTATACGCCTAAACTCAGTACTGGTGCTTCTGGAGCAGAGAGCTATGGAGGCAGGCTTGCTTTTGCTGCTTATTGCAGTCTTTGTTCCATTTGCGCAAGAAAAAGTAACTTTGCCCGAAATCGCCAAGACATTCAGAAGCAAAGACGGTATCATCGCCATCATCAGCGGCATGGCTGCTGCAGCTATGTGTGGCCAGGGCGTGATGCTCTTGGAGACAAGTCCGCAAATAGTTGCCGGGTTAGTGATCGGGACGATCCTGGGCGTCTTGTTGTTTAGGGGAATACCGATTGGACCGCTGGCCGCAGCCGGAATAGCGGCTGTGCTGCTAAAGGTAGTTTCATTTAATAAAAAATAAGAACGCCTCTCTCATTTGCTTCCAGAGGCGTTCTTCAAAGTCAGACTCATATTCTTTGCTTTAGGAGGGCTGAACTGTGGCTGCACTTCCTGTAATTGGCAGTATGGCTGCGCTGCGAATCCTATCGGGATTACTCGAGATCATTGCCGCTGTAATTATCCTTAAAAGCGGAAACGTTCAATCGGCGTTACGGCTCAATGCTTTTTTAGGCTTAATAGGTCCGTTCATTTTTCTGGCAGTCAGTGTCCTGGGAGTCATCAGCATAGCCGTTAAACTGCCGTTATCCAAAGTCTTATTAATCTGTGCAGGCCTTTTGCTAGTCTTATGGGGCACTTCCAAATAGGCGCCAAAATCCTTATTACTGCTGACTATCGTCCGGCTCGCCAGTTTCTGATAATTCTGTTGTTTGCAGCGAGGCCACCGTACTATAGCGCTCGAAATCGATCACCGATTTCCCGCCCATTTTATAAAACCGCTCTCGGGAGGCATCGGCTTGTTTTTTCAAACCCAGCGACTCCCACGCCTTGGCAAGCCTCTCATATGGCAATGGCCATTCCGGCAAAAGACCTGCGGCTTTCCGGAAAGCTGTTACCGCCCGGTACATATCTTTACTATGCATTTCCAGCAGGCCTAAGGCGAACCATGCGCCGCCAGCTTTGGATTTGGATACATCTGTGGATGCTGTCAGGGACTCCAGTGTTTTGCGTGCAGGTACCGATTCTCCTGCAGCTATAGATGCCAGAGCATAATAAGCAAATGTCTGCTCATCAAAAGTACTTTCCTGCACGGCCTTGGACAAATGAGTCAGTGCCTGTTGATAAGCTCCTGCTGCCATACAGGCAATACCGATCACACGATCCACTTGCCAGGAAGTCCATTCCAGACGTCGAGCCCGTTCCCCAAAATAGATGGCTTCTTCCGGAAAGATGTTTTGCAGACCGTCAGCAACATTGATCATAAACGCGCCCGCCCATTTGCGATTTTCGGGATCATAGACCGGCTCTGCGAATTCGCCGGATAGTCTTGTTTTGGCGGCAGCCAGCAATTCATCAATCAATCTGAAGGAGGTATCCATATTATCAGCTTTGGTTAGAATCTCAAGCGCCTGCGCCTTTTGACCGGACCAGAGCTTGATGGCGGCATCCCTGATCAAGACAGGCAAAATCGCACCAGTGTCAGGACCTTTTTCAGCCCATACTTGCTCGAGTGCTTGTGGATCTTCGCTGCTAAAATAAGCCCAAAGATCCATCGCAGCTTCAATGCGCTGACGACACACATCATCCGGCTGTGAAACAGCAGAATCCAATTGCGCATTGGTTTTGGATCTATAAGTGCGGCAATCAGCATGATCATTCTGCGACCAGGCGAAATTGGCGGCTGCACCCAGGTGTTCAAGTACCTGTCGCATAATCCGATTAATTCTTTGCTCTGAGCTTAGAGGATTATCCTGAGATATGGCTGACAGACTCAAGATACTGATCCGATTCTCAGGAGCAATTTCTGATAGTGCCAAAGAATCAAGCTGACTGTCAACAATGGCAAAAGTCCAAATTGCTTTTTCTGTATCGTATGATTTGAGAAACTGTGAGCTCAAAAAACGGCCATTGGCAGCATCAATATTAGAGAAATCCAGGGATACAGGCTCCATGACTATGCAGGTCCGATTAATACGGTTGTTGAGTTCATTTTGCAGCCGACGTACTAAATTGCTGTCCAAAGGTCCCACTGGCACAAGATGGATCTCTCCTTCCCCGCCGGAAAACCATGGAGTACGACCACCTGAAACAGAACCGATCGCCGGAATAATATTATCCGCTTGTGTTTTAGCCGGCCAAGGCTTATTCGCAACTGCCGCCCCATAAAGTTCGTAAAAAGAATAGCCTGATTCGGCGGCTGCGAGACTTAATTCTTTAATACCAGCATCGATTAACTGCGTCTGACCCTTATTGTTTCTTAAATACCAGACTGCCAAAAGATAGCGTTCTTCCGGTGTCGGTCCGGAAGTATATGCCGCAGCGTCCGACAGATAGGTATCATAAATACTGTCCGGGGCAGGCTGGATTTTCTTGATGGCAGCATTTGTTTTGTGCCATGTTCTCTCGATACTGTGCGCAAAATCATTAATATCCATATGCCAAAGAACATTGCAGCCTGCCAGGAAAATGACCAGGCCTAGCAAGGAACAGATCAAAGTCCCAAACAGTTTTTTGGAATATTCCTCTTTTTCTGTTGCTGATAGTACCGAAAGACCTATTGGAGGAGCAAATAAAGCCCATAATCCGGGATTGGAAAGTGTTTTGCGGTGCAGAATCCAGGAAGCAAAAAAGCCAATTAATGACCAGACTGCTGCAAAGGTAGCGGACCAAATCAATAGCCGATGGAGGGATTTCCAGAACTCTCTGTCAACGCTGTTTAACCCCAAGAATTCCATCTGATATGCGCCTGCCAGGTTCCCATCGGCGCCATAAGACCATAAAAAGCCACGGTCAATGTCGCAGACAACGAATCCATCTGGAATTGAACGAAGGCGCACTGAACCATTCCACTCTTCATCAGGCAATTCCAGCAAAATAGCTGATCCAGTTGCGGCATCAAATTTCACCAATACAGGAAAGCCCGCAATCTTGCCGGCAATGATAAAAACTTCTTTAGTCATTGCCAGAATTGCTTCTGGCACGAGTCCTTTGATAGCAACTTGATCCAACCAGAAAATCCGTTCGAGAGCAGCAGACTCGTCATAAACCAAAATCGACTTGGAGTCCAAATCTGCGATCGCCAGCTCATCAAAAGGCGTGACACTCATTATTACCGGCTGTGCCTGGGAATCAAATCCAAAATCCGATAGTTCCAGTCTTCCTTCAATAGCGCCATTAATGGATACAACCCATATTCCATAGCCCGTTCCCACGAGGATCCTTCCGGCAGATAAAGCAATATCGCTGATAAAACCTGCTTCTTCAGGAAGAGTGCATGTCCAGAGCGGCTGTCCTGTCATGGTTAGTCTGGCGATTTCCCGCGAGGAGGCAGCACCGATAATATATCCGTCCAGTCCGTCTGACACAGCGATGCTGTTGCGGGCAAGTGCCTCCGGAATCTCCCAGGTCCGATTGTCACCATTCTCAACGATCGTTTCCAGTTGTTTGCCTGCAATTAATGCAACATTACCTGCCCGGTCGACAATAATCTCATTGATACCGGTGCGGTTCATTAAGTACGCAGCTGCCAAAGATGATAAAAATAAAAGAGCTGCCAAAGCAAAAAATACCCAGGCAACTACAGCTGTCCTTTTGGATGCTTGTGGTTGCATATGATATACCTCCCAAGCTTGTCTAATCACTTCCATTTTACCACAGTGTAAGATGGGTGTCGACAAGCCCGGGCGGATTCACCATGCGCTATCTTTCATCACGACACAATTCGCAGCCGTCGCATAATTCTATGCGGCCATCAAAAACATGCATGATCGTCTGGACAGCTTCGGCATCATTGTTATTATGTAAAATGATTCTTTGCGGCGAAATGGTGATTAATACACTTATGAGCAGATCCCCATATTCATCTTCAGCTACCAGTTCTTCTGCCCGGCCTCCCATGTAACGCCGATCAATAGGAAAAAGGCTTGCATTATATACGGTAAACGGTCCTTTCTCTTTGAGCAGCACATGTACTATATCTTCTCTGGATTCCTGCATTTCTACAAAATACTGTAACAGCTTAACAAACTCCAGATATTCTTTTTCTACCAGGAACTTATTGGCTGCCCGTCGGGCTGCTTCTTCCAAAGCCCTGCAGAATGGCTTTAGCCTGAACATCAGAAATCCGCGCAGGTTCAAATGAGAGTTTCCAGTTAAAAACTGCTCCACTTCATCAGTAATGACAGCCCGCCAATATAAGCGGGCATCAAAATCGAAACTGTCGAGTCGGTGATAGGCAATCGGAATGGCTTCCGACTGAATGATATGTCTGTTTTCCGGGTCAATTTCTTTATAGTTCGCGGAAAGATACTTCTTAAGATACCATTCTTCGCCTTCTTGCATGATTGTTTCCGCAATTGCCTGGGCCAGCTGATATCTGGCAATCGCTTTGATTTTCTCGTTTTCTGCGTTTTCAGGAGAGTTTACAGTCTCCAGAGCACAGAATAACACCGAGAACGGATCGGCCGTTTGACGCTCCAAAGAAACCGCAATATTACGGATTCGGTTCAGATGTGAGTTCACTTCGTCAGATAGCTGCGTTAATGCTCCAGCAGTCGCAATAGAATAAACCTCCATTTGGCCGTCACTCCCTTCCCGAGGATATTATATTCACCCCGATCAGGGAGTATACAGGACTTTTGCCGTAGGAAAAGCTGATGATTCCATTACTAATGAAGTGCAGGAAATCATGTCAGAAGCAAGGCAAGACATCAAAAAAAGGCTGTCTCTAAAGAC
>JBMNNY010000079.1:0-9651 GCA_050942765.1 Bacillota bacterium | reverse complement strand
CCCGTATGAATCTATCCCGTATGAATCTATCCCGTTTCAAATACATACACCCTTATTCACTAAATAGACAACAGTTCTCTAAAACAAAACCCGCCGGCATGAAGCCGGCGGGTTGTTTTTCTTCTGCTATTGCTGAGTGCATTTGGTTCTGGGACTGGTTACTGTAACTTGTGCAACTAATTAGATGACACCTTGATCGATCATGGCATCGGCAACTTTCTTGAAGCCAGCGATATTAGCGCCGCCAACGTAGTTGTCCGGACGGCCATAGTATTCTTCGGAAGCCTGACGGCAGAGGTTGTGAATGCTGACCATGATGCCATGCAACTTCTGGTCGACTTCTTCACTGGCCCACTGCATACGCATGCTGTTCTGAGACATTTCGAGACCAGAGCAAGCTACGCCGCCAGCATTGGCTGCTTTGCCAGGAGCGTAAAGGATGCCGCTCTCGCTGATAACTTTCATGGCTTCGAGTGTCAGCGGCATGTTGGCAACTTCGCAGAGGCACTTGCAGCCGCTCTTGAGCAGTGCTTTGGCATCGTTTTCATCGACTTCGTTTTGGGTGGCGCAAGGCATTGCCACATCACACGGTACGCCCCACGGCCGTTTGCCAGCATGGAACTCAACCTTGTACTTATCTGCGTAATCCTGGACGCGGTCGCGGCCGCTGGCGCGCATTTCAAGCATGTACTTAATCTTGTCGCCAACAACGCCGTCTTTATCATAGATGAAACCATCCGGTCCGCTGAGGGTGACGACCTTACCACCGAGCTCGGTGACTTTCTGGACTACGCCCCAAGCAACGTTGCCGAAACCGGAAATGGCAACAGTCTTGCCTTCCAGGCTCTCGTTCTTGGTCTTGAGCATTTCTTCTACGAAATAAGTAGCACCAAAACCGGTCGCTTCCGGACGCATCCGGCTGCCGCCCCAGTTGAAGCCTTTGCCGGTGAATACGCCTTCAAAGCGATTGATCAGGCGCTTATATTGTCCAAACATATAACCGATTTCACGGGCGCCTACACCAAGGTCGCCAGCCGGGACATCGGTGTCAGGACCGATGTGACGGAACAACTCGTTCATAAAGCTCTGGCAGAAACGCATAACTTCAGCTTCGGATTTGCCACGTGGATCGAAATCACTGCCGCCTTTGCCGCCGCCCATCGGGAGGCTGGTAAGGCTGTTCTTAAAGGTTTGTTCAAAGCCCAGGAACTTCATAACGCTGAGGTTGACGCTGGGGGCAAAACGGATGCCGCCTTTGTAAGGCCCGATTGCACTATTAAACTGTACCCGATAGCCGCGGTTAACATGGATCTGTCCCTTGTCATCCTGCCAGGGCACGCGGAAGATAATGCAGCGCTCTGGTTCCACGATTCTCTCGAGGATTCCATACTTTTGGTACTTGGGCTCTTTATCCATGACAACGGCCAGTGATTCGAGAACTTCAGTAGCTGCCTGGATAAATTCCGTTTCCCATGGGTTCTTTTTACGCAGGTCTTCAATAATACCGGAAACGTACTGATTCATTACTAACTCCCCTCCGTAATTTATAATACCAAAGAACTGCGGACTTCGGACTCCAACTCCTCCCCACGAGTTCGGGCGCACAAAACGCCCGAGCGGCCTTTGGTTTTAATCCGCCGGGTCTTATGTATTCTTGTATACTACCACACCAGGGGATTAAGAGAACCACTAACTTGGCTCTTGTATACAAGATACACGTCCATTTGCATTATTCTTTTTGTTCCTGCGGAATCCTTCCTCCAGCAATAAAAATATCCAAAATTATAAGTTGCTGCAGAGGAAACCAACTTTAGTCCGATAAGCAGCTGATAAACATGCAATGATGAGCAGCTATTTGCTATTCGATTCCTTTCTTTGCTCCTTTTTCAAAATCACCAGCCGTACATCCGGACGATTAAATATCCTTTGCGGAAACTCGCTGTTGCCAAGCCCCCTGCTGACAATCATAACCTGACCCGTCTCATCGTTACGGTATGCTCCGCTATCGTACTTTGGCAGAAAGCCCTGCCCTGGAGCATACAAACCACCGATCCACGGCAACCGAATTTGCCCGCCATGTGCATGACCAGCAAAAATCAGATTAACCGGCAATTTGGCATAATATGAAAACAATTCGGGGCGGTGGGACAGTAGGATCGTGAAACTGCCCGGCTTAGCTTCCGCCAATGCTTCTTGGGCTGTGGTATCAATCTTTTTCAGACTTACGGAACGCTGCCCGTGGTCTGCCATACCGGCAAAACTAATTACGCCCCCGTCAAACGGAATAACCACGCTCTCATTCATTAATACCTGTGCTCCAGACTTGCGGACACGTTCAAGATACCCCTCTCGATCCTGCAGTTGGGTCTCGTGATTTCCGGTGACATACAGCACCGGCGCGATGGCGCTTATGTGGCTTATTAAAGTCAGTGCCGGCTGCTCATCTTTTCGGTGCGCGTCAACAGCATCCCCCGTTATGACAATCGCCTGGGGGTTCTTTTTCTCAATCATTCTTACCAGTCGCTGCTGATCATTGCCAAACCATTTACTATGCAGATCAGATAAGTGGATAATCCGGATTCCGTCCAATGCAGCCGGTAATTCTTGAAAATATACCTCGTCCACACTTAATTTGAGAGCGTTATTCTCCCAATAGAGAAACCACCACATTAAGGCCATTAATAAAGTTAATTTAATGCAAAACCATAAAAAACGCTTGGGATTCTTCATCGCACACCTCCGGGCATCGATATGAATTCCATGCAAAAATCTCCTGACTCGCCACTCCCTGAATCCTCACCTGCCAATTAAAGCGCATCGTCATGTGCGGCGCTACCTGCCAGGAAAGCCAAAATTGCGACTGCCGATGACAGGTTTAGTGAGGTATTTACTCCATACATGGGAATGCGCACCATGCTATCCAAAAGACCAGCCGCCTCAGCCGGAAGTCCGCTGCCTTCGCTCCCAAACAACAAGACTAGCGGAAGCTTGGGCTCCCATGTATTCGGTACAATTTGCCTGCCCTTTGCCGAAGTGCCAATCAGATGATAGCGAAATTTCCGGCCCCAGTTGACTAGTGTGCCTAGTTCTTGGGCATGCATCAACGGTGTATGAAAAATGGCTCCCATGCTAGCTTTGACTGTTTTGGAGTTATATGGGTTTACGCAATTACCAGTCAAAATAATACCCTTTGCGGCAAACGCATTGGCGGTGCGGATGATCGTACCAAGATTGCCGGGGCTTTCAATTTGCCACAAAGCGATGTATAGTTCCCTGCCAGACTCCGGCGCTTTGTGGCAAAGCGGGTTAACGTTATTGAGATTCTCAACTTTTAGCCGGGCAACAGCCGCAATCCCGGATGGGCCATCCCGATCCGTAATGGAATCAAAAACCTCTTGCGATACCTCTAGCAGTTCCGGGTTTTCGAAGCCGCCATCACCGTAGCCGCCCACGTCGCTGCCACCATCACGGCGATCGCCGTGCCCACCACCCGCAGACACACGTTTCTTAACCAACAGCGCTGTCTCAGGCTTGGCCAGTTCCGGGCATACAATAACCGTTTCTACCGCCCCATGATGATCAAGGGCTTGCAGGACTGGGTGCGCTCCCTCGAACAGCACTTTTCCCGAGCGGCGCGCTTCTTCAGGGCGCTTGAGGCTTCGCCATTCTTTGACTTTACTGTTTTGCCTGCTCGAAATAATCATTTTTCCACGCACCCCCATAGCTCCCGTAATAATTCTTGCCGCAGCCACAGACTACCTTTAGCCACAAGCAACCTTTTATTTTCAGAAAAAACCCATACTCTTTCTTATGCTTCCGCTTATGTTTATTGGGATTGCCTAATAAGATTATAATCCAAAAAGCTCAAGAAACTAGCCAAATAATCCCACTATCATATTTTCGGCAGACTGATAGAGGATTCCATACTTTAATGTCTAATTCTCTCGGAGGGTGAATCCGAAAAATGCTTTAAGGGTCGAAAGCATTTTTTGGTTTTTTACCTGGTTGAATATGAAGATAGGGGGAAAATTGATGAGAAAGGCCACATTAGTTCTCGTCTGTCTAATGGTACTTGCTACCATGACTGCTTGCCAGCGTTCAGCTTCACAGTCCAAGGATCAAGTCTTGACATTGAACCTTGGTATTGCCGAGCCGGAAACTCTTGATCCGGCGAAATCAACTGGTGTTGCTGAATCAACCATCGAGTTGAACCTGCATGAAGGTTTAACCCGCCTGGACAAAGACGGTAACCCGACACCTGGTATAGCTGAGAATTGGGACATTTCAGAAGACGGCAAAACCTATACTTTCTATCTGCGCGATGCCGAATGGAATAATGGCGACCCCATTACTGCCCACGATTTTGAATGGTCCTGGAAGCGGGCCCTCGCTCCCGAAACCGCAGCAGAATATGCCTATCAGCTCTGGTATATCAAAAATGCCCAGGCTTACACCGAAGGCAATGCCACTGCTGATGAAGTGGGCGTAAAAGCCATCGATGATCATACCCTGCAAGTTGAATTGATTGCTCCGACCGGATACTTCTTGTCATTGTGCGCATTCCCGACCCTGCTTCCAGTCCATCGTGCGACTGTCGAAGCTAACCCGGATAGATGGTTCATGGATCCCGAAACCTATGTTTCAGCCGGCCCCTTCAAGATGACCGCCTGGGAGCACAACTCCAAGGTCGTCCTTGAGAAAAACGAGCGTTATTGGGATGCCAAGAGCGTCAAACTCGACAAAGTAGTCGTTACTCTGACGGATTCACAGATTACCGAGCTTTCCATGTTTGAAACCGGCGAGATTGATTTTGGCGACAACCCGCCACGCGCCGAACTCAACCGTCTGATTGATGAAGGTAAATTGTTTATTAGCCCGTACCTCGGCTCCTATTACTATATGTACAACGTCGATGTAAAACCGTTGAACGATGTACGTGTTCGTAAAGCCCTCTCCATGGCTATTGACCGCACCGTCATTACTGAGATCACCGGCGCTGGTGAACAGCCGGCCACTGCCTATGTCCCGGGTGGTATTCCGGACATCGAAGAAGGCACGGACTTCCGTGAAGCTGGCGGCAAATACATTGAGCCGACCGCCCAGATTGAAGAAGCCCAGAGACTCTTGGCCGAAGCTGGTTACCCGGATGGCAAGGGCTTCCCGGTTCTCTCGATCCTTTATAACACCAATGAAATGCATAAGACCATTGCCGAAGCAATTCAAGAAATGTGGAAAAAGAACCTTGGTATCGATATTACCCTGACCAACCAGGAGTGGGGTGTCTATCTTGAAAGCCGCAACACCGGCGACTATGATATCTCTCGCGCTGGCTGGATTGGCGACTACGTCGACCCGATGACCTTCCTTGATATGTGGGTTACCGGCGGCGGAAACAATGATACCAACTGGGGCAATCCGGAATATGACAGGTTGATCAACATTGCCATGAATTCCACAGATCAGGCTGAACGCGTTACTGCGATGCATGAGGCCGAAAACATCCTGATGGAAGAATTGCCGATTATTCCGATCTACTTCTACACCCGCCCGTACCTGATGAAACCGTGGGTGAAAGACATGGTCCGCCTTGTCACCGGTCACATCGATCTCAAACACACTTATATTGAAAAGCACTAAAAAACACACTCTGAGGTACGCGCCTCCGGGCGCGTACCTCTTATATTATTATCGCAACACCTGAGGAGATGAATCAATGGCGCGTTATTTGCTAAGACGCTTCATTTCCATGATTTTGGCAATTTGGGTGGTAGCGACACTAACCTTCTTTATTATGAAAGCCCTTCCAGGCGGTCCTTTTGCCAGAGAAAAGGCTATACCGCCCTCAATCCTCGCAAATATTGAAGCAAGCTATCACTTAAATGATCCGTTACTCAAACAGTATGCCGACTATATGGTGCGCCTGGTCAAATGGGATCTCGGCCCTTCCTTCAAGCAAAAAGGACGCACCGTCAATGAAATCATCAGCGATCACTTTCCCGTATCCGCACAATTAGGTCTATCTGCAGTTTTTCTTTCACTAATAGTCGGAATACCCGCCGGCATCATTTCGGCATTACGCCAAAACAAATGGCAGGATCAACTGGCCATGTTTTTATCTGTTGTAGGAGTATCAGTTCCTAGCTTTGTTATGGCTGCACTGCTGATGTATGTTTTTGCCCTAAAACTAGGCTGGCTTCCTTCAGCTATGTGGGGACAGTTCAAGCATATGATCTTGCCCACCATAGCTCTGGCAGGTTTCCCGATGGCGTTTGTCGCCAGATTAACCCGCTCGAGCATGCTTGAGGTAATGCAGCAGGATTATATCCGTACTGCAAAATCCAAAGGACTTAGTCAGCGAGTCATCATTTACCGGCACGCACTCAAGAACTCATTAATTCCCGTCATAACCTACCTTGGCCCCTTAGTTGCCGGAATTCTGACCGGTAGCTTTGTGGTCGAAAAAATGTTCGCCATCCCCGGGCTCGGACGTTACTTCGTCCAGAGCATTAACAACCGCGACTATACGGTGATCATGGGAATTACCTTTTTTGATTCATTACTTCTGGTTGGTCTGAACTTTTTGGTTGATCTTGCTTACACGCTGGTCGACCCGCGGATCCGCCTGATGGACGGGAGGAAGTGACGCACATGGAGACACCGGTCAATATTAACGATTTCACTCCGGTTGCCAAAGATCTCAAAATGGCACAGTCTATTGCCCGTCCAAGTACGACTTATTGGCAAGACGCCATGCGGCGTCTCAAGAAAAATCCGCTGGCAATGATTGGCCTGTTCGTGATCATCTTTATGGTTTTGACAGCTATTATCGGGCCATTTTTATGCAAATACAATTATTCTGATCAGGATTACACTAACCGGCTGGCATCGCCTTCCAAAGAGCATTGGTTTGGTACTGACTTCCTTGGCCGCGACCTCTTCGTAAGGGTGCTTTATGGCGCCAGAATCAGTCTGGCAATCGGATTTTTTGCCAGTTTAATCAACCTGACAATCGGTGTATTATATGGCAGTATCTCCGGATACTTCGGCGGACGCGTCGATAACATCATGATGCGTATTGTCGATGTCATTTACACCGTACCGCTGACGATGGTGGTAATTCTGCTGATGGTGCTATTCCAGCCCGGCTTAAAGAATATTTTGATTGCACTCGGTTTGGTTTACTGGATTGGTATGGCCCGTATCGTCAGAGGCCAGGTACTTGCTCTGAAAGAACAGGAGTATGTCTTGGCCGCCCGCATGGTCGGTGCCAAAAAGTGGCGTATTATGCTGAAGCATTTGATCCCCAACTCAATGGGCCCGATTATCGTCAATGTCACGCTCAATATCCCGCAGGCAATTTTCCAGGAAGCGTTTTTGAGCTTTATCGGTCTGGGAGTTGCTGCACCGATGGCTAGTTGGGGCGTTCTGGCTGACGAGGGTTCCCAGGCGATCCAATCGTATCCCCACTTACTGTTCTTCCCCGCGGCTGCCATTTGTATTACAATGCTCGCGTTTAACTTCCTGGGCGATGGCTTGCGTGATGCGCTTGATCCCAGGATGCGCCGCTAAGGAGGACTGCATATGACTAATTTACTTGAAGTTCGCAATTTACGTACCCATTTTCAAACCTATGCAGGTACCGTTCAGGCAGTCAACGGTGTCAGCTTTTCTGTAGCCCCTGGGGAAGCGCTGGGTATTGTAGGCGAATCAGGATGCGGCAAAAGCGTAACCGCCACGTCGATTATGCGTCTCTTGCCGCCAAATGGCAAAATTGTTGAAGGATCGATTGATTTCAATGGCCGGGATTTAGTCAAGCTTAGCGAGCATGAAATGCAGCAGGTCCGCGGCAATGAAATCAGCATGATCTTTCAGGATCCGATGACTTCTCTTAATCCGGTTCTCAAGATACGCACGCAAATCTCCGAATCATTGCAGCTGCATCAGCATATGACTAAAGCCCAGGCTGCGAAGCGGTCGGTTGAACTGCTTGAACTGGTTGGTATCCCTTCGCCAGCCATGCGCGTCAAGCAATACCCCCACGAGTTCAGTGGCGGTATGCGGCAGCGTGTCATGATTGCCATGGCTTTGTCTTGTAACCCCAAACTGTTGATCGCAGATGAACCGACAACCGCACTTGATGTTACCATTCAGGCTCAGATCATGGATCTGATGCGCGAACTGCGGCAGAAACTCAATACTGCCATTATTTTGATTACACATGACCTTGGTGTGGTGGCCGGCATGTGTACACGCATACAGGTAATGTATGCCGGACGTATTATTGAACGCGGATTACCAGATGATATCTACTATCACCCGAAACATCCCTATACCTGGGGATTGCTTAAATCAGTCCCGCGTCTGGATGCCAAGGAGCGCACCAAGTTGCACTCCATTCTGGGACAGCCGCCTGATCTGTTGGCACCTCCCGAAGGATGCGAATTCTGGCCCCGCTGTGACTATGCCATGCACATTTGCCAGCGTCAGAAACCGGAGCTTACTAAAGTTGCAGGCGAGCATGAGGCTGCTTGCTGGTTGTTGCATCCGGCTGCTGCGGCGCATCTGGCTGCGAAAGGAGGTCCTGCTAATGAAACGCTCGTTAAAGGCAGCTGATGCGATTAGTGCAGTAGTTCCAGAAAAGGCCACTGCCACTGAGCCGCTGGTACAAGTCATCGACTTGAAAAAGCACTTTGAAACTGAGAATGGCCTTCTTAAAGCAGTTGATGGTGTCAGCTTTCATATCGATCGCGGCGAAACGCTGGGTTTGGTTGGCGAAAGCGGCTGCGGCAAAACGACCGTCGGGCGTACCATTACACGCTTATATGAGCCCACTGCTGGCTCCATGATCTTTGACGGCACTGACGTTTTTAAGATCAGTGAATCCAATTTGGGACCTTTCCGCAGCAAAGTACAAATGATCTTCCAGGATCCCTATGCTTCTCTGAACCCCCGCATGACTGTGGGAGATATCATTGGCGAGCCGATTGACATTCACAAACTGGCCCATGGTCAGGGGCGCACCAATCGGATTTACGAGCTGCTTGACCTGGTTGGATTGAATAAGGAACATGCCAATCGTTATCCGCATGAATTTTCCGGCGGACAGCGCCAAAGAGTCGGTGTAGCACGTGCACTGGCCGTGAATCCCAGCTTTATCATTTGTGACGAGCCGATTTCGGCTCTGGACGTATCGATTCAGGCACAGGTCGTCAACATGCTGGAGGATCTGCAGGAAAAGTTTGGTCTGACTTACCTGTTTATTGCCCATGACCTTTCAATGGTCAAGCATATTTCCAATCGCGTGGCTGTCATGTATTTGGGCAAAATCGTCGAAACTGCCTACTCGAATGAGCTCTATGACTACCCAATCCATCCGTACACTAAAGCGCTACTGTCAGCAATTCCGATTCCGGATCCGGCTGTCGAGCGCGAGCGTACGCGGATTATTCTGGAGGGCGACGTTCCGAGCCCGATTAATCCGCCTCGTGGCTGCCGCTTTAGCTCTCGTTGCAGCGAGGTAATGGATATCTGCCGTGAGGAAGAACCTGAGCTGAGAAGCGTCGGCGGCAAACACCAGGTCGCTTGTCACAGAGCTTGGGCTTAAATCACAGAGCCTGGGCCGGGCCTAAATCCTCAAAGCCGCAATAGTGG
>JBMNNY010000078.1:0-9675 GCA_050942765.1 Bacillota bacterium | reverse complement strand
AATCACCCCCAGAATCACCCTTTTTGCATCCGCAAATCACCCTTGGGGTGACGACAGAAAACCGAAAAACCAGTATATTAATATTACTAAGGCAAAGGTTGCCAAGACTGGGGCCTAAATGCTGGCGACATGGTTTTGGCCAAATACAATTTGCAATATAAATAAAGTAAAACGTTAGTTTTGGCCTTCGCCCCAACCATTAGCATCCATTTTCCTCCCACGAGCTATCATGCTACATTTCTAAAAATGTTCCCAGTCTTCACCTTGGATTCTCCTACGAGTGGCAACCTTTCAGCAATACCTTTATGTAATAGTTGCAAAGGGGGAGAGTCATGCGCGAGCGAGTCAGATTTTTGTAGTGTTGCTGATAATCTTGCTGGTAAGCAGTTTTGGATGCGGCGCCCCCAAAGGGCAATTATCTGGAAAGATTTATGATAACACAACTAAAGAGCTGGTTAGCGGTTTTCGCCCCGCGAGAAACCAGAATTAAGATAAAGCCAAAGGCTAAGAAGGAGGTTATCAGAGTTGAGAAAAATCTTACTCATCATGTTGCTTGCCACCTTGATAATGGTCGTCGCCCTCTCCGGATGCGGCGCCAAAAAAGGACAACTATCCGGAAAAATCTATGATAATGCAACGAAAGAGCTGATTACGGGAAGTGTCGTCGTTACGCTTACCGGAGAATCATCAATTACCGTCACCAACGGACAATTTCAGTTTACGGATGTACCCGTTGGGAGCAAGACCTTGACGGTACAAGCGGAAGGATATGAAACCTATACCGCCACAGTCAAAATTGAAGCTGGCAAGAAAACTACCAAGGACGTCTACCTGGTGGAAGAAGTAATCATCCCTCCGGATCCTGTCCCTGGCGATAAAAGCACTTACACATTGGACGACGTGGTCTTTGACATGCGTTACGCTCCCAGTGGCAGTTTTACTTCAGACGACTATTTGATATCGGAAAACGCTAATCTGCCTGGCGAGGTTGAAGTAGCGAATCCCTTCTGGATTGCCGAGACCGAAGTAACCTATGAGCTGTGGTATAAGGTTTATACCTGGGCAATGGCCAATGGCTATACATTTCTCGGTGAAGGCCGAGAAGGTAATGACGGTGTTACGGGTGCTGCTCCTACCGACGCATCGCAAGAGCCGGTGACAACTGTCTATTGGCGGGACGCCGTGATCTGGTGTAATGCGTTAACTGAGTATTATAACGCCGAGAACGGGACGAGTTTCGACTGCGTCTATAAAATGGATGGTAATCCCGCTCGTGATGCTACCAATACCCTCATCGACAAAATAACTCCCGACTCAAACGCCAAAGGCTTCCGTCTGCCCACCATTAACGAATGGCAGTTGGCTGCCCGTTATCAGGATGGCACTGTATGGACGCCCGGGGATCATGTCAGCGGAGATACCAGCGGCCCTTGTTACTCAACGGATCCTACTACAGTGCTTTCAACAGTGTTTGGAGACTATGCCTGGTATAATTCCACTTCAACTCAGCCGGTCGGTCAAAAACTGGCTAACGCCCTCGGAGTTAAGGATATGTGCGGGAACGTTTCCGAACTGTGTTTTGACCGTACTTCTGCAGGATACAATTCACGGTATTATCGCGGCGGATGTACTCCCGCTGCCACTTTATACTTACAGATCGGCAAGGTACGAAACATTCCTACGGATTTCACTTACGATAACCTGGGATTCCGTTTCGTGAGAACTCCGTAACTTTTGAGAACAGGATTCATAAGCAAGACACGGTACTCTGTTTGGCTGCCTTATTTGAATATAGGGCAGCCATACTTTTATAGGGAGAAAGGTTTTCTTTGGAGGGGTATTCTAGCTCTCTGGAAATAGTAATAGCGAATATTCGGAAAGGAGCGCAAAGCATAATGAAAAGGCTCCCGTCTGGTCGAACTGAATCAGGAACTGTATATCGATTTTATCCCAGGGCAGATGCTCAAAACCTGATGTACACTTTTTTTCCCATTGCCGCCCCCTCTTTTTCATAACAAAGATAATTTCTAAACCTTTCCAGTAAAATCCTTCTAGTCTTCCCAGCGAAGAAGGATATAGCTTGCCGATCTATAAATAGGATCCATGATTTTGCAGTAAACCGTTAATGGGGGCGAGAAGAAAGGAGCGCGATCATAGAAGATGAAGAACCTCAGGTTCGTATTGATTATTCTAGCTTTAGTTCTTGTCAATTCGACCTATCTTTCTTCTGAAACAGAATTCTTTAAACTCGAGGACGAGGAATTTTCCCAGGCAGTCATTCCATTATCATTTATTGAAGGCATGCCTATAGTAGAAGTTAAAGTCCAAGGAAAAACCCTCAAGATCTTCATGGATACAGGGGCAGACCGCGCCACAATAAAAATCAGGCCTGATGCTGCAAAAGACCTCAACGTAGAATATTTGGATACTGAAAAGACTTCGCTGGACGTGTTTGGAGAAGCAAATAAAGAACGGGATTTCATAATACCAGCGCTGCAAATCGGCAAGTTAAAACTTACCAGTTTTGTGGCTGGCGAAGAACTGCGAGATTTGCCTGATGGCGTGGATGGAACAATGGGTAATGATTTTCTAAAGCAATTCTACGTCTTGATCGATTACAAAAAAGCTCAGTTAGCTTTATATCCCAAAAAGGATTATCCCAAAAATCTGAATCTAAAGAAATGGAAGCAGATAAATTTCGAGCATAGCAATATCGGCATTATCTTGTCTGCGAAAATTGAAGCATTCGAAAGAGAGTTGCGATTTTGCCTAGATTCAGGGTGCGTTACAAGTCTCAGCGGTAAGAAGTTTGGCCTGTTATATTCCAACTTCTTACCGGAATTAGCTGATAAGAACAACAGTTTCTTGACCTATGATCATGTCCTGATTGATGACGAGCTTGATCTGGGGCGCACTGCCTTTTGGGTGGTAGACTTCAAGGAACCTCCGATTGATGGCTTTCTGGGAGATGTCTTTTTCAGCAAATATAGGGTGTTTATTGATTTTGATGCTGAGACCCTGTTTGTCAAAGAGTTTTGATTCCATTGCGGCGCTAATCTAAATGTATAGGAGAGACGCAGAATGAGCAAAAAGGTCTGGATCATTATCGTTCTTGTACTAGTGATTGCTGTTGCCGCTGGCCTGTATTTCGGCCGGAACATGTTTGCTCCCGGTCAAACGACTGTAACGATTCGGCGCTACTATGAGGAACCTGAATCTTTACGCAGCGATGATACCGTCGTTCTTAGTGTGGACAATCAGGGCGAGTTTGCAGAAGTTGTAGTCGATGGCACAATCCGCGATTTTCAGCTGGTACGCCTGGAATGGGATGATCAAACCGGCGATATGGTTGAAACCGAAGTAATTCACAATATCGGCGAGATCAAAGACCAGACTGTGGTTATTAAGACATATTTCCCCGAGGGGATCCCCGGTGAAAATCTAAAGTGGCAGAGCACCAGTGGCAAAGAATATGACTTCATTATCCAGGAAGAGTTCGGCGAAGACTTTCCGGGCTACTGGGAGTTTATCTGCGAATGAAGAAATTGCAGAAAACATGACATACTGCTGTCAAGCCTTCTCTGCATAATTAAAAATAAGGAAAGGTGGGGCAGCCAGTATGGAAAAAACCAGCATTGACATTGACAATAGAGAAACCCTCGACAAAATCAGCACAGCAATCATGTGCTTCATGCGTGGTAAGTATCGTTTGGATGAGATATCCGATGGCAAAAACGAGTTGAAGTTTCGTCAAGGCAAAAAGACTATTCTCACCATCAACATTCATGAAGATAAGTATACTTTCCTGATCATCTTTGGAAAAGCGGAACGGGAGAAATTCGAACAGGAACGGCAAAGCTTTTCAAAGCACTTACAGGATAAATATGATAACTCCAAGACGTACCATGATGGAAAGTGGATGTACATTGATGTCACCTCCCTGGACGTTTTGGATGATATCAAATGCCTGATTATGATCAAGAAGAAGCCGAACCGTAAGCCGTTTCCAAAGGAAGGCGTGGTATACGGGAAATGCGGTCATCGATGCGACTTATGTATTCACTATACGGGCGGTACAATCAGTGACGAATTTAGAAAAGAGCTGGAAGAGCGACTAACCCGGGTGTGGAACAACAGCGACTGGTCCATGCGCTGTTCGGGATGCGGTACGGCGGGTTGTCATACCAAAGACGAGCTGTGCGATCCGCTTAAATGTGCCAAAGCAAAAGGCCATGATGCCTGCGTAGCTTGCGCGGAGTATCCCTGCGCCAATGCAACGGCGGCAAGTTCCAAAATCGAAGCGAAAACCGTACTGGCGGATGACGTTACATGGGCTATTTTACCCTATGTTCCAAAGCAGTATGGAAATTAGATGCGGGAGTGAGGGGATAGGATATGATCACCTTTGAAAGCATCATGGACATTGATAAAGATGCGCTTCAGGAAGCCGCCAAAGATTTAGGCCGTGATGACATTGCCAGTCTGGTAGAATGGCTGGCATTGAAGGATGATGACATTAGATATCGGGCGTTTTTACTTCTGCAACACCGGTCGCTGCTCAGTGACGATGTCTATCCCTATTGGGATGTTTTGTGCGATAAGCTCAAGAGCAGCAACTCTTATCAGAGGAGCCTCGGTCTCATGCTGATTGCGGAGAATGTCAGGTGGGATGCGGACAACCGCATCGATGGCGCTATCGATGATTACCTGGCATTGCTGAACGATGAAAAACCCATCACGATACGTCAATGCATTCAGTCGCTAAGCAAGATTGTGTCCGCGAAACCGGCGCTCTGCGCCAAGATCGCTGATAGGTTGGTCGCATTTGACATAATGGCCGTCAAGGAAACGATGCGCAAATCCATACTGCTCGACATCCTGAACGTCCTGATGCTCATCAGAAAGAGTTTACGAACGGACGAAATCGAGGGCTTCATAATGGATGCGCTATCGGGCGGAATCTTGGACCAGAAGTCAAAGAAGCAGATTGAAGCGCTTTTATAGCGCCGAGTCGCCTGGGGTAGCTGCCGAGCCGCTTGGGCTTGCGACCGGGCTACCCGGATTAGCAGCCTATAGCAGCCTGGGATTCGGCAAAGTTCGAAGCCAGATAAAAATGATGAAAGTATGGTGTTATCAAAAGTGGATCAGGAACCAAGGAAGGCTAGCAGAGATTCCATATTGCTCATAAAACGATTTTGATAATCCCCAACTAGTGACTGACAAGACAGAGCTCGATGCCTTAAGAAAACACGCAACTAACTTCATTACATTTGACACGCCCAGCCGAGAGTTTGACTGGCGCAGAATAAGAGGTCAGGCGGATTCTAATCCGTTTCTTGAAGCGTATAGGTTTCTATTTCCTGCCATAATTAAACCGCCCTATCTTATTTAACTTAAAGAAATACGCTACGCGCAAGAGACATCATATCCTGTGCGGTAAGGTTTTCTCTGATTTGATAACAGATTCCTCCCCAAAATGAGAAAGACACCCCGTAAAGAACCGGGTGCCTTTTGCTTTGAAGGCTTCTATTTACCATAGCGGTAATAATATTCTGCTATATTACGGGACAGTGAACCTGCGCCCCACAGCATCAGCAGCGTAAACTGAGTATTTGGCCAACGAGGAACGAAACGTACTAGCAGGAAGAATATCATTATCAGTATTAGCATGGCGTTATATGAAAACGTGCAGCTGCGCAGCCGGATGCGTTCTTCCCGTTCTTCTTCAGTGCTTTTCCCACGTCGAAAGATTACAATGCTCAACCATAAGCTGATGGCAAAAATTAAGACGATGATTAAAGTAAGGATATTAAACTTTACGAATGAAATGGCAATCAGCGACAGAGTGACCATCCATTCCAAGAGGCGAATTATCGTAAAGTACTTCATTGTTCCACCCCACCATCTTCCTGGCCAGGCCCGTCATCTTCTTCAAGCCAAAAAAGATCCTCAACTTTTGATAAACCAAAGAGCTGAACGAGTTTCAGGGCAAGCTGGACTGAAGGTGCATAGCGTTCCTGTTCAATGCGGATAATTGTCCATCTGCTGACATCAAGTTTTTGGCCAAGTTCTTCCTGGGACAGGCCTTTTTGTTCACGCAGCTGCTTAAGGCGATTTCTAACTATCTCCATGTAACCACCTTTTTCCAAAGTCAGAATGTTTTTCCTCCCGCAATAGCGAAAGTCCCCGGTATTTTTCCCGGGGCTTTTCGCTTAGCTGGGATAGCTGATCGAGTAGTGCGGCTCGCTACGACTCGTCAAGCTGTGGGATTTATTTACTATAGCGATAAATGAACTCTGAGATATTACGGCTGAGATTGCCTATGGCCCACAATCCAATCAGTATCACACCAGTATCCAGTTTAGCAATGGGATTGCCAAATAAGGGGGAATTTACGATAGACAATAAAAGTGCTGCGATTGTCATAAATGAAAATCCGACTTTGCAGCTTTTGTATATCGCTCTTTCGTTCCTTTCATCGACAACGTCTTTTTCGCGTTTATAAATTACAAGCGCAAGGATAATATTTGTAACACCAACGACTAAAAACAGGAGCATTTTCACGTTGAATTCTATCAGTAAATAGGCAATCGTAATAATTACACCGATCCATTCGAGCGTGCGTGACAAAGTAAAATATTTTTTCATTCACCCATCGCCTTCCTTTCCGCTACCCAGTGTAGCAAATCTTCAACTTAATCATATTGTAGCATATATGCAACCTGTTGTAAAGATGCAACATAAATCTATTTTCAAGGTCTTTCTGGCCGGCTGATGTTTTTGTATGCCGGGCAATTGACCGCCCCTTTGCTCCTGTCCTTGTCGTGCGGCGTGATTACGATCGGACAGCATGCGAGATATGGCGAACCCTGGGCGTATTTTCCACACACCATTCAGTCACCACCAATTAATGCCGTATATGTTAACGGCATGCATATCGCCGAGATTGGACAAATGGCGCTGAGTTTTCGCGGCAGCAAATATATCGCTAATATTGGATGCCATGCTTCTCATAAAGAAGCCAGAGAGATTTCGCCCAATGTGACCTGTATCACAGTTAAAAACAAAAAAGAAGGATGGGAGCCATCTCCGTCTGAAACTTATCCGATAATCAAAAGAGAAGTGGCGGAAGCCATCAGAGCGATCGACCAAAAAGACGTGATTGCAATTAGCGAACCTTGTTACTTCTCTATGGAATTGATGGAAGGCTACTACTTTGCTTCGCCGGAAGCGTTTCCGTGGAAAGGTAGTTTTACTGATACCGTTGCCACATGGGAAGCGCCAAGCATTGAAATGGGTCTCGAACTCTTTAATTACGTCCGGGATTGCATTAAGAAGCAGTCTTGACCGCCTTGCCTTCGAAAAGCAGGGAAAGACCAGAAAAAAGCCTGCGCCTCCGTTATGATATATAATGGATTCATGAATTGGATGCATGGGAACCGCTATGAGGTATGAAGACTTCATAGCGGTCTTTTGCTTAGCCAGAACAATTGTGGTAATGGGGGAATATGAAGTTTATAGAGTTGAGCCGTACTAATGGGCTGTATTTTCTTGCGACGGCCATGATATTAATGCATTTATGGCACAGCGATTGAACATGACAGACTGTTGTCGTGTTAATGATGCTAAGATGAGGTGTGAGGTGATGCACTTTGATTAGTTCGTAATGCTATCAATACTATAAGTTGAATCATGGCCCGATCAGAAGCTTCGGCGACTTTGTGAATGCGCTATTGGAGGCTGGGTTTTCGCTGGGTGGTGGCAACAGTTCCGGAATATTCGCGTTGATTCCCTGGAGTTTGGTGGCTTTATCACAAAGAAATGGGTGCCACATTTCATCGCTGCACGCCGCGGGAATACGACTCTGGAAGTAGAATATGAAAAGGGCCATATTAGTAACCCTGCCCGGCGTATTTACAATACTGTGCTTGATTATGGCACGCTGCCGCTGCATGTTATCAAGGAGTTTGCGGGATTTGGGCGGGACGAAAAGTCCAAGTTTGATAATGCGCTCATTGAGCTTCAGATGAAAATGTATCTGACCATGTGCGGGCGGCAGCCGAAAATCTCCGCCAAAGGCGAGGAGTATGGCTGGTCGCGCGCCAAACCTCGTAGAATTATGAAATTTACCACAGGTTGAATCGGCTTGCGTCCATTACGAAAAGCTAAAGGTTCCTGCCCTCACTAGATATCTCTAGTGGGGGCATTTTTGTTGGCGGGGACAGTTACTCAAGGTAACGATCCATCCACACTGGAGGAAATTGGAACGCATCGGCGAATCTAAACTGAGACTTGCGCTCGATTATTCAGAGGAAGAGGAGATAACAGCATGAATTACAAAGACACGCTTGAAACAGGAAGGCTGATTTTGCGCCCGCTGACCATAGATGATTTTGACGCCGTGCATTCGTGGGCCAGTAATCCGGCAAACACGCGCTATATGTCCTGGGGACCCAACGATGCGGAGCAGACACGGAGCTTCCTGGACTCGGTAAAGCCGGGTAAGGATTTCGCCGTGGTTTTGAAAGAATCCGACAAGGTAATAGGCAGCTGCGGCATTTATCCTGATGATGCCAATGATACGGC
Source organism: Bacillota bacterium (assembly GCA_050942765.1). Lineage (GTDB taxonomy): Bacteria > Bacillota > UBA4882 > UBA4882 > UBA4882 > UBA4882. The sequence continues at coordinate 1,089 of JBMNNY010000078.1, read as the reverse complement.
GGAAATCGGTTGGATTCTCCATATAGACTACTGGAAACGCGGCTACGGAACCGAACTTGGTGGCGAGCTTATTCGCTACGGATTCGAGGATCTAAAACTCAGGCGCATTTTCGCTTTGTGTGCTGCCGCTAATTATGGTTCATATCGCGTCATGGAACGGAATGGAATGCGCCGGGAAGCTCTACATATCAAGGCTGTCTGGGCACGAGTCGATAAAGAGTGGATTGACAAGGCTGTTTACGCCATACTCGCAGAAGAGTACTTTCAGAGGCAAGCCTCGCAGAAAAACTGAATTGCTTTGGTTTGAGGCGACGTTCTTGATAAGGAGATCTGCGATATTAATTAGACGGAGGTGGATTAAGTGTCAAATCACCGTATCAAGATGAGTATTGACGGTGAAGAATTTGAGACGTTTGATGATACTCTTCCGCAAAATCCAGAGTTCAAAAGCCGTTCGCATGTGAAGGAGTTAGCTACATTTGTGAACCAGCTTTAATGCAGTGATCAAACTGGTGGGTAATTTGCTTCTCCGAATCAACCCTCACAGGAAAGAACAAGAGCTTTCCCGTGAGGGCTTTTTCATGCCTTTACCTCACTCACTCTACGGAAAACATAACACTTCAGAATTCTTCAGAAATTGCCTAGCAATTTCTTTATTTTTTTGTGTTATCATGAGATTCAGTTTACTGGAAAGGAGTGGGATTTCAGTGGGAGTGGCTAAAGGGCTTAATCAAACTGCCGCAGGCGAAAGCCGTTATCCTTGAGGGCCATGCGGCTGCCCGTGAAGCAGAGGGTAATCCTGTTGCCCAGGCGGCAGCGCGTGCAACAGGCCAATGTGCATCGACTATTCATTCCGTACAGCATTGCATTGGTTTGGCCTTTTATGGAGCGCTTGCCGTTGCATATGATCAGCTCGGAACGGATGCGCCTTGGGAGCAAATTGAACAACGGGCTGCCGAAGAATGCGGTCGCATGGAAGCTGCCCTGCGTGCCGTAGCTGTGGAGAACGAGCCAAATCCGGCGAAAATTGACTGGAAATGCTGATAGCGCCGGAGCACAGCGTTAGCGCAATGTTGGCGCGACGCTGCG
>JBMNNY010000077.1:0-9691 GCA_050942765.1 Bacillota bacterium | reverse complement strand
AGTGGAATTTGCGGGGTGGCGGGGCAGCTATGGGATGCTGGTGATCCTTCAACATCAAGATAATTGGCGTACATACTATTCTCATAACTCACGGCTTTTAGTTGAAGAAGGCCAAACGGTAACAGGCGGGCAGGCCATTGCGGAAGTCGGAAGTACTGGCAGGGCTACCGGCAACCATTTGCACTTTGAAGTGCATCACGGCGAACAGCGGTTGAATCCGCTGACAGTGCTTCCTAATAAGTAATTAGTAAAGGTTGAGGGCACGCTCACGGGAGGGCTTCCTGAAGGGCTTCCTGCTTCCTGACACTGATCACTCTTGACGACAGCCGCAGCACAAAGGAGCGCAAAGGCTGTCTTTTTTTATGGTCATTTTTTGGGCAAAAATGTGGATCAATTTTCTGACCAAAATTGATCAATTTTTTTGACCAACTTTGGATAAATTCCAGAGGCAAATCGCGGTCAACACCGTGTCAATTCCAGATTACACGGGAATAATGAAAAGAGTTGACATCCAAATTATTAATGCTATAATTTAGGTGAAGGTCAGGAAAGGTCAGGAATACATCACGGAGAGATGCATTTAGAAGAGATCAAGCATGGGAGGGTTTAACTTGGGCTCGCTGTCAGACTTTATAGAGCAATATTTAAGGCAGATGCTTTCTGTCGCGGGCACAAACGCCATTGAAATTCAGCGGCGGGAGCTGGCGCGTATTTTCCGCTGCTCACCCTCACAGATAAATTACGTTCTCGAAACACGGTTTTCCAATGACCAGGGTTTCGTTATTGACAGCAGACGCGGTGGCGGCGGCTATATCAGAATCCGCCAGATACCTCTGGAAGGCAGCATACTGGAGTACATTGAGCAAATGACGGAAGGCGCGCTCAGCAGTCAGGAGGCAGATGCCTTACTGCAGCGCTTGCAGGACGATGGCTTTCTGGATGAATACTCTGCCGACATTATCCGAACAGTGTTATACAGGCAATTTAACAGTGAAGAGGGCGATTCCGCATATGAGTGCGCTGATAATAAAGTCTTACGCGCCAAGATATTGCGCGCTGTTCTGGAAGTGATTTTGGCGCTCAATACTGAATGACTCAATGCTGAATGACGAAAAACACATTTGGCCCACGATTTTTAATAAATTATAACTATGCCCGATAGCAGGCGAACAGGGGGAGTAAACATGCTTTGCGAGGAATGCCAAAAACGGCCGGCTGTAGTGCATTTTACGAAAATCATCAACAATGAGAAGAACGAATATCATCTTTGCGAAGAATGTGCCCGCCAAAAATCCGCGGAATTAGGACTTATGATGAAGCCCCATTTTACAATGCAGAACTTCCTTACCGGTCTACTTGGGGCTGATACTGAAAACGTATTTTTGACCGAATCGAATTACGATGTTCCAAAGTGTAGTTTTTGTGGTCTGACCTTTACTGATTTTCGGCGCACAGGCAGACTGGGCTGCGGCCACTGCTATGAGACCTTCAATGACAGTCTGGATCCGTTGCTGCGCCGCATGCACGGCAGTTCCAAGCATACCGGGAAGGTACCGAAACGTGCCGGCGGCACGCTCAGAATACGCCACGAAATAGAGGTTTTGCGCGGCAAGTTGGCCGAAGCAATCCGCAAGGAAGAGTATGAGCAGGCCGCCAGGCTGCGGGACCAAATCCGTAAGCTGGAAAGAGATCAGGCTTAAGGAGGTGTCGATTATGTGGATAGACAATGCTCGCAAAATATTACCGGCATGGGCCAAAAGCGGCGGCGAACAAACCGATGTTGTACTTGCCAGCAGGGTGAGACTGGCTCGTAACCTGCAAGATTTGCCTTTCCCGGGTCACGCCTCGGAAGCGGCTATGAAAGAAGTCTTGCGGCGTGTAGAGCAGGCGGTTAATGCTGCCGGAGGAGACCGTGGCCTCTTTAAGCTGGAGCGCATTGAGGATTTGCCACTGCTGGAGCGGCAGATCCTGGTCGAAAAACATCTCGTCAGTCCGCAGCATATTGAGCATCCGCAGAACCGGGCCGTGATCCTGAATGTGGACGAAAGCGTTTCAACGATGGTCAATGAAGAGGATCACCTGCGAATTCAGGCGATTCTCCCCGGCCAACAGATTGGCAAGGCCACCGAAGCGGCTGACAAAATGGATGACATCCTTGAGGAACGGCTGGATTATGCGTTTGATGAAAATAAGGGCTATTTGACAGCTTGTCCGACCAACACCGGCACAGGTATGCGTGTATCAGTAATGGTTCATTTGCCTGCGCTGTCCATGATCGATCAGACCAGAAAAGTCTTGTCGGCGCTCAGTCAAATTGGCTTGAACGTCCGGGGAATTTACGGTGAAGGCTCGGAAGCCTATGGCGATATATTCCAGATTTCCAATCAGATGTCTCTGGGTCGCACCGAAGAAGAAATCCTCTACAACCTTCAGACGGCCTGCACGCAGCTGGTTGAAAGCGAGCGGGCGGCCCGTCAGGCAATCCTGCGGGATTCCAGAATACAGGTGGAGGATAGAGTGTGGCGTGCTTTTGGGACCCTGTCCCAGGCCAGGCTGCTGACTTCCGAGGAAGCGCTCAGGCTGACATCGGAAGTTAAACTCGGAACTGATCTCGAAATCATACCGGCTTTGAAGAGTATTTTCCTGAAAGAGCTGTTGTTTGTCACCAGCCCCGGCATTTTGCAGAAAATTATCGGCCGGGAGATGAGTCCTGGCGAACGTGATCAATATCGGGCGATGCTGGTTCGGGAACTGGTGAATGAGAAGTAAAAATTTGGTCATTTGTTTGGAGGTGTTATTAATGAATGCTAGATTTACAGAACGTGCCCGCCGGGTGGTTTATTTAGCACAGGAACAAGCCAAGCGGTTGAATCATAATGTTGTTGGCACAGAGCACTTGCTGCTGGCCCTGGTAGTGGAAGGCCAGGGCGTGGCCGCTAAAGCCCTGGAATCATTAGGCCTCAGTATGGAAAGAATTCAGGGCGAAGTAGAGCGCATCATTGGTATCGGAGAGTTTCCCGTTATGGGAGTTATTCCGCAGACGCCGCGGGCTAAGCGAGTCCTTGAACTGGCGCTGGATGAGGCGCGTAATCTGGGACACAACTACGTTGGAACAGAGCATATCCTGCTCGGCCTAATTCGGGAGGGTGAAGGCGTTGCCGCTCAGGTTCTTAAGAATCTGGGTGCGGATCTCGATAAGGTCAGAAATCAGGTAATTGCACTGCTGGGCGGAACTGTCATTGCCGGTAGTATGGGGAGCCCAACCTACGGCAATAGCAGTAACACCCAGACGCTGAACCAGTTTGGCCGTGACCTGACAATGCTGGCGCATCAAGGTAAGCTTGATCCGGTCATTGGCCGGGAAAAAGAGATCGAACGTGTCATTCAGGTACTGAGCCGGCGCACCAAGAATAACCCGGTGTTAATCGGAGAGCCTGGCGTTGGTAAAACAGCCGTTGCTGAAGGGCTGGCCCAGAAAATTGTCGCCGGAAATGTGCCGGAAGTATTGAAGAACCGGCGCGTGGTTACTCTGGATATGGGCTCGCTGGTGGCGGGTTCCAAGTACCGTGGTGAGTTCGAGGAACGGCTGAAAAAGGTCATGGATGAAATCCGCGAAGCCGGAGATGTCATCTTGTTCATTGATGAGATGCATACGCTGGTCGGCGCTGGCGCTGCCGAAGGCGCCATTGATGCCGCCAATATTCTGAAACCTGCCCTGGCTCGCGGTGAACTGCAATGTATCGGTGCCACCACCATCGATGAGTACCGCAAGTATGTTGAGAAAGACGCAGCCCTTGAACGCAGGTTCCAGCCGATTGTGGTCGGTGAGCCGACGCGCGAGGAAACCGTCTTGATTTTGGAAGGCCTGCGCGACCGCTATGAAGCACACCATCGCGTCAAGATTACGGACGAGGCTATCCGCAGTGCTGTGACGCTGTCGGATCGCTACATTTCGGATCGGTTCTTGCCAGATAAGGCGATCGATTTGATTGACGAAGCCGCCTCCCGGGTGCGTCTGAATACGACCATTGCTCCTCCGGACCTGCAGGAACTGGAAGAGCGTGTGCAGACGCTGCAGAAAGAGAAAGAATCAGCCATTCAGAATGAGGAGTTCGAAAAAGCCGCCCAGTTGCGTGATAGCGAGCTGAAACTGCGGACCAGTCTGGAAGAGCAGCGCCGTAATTGGGAAGAAAAGCGCGGCAAGTCCGAACCGGTTGTCACCGAGGATGACATTGCCCAAATCGTATCCAGCTGGACTGGAATTCCTGTTGTAAAACTGGCCGAAGAGGAAAGCGCCAAACTGCTCAATCTGGAGGAAGTGCTTCATAAGAGGGTCATTGGACAGGATGAAGCGATTCATGCTATCTCCACGGCAGTCAGGAGAGCACATGCCGGATTGAAAGATCCGAAACGGCCAATCGGCTCGTTTATCTTCCTGGGGCCGACCGGTGTTGGTAAGACCGAGTTGGCACGCGCTCTGGCCGAAGCACTGTTTGGTGATGAGAATGCCATGATTCGGCTGGATATGTCAGAATACACCGAGCGGCATACCACTGCCCGCCTGATTGGCGCGCCTCCGGGATATGTCGGGTATGATGAAGGCGGACAGTTAACCGAGAAAGTACGGCGTAAACCTTACTCGGTCGTGTTGCTTGACGAAATTGAGAAAGCGCATCCGGAAGTATTCAACGTGCTGTTGCAGCTGCTTGAGGATGGACGGCTTACCGATGGCAAAGGCCGCACCGTAGACTTCCGCAATACAGTCGTCATCATGACCAGCAACGTTGGCGCCAACCTGATCGACCGGCAAAGCGCGGTTGGCTTCCGTGAGCGCGGAGAAGACGCTGCCACCGAGCAGCGGCAGTATGAGGATATGAAGCAAAAGGTGCTTGAAGAGCTGCGGCATACATTCCGTCCGGAGTTCCTGAACAGGATTGACGAAGTCATCGTGTTCCATGCCCTTGGCAAAGAGCATATTTCCAAGATTGTCGATCTGATGCTCGAAGCGTTGCGCAAGCAGCTTCAGGAAAAAGAAATTGTGCTGCAGGTCAGCGATGCTGCCAAGGAAGTCCTGGCCAAGGAAGGCTATGATCCTAACTTCGGCGCCAGACCGCTGCGCCGTGCAATCCAGCGGCTGGTCGAAAATGGTCTTTCCGAAGAAATTTTGAAAGGCCGGTTCCAGGAGAATGCACAGGTTTTGGTGGATGCGGAAGATGGCAAAATCGTGTTCCGGGATGCCAAACCGGTTAAAGCGTAGAACTGTAGAACCGCCGGCGAGCATCCGCAAATAAGGGCATGCACTGTTGAGGTAGGACAGCGCATGCCCTTTTTCATAACAATAGATTTTCGGAAGGAAAATAATAGCTGAGCGGTGAAATAACGTAGATAAGCTCGTGACAGACCCGCGATAAGCCCGTGATAAACCTGTGATAAGCCCGGGTTTTGCAGAGCGGGCAAACCTGTTTGGAGGATACACGTTTGGATATCATTCGGATGATCGGCGACTGGCTGATGAGCGCCGATCCGATCTATATATACCTTTTTATCACCGGTTACGCCGTTTTGGAGGTTGTCTTCCCACCATTTCCGGGAGATGTGCTCGTGGTTTTTGGCGGCTATCTGGCTGGTCGCCGCGGCTTACCGGTATTCTGGATGATTGTCGCCGGGATTGTGGGCTGCATGGCGGCTTTGTTTGGCGCTTATATGCTTGGCCGCTTCGGGCGGGATCTGCTTGTGAGGAGCCGCTTTTTTCGCAAGTATTTTCCCCAAAGTTCTTTGCAGAAGGCGGAAGGATGGATTGTGCGTTACGGCAAATGGGTATTGCTCATTTCGCGTTTTCTGCCAGCCATCAGGTCCCCGTTGGTGGTAGTGGCCGGAATGGCCAAAACCGAACTGATCTCATCGATGATCCTTCTGTTAATCAGCGTTTCCGCAAATGTCACGATCATGGTGCTGGGTGGTAAAATGCTGGGCGAAAACTGGAGCCTGGTGGTCGACTGGTTGTCATATTTCGGTTGGGCTTTACTAGCTATTCTGGTGGTCTTATTGCTGATTTGGATCATTTTCGCCGTCCGGCGCAGAAAGGCCGGTGCCGGTTCCGATGAGTAAGGATAAAGTAGCGTACGTCTGCAACGAATGTGGTTATGACAGTTCCAAATGGATGGGTCGCTGTCCGGCCTGCCAGAGCTGGAACTCGATGGTGGAGTTTAAAGTCCCGGCCGCCGCGGGAGGAGCAGGTGGGGGCGGAAAAAGCGCTTTCGCCAGAAGAGGCAAAGGTGCCGGGTTCGGGCCGGGAGCCGGAGTAGGAGCTGGTGGCGGAGTAGGAGCTGGTGGCGCTGCAGGTGTAGGCTTCGGCGGGGTTGTTGCTGGCGGCCTGCAGAGTATTACCGATATCGCGGCGGAGCATTTTGAACGCATCAAAGTCGGTTTGCCGGAGCTTGAACGCGTGCTTGGCGGCGGACTTGTCCCCGGATCACTGGTGCTGGTTGGCGGAGAGCCCGGCATTGGTAAATCCACCTTGTTGATGCAGGTGGCGGCCGCTCTGGAGCAGCCAGTAATTTATGTTTCAGGTGAAGAATCAGCAGCCCAGCTGCGCCTAAGAGCTGAGCGCCTGGGAGCTCTGAAAGACAATCTGTTTATCTTAACCGGAACCGATGTGTTAGAGATCGTCAATGTGGCTGCCGAAAAGCGTCCGGCGCTGTTAATCGTGGACTCAATCCAGACGCTGGCGGATCCAGATGTTGCGGGTTTGCCGGGCAGTATCGTACAGGTGCGGTCCTGCGCAGGAAGCCTGCTACAATTTGCCAAAGAGACTGGCATTCCAGTGGTGCTCATTGGCCATATCACCAAGAGCGGATCTTTAGCCGGCCCAAAGGTTCTGGAGCATATGGTTGACACCGTCCTATACTTTGAAGGCGAGACACAATACACATATCGCGTGCTGAGGGCCTTTAAGAACCGTTTCGGATCCACCAATGAAACTGCGCTTTTCGAAATGTGCGACAGCGGTATGCGCGAACTGACTAATCCGTCAGAGCTGTTTCTGTCAGGCCGGGCACTTGATGTTGCCGGCTCAGCGGTTGTTGTGGTCATGGAAGGTACGCGGCCAATTCTGGTGGAGATCCAGGCTTTAGCCGCGCCCAATAACACAGGCGGTTACCCGCGTCGACTATGCACAGGGGTTGATCCGAATCGCATGGCGGTGATGCTGGCGGTTTTGGAAAAAAGGCTGCGTCTGGGTACTGGCAATGCAGATGTCTATGTTCAGGCCATTGGCGGATTTCGTTTGACGGAGCCAGCCGCTGACCTCGGGATCATGGGCGCGATTGCCTCCAGCCTTAAAGATCGGCCGATTCCCCGGGGAACAGTCGGGTTTGGTGAAATAGGCCTTTCCGGCGAAGTGCGGGGAGTATCAAAGGCGGAAATCAGAACACGTGAAGCAGTGCGTCTCGGTTTTAAAAAAATGGTTGTCCCGAATAGTAATTTAGCAGAAGCTAAAAAGGCAGCCGGGACGGGCATAAAGGTGGCTGCGGTGGGGACGGTCATGGAAGCATTGGCGGAGCTCTTGACAGAATGAGGGGTACATAACATAAGTCATAGGTACATAAGTCATAGGCGCGAGGCGCGAACATAAGGCGGAACAAAATGCAGCGGAGGTGTTAGTATGCCTGAGGGCTGGGCTGATGATATTTTTATCAAGACAATCAAGCTGATAGCTCCTGGAACAGTTCTTTATGAGGGACTGGAAAACATTCTCCGTGCCCGGACCGGTGCCCTGCTGGTCGTTGGCGATACGCCGGAAGTACTGGAACTGGTAGATGGCGGTTTTAAGCTCGACTGTGATCTGGAGCCTTCCAGCCTTTACGAACTTGCCAAAATGGACGGCGCAATTGTGATCAGCAGTGATGCCACCAAAATAATCTATGCCAATGCTGAACTGGTGCCCAATACCAGTATTCCTACTTCGGAAACAGGCACCCGCCACAGGACTGCGGAAAGGACTGCCATTCAAACCGGAGAACTGGTGATTGCCATTTCACAACGCCGCAATGTCATCACGCTTTATAAGGGTAATATGCGGTATGTGGTAAGAGATTTCAGCGTTGTTATGGCCAAAGCCAACCAAGCATTACAAACGCTGCAGAAATACCGCAGCGTTTTGGATGAAGCATTGATTTTGTTGACAGCTCTTGAGTTCGAGAACAATGTTACCCTGGCGGATGTCACGAATGTTATCCGGCGGGGGGAAATGGTGCTGCATATCGCCAAAGAAATTCAATGGCATGTCTACGAACTCGGAACAGAAGGCCGTCTGATCGAAATGCAGCTGGATGAACTGATGGCGGATATTGAGGACGAAGTCCATCTGGTCATCAAGGATTACGCCATTAACAACGATGAGAAATGCATCGCTGAAATCAAGAAGAATTTGCAGAACTGGTCCTCTGAAGAGCTGCTCGATATGAATCTGACGGCTAAAGCTTTGGGATTCACGGTTGCCAATATCAACCCGGACACACAGGTTGCGCCGCGTGGATACCGGATTCTTCGGAAAATCCCGCGTGTTCCCATTCCGGTTATAACAAATCTGGTCGAGAAGTTCGGCAGTTTTCTGAATATAGTAAGTGCAAGCATTGAAAGTCTAGATGACGTTGAAGGTATTGGTGAAGTGCGCGCCAAAGCCATTCAGAATGGGCTGAAGCGCTTAAAGGAACAGGCTAGCCTTAGTCTGGACCGCTATTACTTCTAAACCCTTTTTAAGGCCAGCTTAGGTTAAAACTTACATCAAGTAAGGTTAAAAGGCCCGAGTGCTGAGATTCTCTGACGCTCTTTATTCATAATATCCTGCATACTGAGATTGTTTAAATCACAAATTGCCGCGAGGTAGAAAAGGGTTCGTCCAACCTCGGTTTCTAATACTTCCCGGCAGTTTTCACATAGTTCGCCTTCCAGATGACTTGCCATATGATCTTTTAGCTGACGAAAATCTATATTGTCAGGCGCTTGCTGACGTGAAGCTCTTATCTGCAGACAACCGCATCCGGTTACAGCTTTGGCCAAGGCGCGGTTTACCCGTGCAGATGATTCCTGGAATTTGGAAAGAACATCTAAGACACTGCGATGACGCACAAGGTGTTCTTCAACAACTTCCTGAAAAATGTCGTATTCATTTTGTTCCAACGTATCCACCTCCGTGGCTTTAGTCAAGTCCAATTATACTTTTGCGGGTTTGGCATGTCAAGCCAACCAAAAGTCGTTTGTAGGCGCACGGGGCGACTGCATCGGCTTCTAAGGCTTATGCCTGTTGATTGGAGAGCGAAAGTGACTATTGACAATTCAGACGACATTTGCTAGAATATTCGGTTTATTGACTGGCATTACGATAAATGATAATATATAAGAGGTATTTCCTGCCCTTGGTTAGGTGGTGAATTTCCATGTTTGAAGTGGGTGAAAAAGTAGTCTATCCATTACACGGCGCTGGAATTATCGAAGCGATCGAGGAAAAAGAAGTTCTTGGCGAGAAACAGAAATATTACATTATGAGAATCCCCAACGGCAGCATGAAAGTGATGATTCCGCTCAACAGTGAAGTTGGGCTGCGTCAGGTTGTTGATGAGTCAACAATTGATGAGGTGCTGGCCGTATTACAGGGACAGACCAGTAAAATGTCAAGTAACTGGAATAAGAG
>JBMNNY010000184.1:0-4155 GCA_050942765.1 Bacillota bacterium | reverse complement strand
ATATCGTCAGGTTTCCAAAAATATGGAGCAAAGCATTCCTTTGCCGGCAGCCAAGAGCTTTGGCGGCATTAATCCGCAGCCGGATTGTGTGATCACTACCGAAATTGCTTCCGGCCGTTTTGAAGATGATATCAGAAGAATGCGCATGGCTGCCTGGCATGGTGCAGATCACATTATGGTAATTCGTACCGCAGGTCAAAGCCATTTTGACGGGTTAATTGAAGGAACCCCCGAAGGCGTAGGCGGCGTTCCGATTACGCGTAAACAACTGCGCGCTACACGCAAAGCGCTTGACTTTATTGAAGATGAAGTCGGCCGTCCCATCAATTTCCATTCCTACGTCAGCGGCGTTGCCGGACCGGAAGTTGGCGTTCTGTTTGCCGAGGAAGGCGTTAATGGTGCGCACCAGGATCCTCAGTACAATGTGCTTTACCGTAATGTTAATATGGTACGTTCTTTCGTTGACGCTGCAGAAGCGAAACGCCTGATGGCGGACGCCGGTATGGCTCAGATCGACGGTGCCCACAATGCCAACGCCACCGCCCGGGATGCCTGGAAAGTTATGCCGGAGCTAATGGTACAGCATGGCCTCAACGCTACTTTCTCGGTTAAGGCCGGTATGGCAAAAGACAAGATTTGTTTATCGACAGTTCCGCCAGATGTTGCACCACTCCCGGCGATGCGCATGGACTTGCCGTATGCTGTGGCTTTGCGGGATCTGTTTAAAGGCTATCGCATGCGTGCTCAAATGAACACCAAGTATATGGATTCCGATACCCGTGATGCGACGGTCAGTCATACATTGAACCTGATGCTTTCACGTCTGACCAGTGCCGACATTCAAAGCACCATTACTCCGGACGAAGGCCGTAATGTTCCCTGGCACTACAATAACATTGCTGCTTTGAATACTGCCAACCAGATGCTGATCGGATTGGACGGCATTCTGGACATGGTCGAGCTCAAAAAAGATGGCCCGTTGCCGGAAGTAGTTCGTGAGCTTAAAGAACGTGCCGTACTGTTCCTGGAACAGATTAAAGAGATGGGCGGCTATTTCGCTGCGGTCGAAGCCGGCATGTTTGTCGATTCCGGTATGTTCCCAGAGCGCAATGGCGACGGTATTAAGCGTCAAATTGACGGCGGTGTGGGCGCTAACAGTGTCGTAGCCCGGGATGCCGATTATTTCGCGCCCGTCTGCTCACACTTTGGTAACAACAATATTCCGCCTCAATATAAGAGCGCTTGTGAAGCCATTGATGGATGCACACTCTGCCGTCCGGAAAAAATCGTCTATATTGATGAGCTGGATGAAGAGGACTGCGTAGACCGCCGGATGGCCGAATTCGCGGATCACAAAGCCAAGCATCTGATTCGTCCTGAAGTCCAGTGGTATGGTGATGGCTATGTCGTTGTCGGAATGTTCCTGCCGGTCGATGAACGTACTGCTGAATTTGCGGCGCTGGAAATTGCCAAACGCATGAACCTTGAAGAACCAGAAGTGATTCACAAAGGCATCATGCATCCTTCGGAAGGCACTTTCGTGGAAGTGAAAGGCCGCTTTATGCAGGATATCGATCCGAAAACCCTGGTGATTCCGAAAAAAGTAGTCACTTTATCTGAGGATGAGATCCGTAAAGACATCAAAGATCGTCCGCTGAAGGTGGTGGCTGCCACTGTCGGACAGGATGAGCATTCGGTCGGTATGCGTGAGATCATCGATATTAAGCATGGCGGTATTGAAGGTTTCGGAGTAGAATGCCTGTATCTGGGTACTTCGGTGCCTGTGGAAAAAGCAGTCGACGCCGCCATTGAGTCGAATGCCGATGCGATCCTGATTTCCACGATCATTACCCACGCCGATATTCACCGTACCAATATGAAACGGCTTGATCAGCTCTGCCGTGAAAAAGGTGTCCGCGATCGCCTGATACTAGTCGCCGGCGGTACGCAGATTACCAATGAAATTGCGGTTGAGTCCGGTATGGACGCCGGTTTTGGCCGCGGTACCAAGGGTATTCACGTTGCTAGTTTCCTGGTCGAGCAGCGTCGCAAAAAGGACGCCGCTAAGAAATAAGAAGCCGCCTGAAGCTGATGAAGTGCATTGAAGCGTTTTGAGGCTGAATAGGGCAATAACGCAATAAATAAGGAGCGAACAGATTTGAGACGCATTGACCTTTTAGCTGCCGAAATTGGCAGCACGACAACTGTTGTCAGCGCTTTTGACGGACTAACAACCGATGATCCTGTCTTTCTAGGTCAGGGTGTTGGCCCTACGACTGTTGTCGAAGGTGATGTCCGGATCGGGCTCAATGCGGCGATGACAGATCTGTCCGCACGTATCGGACCTTTTGAGCCGGACCGCATTGCCGCGACTTCAAGCGCGGCAGGCGGTCTGGTGATGACCGTGCACGGACTGGTTTATGATATGACCGTCAAGGCCGCGAAAGAAGCTGCCTTAGGAGCAGGCGGGGTTATTCGCCTGGTGACGGCCGGTCGTATCCGTCCGGAGACGGTGGATGATATTCTAAAAATCAACCCGCGCATCATTATTTTGGCTGGCGGGGTCGACTATGGCGAAGAAGAGGTCATTTTAGAAAACGCGCGTTTGTTAGCGGCGCTGCCGGCACCTGTGCCGATCGTTTACGCCGGGAATAGTGCGATTCAAAAACAAGTAGCTGCCATTCTTCAGGATGGTGGCAAAGAAGTACTGATCTTGCCGAATGTCTATCCCCGCATTGACGAATTGAATATTGAGCCAGCGCGCAAGTTGATTGTGAAGCTCTTTGAAGAAAAGATTACCCAAGCGCCGGGGATGTCCCACATCAGGGAGATGGTCAATGGCCATCTGAAGCCGACGCCCGGAGCCGTCATGGATGCCGCTGTGCTGCTGCAGAAGACTTTAGGCGATTTGGTGGTCATCGATGTCGGCGGTGCTACTACGGATGTCCATTCTGTGGCCGAAGGCAGCTCAGAAATCCGGGACAAAATGATTAGTCCGGAGCCTTTTGCCAAGCGTACCGTCGAAGGCGATCTGGGAGTTTACATTAACGCCCACAATGTGGCCGAAACAATTGGGTTTGATTCCTTGCGGGCTGCCACCGACCTGGATCCTGAAGTCGAGTTGGAGCGTTTACAGCCCATCCCGACCGATGAAGCCATGCGCCGCTTTGTGGAAGCCTTGACTCTCGGAGCTGCGAAGGAAGCCGTTAATCGCCATGTAGGCCGACTTAGATATCTCTATACGCCCAGCGGCAGAGTGACTGTGGCATCCGGCAAAGATCTGACCACGGTTAAATGGATTGTGGGAACTGGCGGCGCTTTGACGCGTTTAAATATTGGAACACGTTTGGAAAATGCCATCCGGCGGCGTCCGGAAACCGGAGAGCTCTTGCCGGAACATCCTCAGTTCCTGACCGATAGCGACTACATCCTGGCAGCAATTGGTCTAATCGCAGAAGATTTTCCGGATGCTGCCACAGCATTAATGCTGAAAAGTTTTGGGATGCGGAGGGATATCAGTGGCAGCTAATCCAAGACTGGAAATTAATGTTGCCAAAATCGCCAGTAATGCTGCTCAGGTGGTTCAAAAGGCCAGCGCAGCAGGTGTGAAAGTTGTTGGAGTTACCAAAGTTTGCTGTGGAGCGCCAGAAGTAGCGCGGGCCATTAAACAGGGCGGCGTTGCCATGTTGGGCGACTCCCGTCTGGAAAACATCGCACGCATGCGAGACGCCGGGATTCCCGGACCATATATGCTAATCCGGATACCGATGCAGAGTGCTGCCGCAGAAACAGTTCGTCTGGCAGATTACTGCCTGCTGTCGGATGTGACAACCGGAAAGGTTCTGGGAGCAGAAGCGCGTCGACAGGGTAAGACCATGCGCGTGGTCATCATGGTGGATGTCGGCGACCTGCGCGAAGGTTTTTGGCCGGATGAGATTCCCGGGGCTGTCAATGAACTGGCCGCTGTCGAAGGATTGGAAATCGCCGGACTGGGTGTCAATCTAACCTGTTATGGAGCGATTAGCCCGGATGAGAATAATTTGGGCTTACTAGTCCGACTGGCAGAAGAAATTCGGAAGAATAACAAATTGGAGCTGCCAATCGTTTCTGGAGGCAATTCGAGCAGCCTGGGAATGATGTGGGAAGGCAAGCTAC
>JBMNNY010000144.1:0-5677 GCA_050942765.1 Bacillota bacterium | reverse complement strand
GCGGTATTACCCAGTTACGTATTGGCGAAGGAATCATGCTTGGCTGCGAAACTCTGGAGCGCAAGCCAATGCCAGGTTTACACACGGACGCTTTTACTGCAGTTGCTGAAATTATTGAGTTTCGTAAAAAACCGTCGCTGCCGATCGGCCGCATTGCGCAGGATGTCTTCGGTAATGTGCCGGTCTTTGAGGATCGAGGTATTCACCAGCGCGCCATACTTGCCTTGGGACGGCAAGACGTTATTTTTGACGGCTTGACACCTTTAGATGCTGGTGTAGAAATATTGGGCGGCTCTAGCGATCACTTGTTGGTCGAGATTAGTGGAAGAACAGCAGTAGTAGGAGAAGAACTGCGTTTCCGCCCCGATTATGGTGCCGTATTGACTCTCAATACATCTCCTTATGTACAAAAAGTCTATCTCAGCTAGGTGATGGTGATAGCAGCGTAGCAAAACGGATTTATGTGGCACTTTAGGTATGCAACAAGGGAGGAAAAGAAAGTGGCGGAAAGGCTGGTAGTGGCTTTCGGCGGCAATGCGATTTTACAGCCGAAGCAAAAGGGTACTGCGGAAGAGCAGTTTGAAAATGTCAGAATAGCTTGCAGTGCTTTGGTGGGATTAGTGAAGTCTGGTGCTGAGCTTATTCTAACACACGGCAATGGTCCCCAGGTTGGTAACATTTTACTTCAGAATGAAGCTGGCAAGGATATCGTTCCTGCCATGCCGCTCGACATTTGCGGCTCAGAAACCCAGGGATTTATTGGATATATGATTCAACAGAGTTTTGTCAATGAATTGCGAGCTGCGGGATTGCAGAATGAAGTTGCCACTGTCGTAACCCAGGTAGTTGTCAGTGAGGAAGATCCTGCATTTGCCAATCCTACGAAACCGATTGGTCCGTTTTATTCCGAAGATGAAGCGCGTCAGATTATGGCCGCCAAGGGTTTTGTAATGAAAGAGGATGCCGGGCGCGGATGGCGTCGTGTAGTGCCGTCTCCGGATCCAAAGGAAATTCTTGAGAAGAATGTGATCTCTGCTCTGGTTAAAAATGGCATTATTGTTGTTGCCTCTGGCGGCGGCGGAATTCCGGTAGTGCGCAAGCAAAACAGGATCGTCGGAGTAGAAGCTGTAATAGACAAAGACCTCGCCGGGCAAAGGCTGGCTTTGGATGTACAAGCTGATACGTTTGTGATCCTGACGGATGTGTCACAGGTGGCCTTGAATTACGGGCAGCCGAATCAGACCTTTATTTCTGAGATGACTGTTGCTCAGGCTAAACGTTATCAGGAAGAGAAACACTTTAAGGCTGGCAGCATGGGACCAAAAGTTCAAGCCGCTGTCAGATTCGTGGAAGCCGGCGGAAAACGTGCCATTATCGGTTCACTGACGCAAGTAGAAGCCGCCCTGAATGGTAAAGCTGGCACTGTAATCACGAAGTAACCGGGAAGAAGGCAAGCCCCAGTAAGCAAACTTAAGCAAATAAATACTTAAACTTGAAGGAGTGTGTTTGTATGCCGATCAGCTTAAAAGGACGCGATTTTCTGACTCTTAAGGATTTTACCCCCGAAGAAATCAGCTACCTTCTGGACCTCTCTGCTTCTCTCAAACTCAAGAAGAAGATGGGTATCAAAGGCGACCTGCTGGAAGGAAAAAATATTGCATTGATTTTTGAAAAACCTTCCACCAGAACCCGTTGCGCTTTTACAGTGGCGTGCGTGGACGAAGGTGCGCATCCCGAATACTTAGGTAAGAACGACATTCAGCTGGGCAAAAAAGAGACTGTGGCAGACACCGCCAGAGTGCTTGAGCGCATGTTTGACGGTATCGAATTCCGCGGTTTCAGCCATGAACATGTGGAAGGCCTCGCAAAATATGCTTCGATTCCGGTTTGGAACGGCTTAACCGATGCCGATCATCCGACCCAGGTACTGGCTGACTTCCTCACCATTCAAGAGTATCTTGGTGGTTTGGCTGGTGTGCGCTTCGTCTATGTTGGCGATGGCCGTAACAATATGGCTAATGCCCTGATGATTGGCGCGGCCAAAATGGGAATGGATTTCGTAATCCTGGCGCCGAAAGGCTACAGCTATACTGATGAGAACGGCAAAACTGTCGAAGTGTCACTTTTCCCCGATGCAGAACTCACCGCTTACTGCCGTAAAGTAGCTGAGGAGACTGGCGCTTCTATCACTATTACCGATGATATTAATGAAGTAGAAAATGCCGATGTTCTCTATACTGATGTCTGGGTATCCATGGGTGAAGAAAACAATCCGGGTATGAAAGAAAGAGTCGAAGCGCTAAAACCGTATCAGATTAATATGGAGATGATCGAGCGCACCGGTAATCCTGACGTACTGTTTATGCATTGCCTGCCGGCATTCCATGGCGCTGGACTGAAAGAGGAAGAAGTCACTGACGAAGTCTTCGAGAGTGCGCACTCGGTTGTGTTCGATGAGGCTGAAAACCGCATGCACACCATTAAAGCGGTCATGGTCGCCACCCTCGGCAAATAAGGCGAATCAAGGCTCAGGCTCAGGACAGGGCCTTATTCCAATAAAACTTCAAGAGGAGGAAAATCTAATGGCCAAACGTCAAAAAGTATTGATTCTTGGAGCCGCCGGACGTGATTTCCACAACTTTAACGTCTATTTCCGGGACAATGAAGACTACGAAGTTGTGGCTTTTACTGCGACTCAGATTCCTGACATCCAGGGCCGCAAATACCCCGCGGTACTGGCAGGAAAACTCTATCCGAATGGGATCGACATTCTCGATGAGTCCGAAATGATCGACCTGATCAAGAAACACAAGATTGACTTAGTCGTATTTGCTTACAGCGACGTAACTCATGAGTATGTAATGCACAAAGCTTCCGCCGCCATGGCTGCCGGTGCGGACTTCATGTTGATGGGTCCCGAACATACCATGGTTAAGAGCACCAAGCCGGTTGTGGCTGTTACCGCAGTACGTACCGGTGTCGGCAAAAGCCAGACCACCCGTCGCGTTGCGGAGATCCTTCAGGGCATGGGCAAGAAAGTAGTAGCCATCCGTCACCCGATGCCATATGGCGATCTCGCCAAACAGGCTGTACAGCGTTTTGCCACCTATGATGACCTGGACAAGCATGAAACCACCATTGAAGAGCGCGAAGAGTATGAGCCCCATATCGACAAAGGCATAGTCGTTTATGCCGGTGTCGACTATGAAGCCATTCTTCGTGAAGCCGAAAAAGAAGCCGACGTCATCCTGTGGGACGGCGGTAACAACGACATCCCGTTCTATAAATCCGACCTGCACATTCTGCTGGCTGACCCGCACCGCGCCGGACACGAAGTCAAATACCATCCCGGCGAAACCAACCTCAGAATGGCTGACGTAATTGTCATCAACAAGATTGACACCGCTTCTCCGGAAGGTATCGATGAGGTTCGCCAGAGCGCAGCCGCCATTAACCCGAAGGCTGTCATCGTTGACGCCGCCAGCCCGATTTTCGTGGAGAATGGCGAGCAAATCAGAGGCAAGAAAGTCCTGATTATTGAAGACGGTCCGACATTGACCCATGGCGGAATGAAGTATGGCGCCGGTGTGGTTGCTGCCAAGAAATATGGCGCTGCTGAGCTAATAGATCCCCGTCCGTACGCAGTAGGCAGCATCGACTATACCTTCAAGAAATACCCCGGTATTGGCACGCTGCTTCCGGCAATGGGCTATGGCAAACAACAGATGCGTGATTTAGAGGCCACAATCGATAAGATCGATTGCGATTTGGTCATCAGCGCTACTCCGATTGACATCACCAGAGTCATCAAGGTGAACAAGCCGATGCTCAGAGTGGGCTATGAGCTTCAGGAGATCGGAACTCCGGATCTGAAGCAGGTTATTACGAATTTCTTCAATAAGAAATAACTATTCAGTAAAAACGGAATTCTGATTTTAAAGGCTGCCTGAATATTTTGGGCAGCCTTTTACGTTAAATATAGCAAGATCACCCAAAAGGGGATGGCTTAACCACTACGGTAGTAATTATGGAAATCCCGAATTTTTCATTAATGGCGGGCTTTTCCGGCAGGAATTATTTTTGATTTGTTGAATCATATGCCAGTGTAATTGCCCCGACTGACAGTAGGTCAGAAAGGGGTTTTGGTGAGAAGAGGTGCTGATTTTTTATGGATATCTTTACAAAATGCCATGAGTTTACAACAGCCAAAGAACTTAAAAAAGCAGGTGGTTACCCTTATTTTATACCGTTGGACGAGACCGAAGGAACAGAGGTTACTATTAATGGGCAGCGTCTGATCATGATTGGCAGTAACAACTATCTGGGGCTGACAACCGATCCTCGTGTTCGACAGGCTGCTATCGATGCCATTCACAGATATGGCACTAGCTGTACCGGGTCGCGTTTTTTGAATGGCAACCTGCAAATGCATCATGAACTCGAGTATCGCCTGGCAAAGTTCGTTGGCAAGGAAGCAGCACTTGTTTTTTCCACGGGCATGCAGGTCAATTTAGGTACAATTTCAGCAGTTGTCGGCCGCGGGGACTTTGTGATTACTGATCGCGATGATCACGCCAGTATCGTGGATGGCTGCCGGCTTTCATTTGGTCAAATGAAACGTTACCGCCACAATGACATGAATGATCTGGAACGTGTACTGAAGCAATGTCCGCCTGAGGCTGGCAAGCTGGTAGTGGTCGACGGTCTATTCAGTATGGAGGGTGATATTGCACCACTTCCGGAGCTGGTACCGCTCTGCCGCAAATATGGTGCCCGTCTGATGTGTGACGATGCACACGCTTTGGGCGTTTTGGGCCAAGGCCGGGGAACAGCGGCACATTTCAATATGACTGATGATGTTGATTTGATAATGAGTACATTTAGCAAATCTTTCGCTTCTTTGGGCGGTTTTGTGGCAGGCGATGAGGCTGTGATCGACTACATTCAGCACCACGCCCGGTCATTGATTTTCAGTGCCAGTATCCCGCCGGCGAATGCTGCGGCAGCTCTGGCGGCGCTTGACATTCTGGAAAAAGAACCGCAAAGAGTGGAACGCTTGCACCACAATGCCGAAAAAATGCGCGCCGGATTTAAGGCTCTAGGCCTTGATACCGGTAAGAGTGTCACACCGGTTATTCCGATTATTATCGGGGATGATCAAAAGACATTTGCCGTCTGGAAAGCCCTTTTCGATGCTGGCGTTTTCACCAACCCGGTGATCAGTCCTGCAGTAGCCCCGGGTCATTCATTACTCCGTACAAGTTATATGGCAACTCATACTGATGAGCAACTTGACCGGGTGCTGGAGATTTTTGAGGACGTGCTGAAGCGGATCGATTTCCGGCACCAACCGGAAGCGTCGCAGGAAGCAGCGGCTGCCAGTATAGAATAAGCTGATTAGGGCGGCGCGCGCCAGTGCGCTGGTACACCAGTGCGCCAGTGCTCCAGTGGCCTGCGATACCTGGATGCTGTGGCCAGCACACTGATGCGAACGCGCACCGCCGTGTGAGTATGCAAAGACTCCCGGCCCCCAAAGGGGTGGGAGTCTTTGTATGTGCACTGTGAAATGATTATGAGTCATGCATTGACAGGCCGGGAAAGATATGCTAGAGTGAATTTAGAAACCCGACCAAAACACTCGGGATTAAGAAATCAGCAAGTAAATGGGAGGCGGGAG
>JBMNNY010000188.1:0-4057 GCA_050942765.1 Bacillota bacterium | reverse complement strand
ATCGCCGCGATGGACTCCTCAAATGATTTCACCGTATCACCTCTATGTCAATTGTATCACAAACATATTTTTGTCTTGGACAAGGTCGGAAAATTTTTGCTGCGCGCTTGGTTCTTCTGTTTGCCAAAGTATGGTTGACTATGTTAGCATGCTAATAGGGGCCTGCTATTAATGGCATACACCTGGTTGCGAACCGCTCTGTGTGCCTGGCACTTCGAACAGAGAAATAGAACGCATTTCACTATGAAATGAGCGGCTTACATAAATGGAAAAGAAAATACACCAGTTTATTTATGTACTCATGCCGATACCACCCCTGCTCAAGGAAGAAAACTGGACCGACCGCGAAGAGGCTATTGCCGGCAGGCATTTCAATTACCTCAAGAAAATGCTGGCTGAAGGCAAGCTTATCTTGGCCGGAAAGACAGATGGACTGGACGAGAAGACATTTGGGATCGTGGTTTTCGAAGTTGACTCGCCGGAAGAGGCTTTGGAGTTCATGAAAAACGATCCCGGTGTCGCCGAAGGAATTATGACAGCGGAGTTGTTCCCTTACAGTGTGGCTCTCCTGAGAAAGTGAAGAACCCGGGAGCCAAGTCAGAAATTCGAGAGATGAAGGAGTGTGGTGATTAAATGATTATTGTCTATGAATCAAGAACCGGTTTTACCAAGAAGTATGCCGATATGCTTGCCGCGAAGACGGGCCTCAAAGCTATTCCGGCAAAAGAGGCTTCCAAGATTGATCCAAACGAAGAAATCATTTTTCTGGGCTGGATAAAAGCCGGAAAAATACAAGGCCTCAACAAAGCGCGCCAGCATAACGTCAAGGTTGTCTGTGGCTCGGGCACAGCGCCCAAGGCAGAGCCTAGTACCGAAGAATTTGTCGCAAGAAACAAGATTGAAAACATACCTTTCTTTTATTTGCGTGGCGGGTGCTACCCATTAAACCAGCTGAAGGGTATGAACAAAATCATGATGTCCATGTTTGTAAATATGCTTAAGAGCAGTAAGGACCGTGATGAAAAAACCGATGAATCAATTGCCATCATTGAAAACGGTTTTGATGGCGTAAAAGAGGAGAATCTCGAACCGGTACTTCAGTGGATTAATGCGAGGTAAAGGAAGAATGTACGCCTGATGATCTGAGATTCTGCCAAAGACTCATTATCAAAGGCACAGGGCGAACATTGCATCCGGACAATATGGCAGCCGGTCCTGCATCATATGGCATGACGGATACAATGGGGCGCATGCATTCAGATGCCCAATTCGCAGGTTCCAGTTCGGTTCCGGCGCATGTTGAAATGATGGGTTTTATAGGTATGGGCAACAATCCTATGGTAGGCGCGACAGTAGCTGTCGCCGTGGCTGTTGCCGAAAATACTAAATGAATGAAATATGTTCTATTTGCCAGCATCGGGGGATTTGTCTGAGGATGACCGAATATATCAAAGATATTAGGAATTATGATACGTTTGCAGTAATAAAACCGATCACCAAAGGCATGTCCGGTGATCAAAAGTATTACGTTGAAACTACCGATGGAAAGCGCCTGCTTCTGCGTATTTCTGATATCAGCGAGTATGATCGCAAAAAAGCGGAGTACGAGATGATGGAGCGGGCCTATGAACATGGAGTGCTAACGCCAAAGCCATATGATTTCGATTTGTGTGACGGCGGCAAGAGCGTTTATTCGCTTACGGGATGGCTCGATGGTACGGATGCTGAAACTCAGATGCCACATTTGAATGCAACGGAGCAATACCGCATGGGGCTGAAGGCCGGGGCAGTATTGCGCAAAATTCATTCCTTGCCTGCTCCGGATGTTGCCGAGCCGTGGGGCGCAAGATTTCGTCGCAAGGTGCAGGCCCGCATTGATTTATACCATGAACACAATTTGCAGTCGGAAAGCGGCGATTTAATAATTAAGTACCTGCACGACAAGGAGAGCTTGTTGGACAGCCGGCCGCAGACTTTTTGGCATGGCGATTTTAATGCAGGAAACCACATGATCACGCCGGAAGGCGAAATCGCAGTCTTCGACTTTAATCATTGGAATCTGGGTTATGGCGACCCCTGGTGGGAATTTGTACTGGTGGCGTGGGGAGAAGAGCCATACGCGCATTACTTTACAGGGATGATCAACGGATATTTTGATAACGACCCGCCACAGGCTTTCTTCGAAGTGCTGTCTTGTTATTACGCCTGCGATGCGCTTTCAGCGCTGTGTTTGACGTTTTTGGGTGAGGAGCCGGGGACACCTGAGGACGGCCGACGCCATATGGAAAATATCCTGCGCTGGTTCAACAAGATGCAGAATC
Source organism: Bacillota bacterium (assembly GCA_050942765.1). GTDB lineage: Bacteria > Bacillota > UBA4882 > UBA4882 > UBA4882 > UBA4882. The sequence goes on along the minus strand of JBMNNY010000188.1, from coordinate 1,736 downwards.
CTGTGCCGACTTGGTATTTCAGGGATTTTGGCTTATAAGGGCGTGGCGCATTTGCGCAAAAGCAGTTGCTCCATTTGACAATTGGGTTTGAGTGATGATGAGCGACGGCAAGAAGGGAGACGATTAGTGTGCGTATATTTGCTTTGCAATTGAACAATGACATCCGTGGACTCGGGGCGCGCGAAGAGTATATCGAGAGCTTGATCGCCAAACTTGATAAGCCTGACATCATCGTGCTGCCAGAGCTTTCACAGCCGGGTTATATCGGCAATACCGAACTTTGGCAGTATGCCGATCAGGATGGAAAGCGCACTTCCGATTGGGCAGTAAGAATGGCGCAAAAGTATGGAACTGCAATTTGTGCGGGGTATCTTGAAGCCCAAGACGGCGATTTCTTTAATGCTTATCTGATTGCTGACGGAACACGCGTCTATGGGAAAGTATATAAATCGGAAGGCGAATCCTTCCTCGTCAAACGTGGAGATTTCCCTAACATTATCGCGACGCCTTTCGGAAATGTGGCCGTGGCTATATGCTACGATTCTCGCAGAAAGCACATTTATGACAATATTCATGACAAGACCATATCTCTGATTCTATTCCCGCACGGTTCACCTACTGATCCGAAAAAGCAGCATGAGGAAAAGGCGACAATTGATCACTTTTGCGGCGCCTATGCAGAAGCCTTTAAAGTCCCGGTGGTCTATTGCAATAGTGTTGGCGCTATGGGAAATATAATGGGCAAAACCGGTGCGATGATGCAGAAAGCCGGGTTTGCTCTGTGCGGTAATACAAAGATTTATGGTACCGCAGGTCAGATTGCGACGAGCATTCCTGAAGCAGTTGGCGCTGATGTTGATCTTGTTCCCAGGAGCAGAGTTGGAGATATTCGCTTTTACGGGCAAGATCTCGTCAAAGGGAACGCGCTCTTTCGCCTGTTGGTCTTAATGCCCGACATTAAGGCGGGCATGCGATATTATGAAGAAAACAAGCACAAGTTTCTTTGAGGCGTGCGGACGTTTCTAGGACGCCAGGCGGGGAGGGGCAGAATCATGGTGTTTGACTTCAAGAAAGAGTACAAAGAGTTTTATATGCCCAAAAACAAGCCGGAAATTATTGACGTTCCGAAGGCCAATTACATTGCGGTGCGCGGCAAAGGCAATCCCAACGAGGAAGGCGGCGCCTATCAGGAGGCGCTGGGTGTTTTATATGCCATAGCCTATACCCTGAAAATGAGCCAAAAGACGGACTATAAAATAAAAGGCTTTTTTGAATATGTAGTTCCTCCGTTGGAAGGCTTTTGGTGGCAAGATGGAACCCATGGTATGGATTACACTCGGAAAGACCTCCTGAACTGGATTTCGGTGATCCGCCTGCCGGACTTCATCAAAAAGGAAGATTTTGATTGGGCTGTTGCGACCGCCACCAAAAAGAAAAAGCTGGATTGCTCCTCAGCGGAGTTTCTGACTATTGAGGAAGGACTCTGTGTCCAGATCATGCATATCGGGCCATTTGATGACGAGCCAGCTACAGTGGCGCTGATGGACAAGTATCTTGAGGAAAACGACTTCGTCAATGACTTTTCTGATACGCGGATGCATCACGAGATTTACTTGTCAGACGTCAGGAAAGTGGCCCCTGAGCAATGGAAAACGGTCATCCGGCACCCGATCAAGAAACTATGAGTACTCAAGAGAGATAACCCCGGGCGAAATTTTTAAGGTAGATTTAAGGTT
>JBMNNY010000137.1:0-5889 GCA_050942765.1 Bacillota bacterium | reverse complement strand
AAGGTTCATATCAGTTGTATGACAGGTACCAATGCTATTATGGCATTGAGCTTGAAATACAGCTGATTTTTTTAAGTGGAGATGAAATAAGTCATGGAAGAAACTTTACAGAGTCACTTTCACAACTGGTTTGGGGTTTTGTTTTTTATCGTTTTGTACAGCCTGGTTCTTTTGTTTGTACCGTTCTATAGGAAAATGGATACAAAGCCACGTGGAGCCTATCTTGCATTTGTCATTGCATTTGCTGTCGAAATGCACGGAATACCGTTCAGCATGAATCTGATCGCATGGATTATTGGAAGAAATCTGCCGGAGGGCGTGCTATGGGGGCACACGCTATTCCCCGCCATTGGGTATCTCGGAATGTACATCAATATCGGTTGCGCAATGGTCGCCTTGTTTCTGATCATGAATGGTTGGTACAATATTTACAAGAAATACTGGTCAAAGGAACGCGGGAAGGGTGAGCTTGTGACAACAGGTGTCTACAAATATATACGGCACCCGCAATACACCGGATTGCTGCTTTTATCGCTTGGTATGCTGATTGAGTGGGCGACTCTCCCGATGCTGATCATGTTTCCTGTGATGGTGTTCATGTACACAAGACTGGCGAAACGAGAGGAAAATGACATGATCAAAGAATTTGGTGAGGACTACAAGCAGTACATGGCCAAAACAAAGATGTTTATACCTTTTGTAGTTTGAGTCCCGCAAATTATTGCTAGGGTCAAGCTAATTTGCCAGAATCGGGTTAGGTGATTCGCCGAATTACAGGGCATGGTATAATGAATTGAACTATCAACTATCTGGTACCCTATTTGATCAGGAGGCCTGCCAAGATGAACTACGCTGAAGACAAAGCACTAAAGACGCTGCTTGATTACGCAAATGCTGATGATAATATTCGCGCGGTGATGATGCAAGGGTCACGGGCCTTCGGGAAGGTTGACAAATATAGTGATTACGATATTGCCTGTGTGACAAAGTCGAATGAGCCCTATCTTGATAGCGCCATCTTGCCTTTCCTAGTCGCCAATTTTGGCGAAATTGCCGTGATGCAAACGCCCGATAATGGTGATCCGCACGATATCTATACTCATTTAGTCCAATTTACCAGCGGTATTCGGATAGACCTTACATTCAACTCAATCGCTTATCTGCAACGTGTCCCATTGGATAGCGATACCGTTATTCTGATGGATAAGGACGGTTTGCTCGCAGGAACTCCTCCGCCAAGTGATGCGGATTACTGGATTCAAAAGCCGAGCGCGGAAGAGTTTCACATGCATTGCAACGAGTTTTGGTGGTGTTCGGTTTATGTCAACAAAGCCATTGTCAGAGGGCAAATGCTGCATGCGCTTGAGCTTTTCAGCAAGTACGTACGCAACGAGTATCGCGCCGTGTTAGCTTATCTGGCAGGTGCGCATCATAACTGGGAGCGCGTGAATGTGGGCAAACACGGCACCAATATTAGGCTGCTGTTGCCGCCCGATGCCACGCATTATTACGACACGCTGCTGGGCAGCTACGTCCCGGCAGATGCCGCCAAAATCCTTTTAGCGCTTGATACACTCATGACCAGCTTCAATGATCTGGCGGCCACCGTGGCTCAGGCGCTCAATTATGAGTATGACTCTGAGGAAGCTGCAAAAACGATGCAGTTTATTCAAGTACTCTTTGGAGACGCATTGGCACAATACTGGAATAGGCCAGATTTCACTTTCGATGAGTTGAGCGAAGCGCATGAACAAGATGCAAAAAAGGGGAAGGGCTAATGACGCAGCAAATGACCATTTTGGTGGCGGAAGATGAGCTGGATATCCGAAATCTATTAAAAATAGGGCTTGAAGAGAACGGCTATACAGTGATTGCAGCGTCAAACGGAAAAGAAGCCTGGGAAATCGTACAGGCGCAGACCATTAACCTGGCCATTCTTGATGTAATGATGCCGGCTATGGACGGCTTTAGTCTGCTGCGCAAAATCAGGGAAAGCTGCACATTCCCGGTGATCTTTTTGACGGCAAGAGCAGACGAAATCGACAAAGTGCTCGGACTTGGGCTTGGAGCAGATGATTATCTGGTAAAACCGTTTTCCATGGCGGAGCTGATAGCGCGAGTGGCGGCTCAGCTGCGCCGCAGCAACGAATATCTCTCACAAAGCCAGAAAGGAAAAGCTCCTGCGATTGTGACTTACGGAGATTTGTCTTTGGATAAAGACAAATGCTGTGCCTATAGGGCTGGGAACCTGATCGATTTGGATGCAAAAGAGTATCTGCTACTCTTGTTTTTTATGGAGCACCCTGAAAAGGTTTTTACCAAGAGGCAACTTTATCAGGCAGTATGGAATGGAGAATATTACGAAGACGATAATACGGTCATGGTGCATATCAGCCGTCTCCGAAGCAAGATTGAAGCGGAACCTCAAAAGCCAAGGTATCTGAAAACAATCCGGGGGATTGGCTACAAGCTGCACTATACGGGTGATGAAGCATGAAAAAGAAATTGTCCAATCAGTTTCTTACCAATTATCTTGTGGTGCTTCTGCTGACCGCGATAGTGATGGTGTTTGCTCTCCTGCTATTATCGTCTGCCAGCTCACTCATCTCAGCAAGGTTAACAAAGAACAGGTATCCGGCCAGTTCAATTATGAGGGACGACTATACTCAGATCGATGCCTCTTCTGTTACGCAAAACGGCGGGGGAGTGCAGATTATTAATCATGAATATCAGGTGGTTTTTTCGGACGGCCTTGATACCATTGGCAAGCGCCAATTGAGTGCGGCCGAATGGACCGAGTTTCTGATGCGAAGCAAGAGTAAGGGAATACCTTACTTTTACGATATTATCTACAATCAGAAAGGCCGGTTTTGGCTGGTAGTTACCTTCCCAACCTCCCTGCGCATTGATTTTGATATAGTATCGAACAAGGCAGCTGCGCCGGGCGACATTTTTCTGGCCATCGGGGTACTGGTTGCGGTTTTTGTCATTTTCACATTCCTGCTTTCGCTGATCACATTTGCCTACTCCAGAGTTACAGCCTCTCGAATCACAAAGCCGCTGCAAAAGTTATGTGACGGTACAAGGCTTTTACGTGAAGGCGATTATTCCGTGCGGGTTGAACTGCATCTAAAGAATGAATTCGCCGAGCTTCAGGATACATTTAACGATATGGCGAGCCGGATTGAACATGAGATGGCGCTGCGGAAAAAGTCCGAGAATGACAGGCGCCAGCTCATTCTGGATATCTCGCATGATCTTAAGAATCCTTTGGCCAGCGTTACCGGATATACGGAGCTTTGTCTCAAAAAGCCGGAACTGACTACGGAGGAACGAAATGCGTACCTGCAAGTGGTGTACAATAACGGCCAAAGGGCCAACCGCTTACTAACAGAACTCTTTGAGCTCTCCAAACTGGACAATCCGGAGTTTGCTCTTAAGCTGGTAAAAACAGATCTTTGCGAATATCTGCGGCAGGTCTGTGGCGATCTTTTGCCCTCTCTGGAGGGGGCTGGGTTTCAGTATGAGTTCAGCATCCCGGAAAAAAGTATTTATGTTGAGATTGACCCTGACAGATTGAGCCGTGTATTTCAAAACCTTGCTGATAACGCAATTCGTTACAATCAAAAGGGTACGACGGTCAGCGTGAGCCTGTACGAGGAAGGTGAGAACGAGGAAGGTGGGAAGGCGGTTATTTTATTCCAGGATGATGGCTGCGGAATTCCCGCTCATCTTGCGGATGATGTCTTTAAGCCTTTTGTCAGGGCTGATAGTTCCAGAAACTCGGAGGCTGGCGGCGGCGGCAGCGGATTGGGGCTTGCCATTGCCAAGAAGCTTGCCATTACCCATGGTGGCGATTTGACGCTGAGTACCGATGTTGACAAGGGATGTACTTTTGTTATTACACTTCCCATAATATAGCTAATTTAGGGTAGCCCATATTATAGCTGATTTAAGGTAGATTTAAGGTTCGAAGAAGCTGCATTTTAGATTCGACTGCTATTATGATAGCAGCGAGTAAAAGTGCAGTTTTTTTGATGGGAAAGTTAAGGTGGTAAAGAGGTGGGTAATTCGATGAAGAATGAGCCAACGATTGGCGAAGTTTTCCTGACAAGTCTCGCATTTCGTTTTTTTGGCAAGTCCGTTTATAAAGGGTATGCTGATCAGCTGCCTTTGAGTGGCAATGAAAAGGTACTTGATTTCGGCAGTGGCATGGGGACAGTGGCGTATTATGTCGCGCAACGACTGACGCCTGGCCATGGCCATCTAACTTGCGTGGATATCTCCAGAAGATGGCTGGCTGCCTGCAGTAAAACTTTGCGCAGGTTCCCGGGCGTAAGTTTTTTGCAGGGCGACGTTTGCGGTCTGCCATTGCCGAAGGAGAGCTTCGATTTGATTTATTGTCACTTTGTCCTGCACGACATATCTGATGGTGAACTGGGAAAAGTTCTTCCCGTATTGGTTGGGCTGCTAAAATCAAAAGGTTTGCTCGCTTTCCGGGAACCGCTGAAGGAAACCGAAAAACTAAAAGCAGTCCAAAGACTACTGGAAGAGCAAGAAGGATTATCAAAAAAAGAGAACCGCGTTACCGATGTCCCGTATATGGGCAATACCCTTGAAAGTATCTATATCAAAGCAGAATAAAGTCATTTACATCTGCAACTGCATGAGGAGTGAATTGACATGAGACGAATTGTGTTATCTATTCTGGCCTTAACAATCATCCTGTTGACATATAGCGGCTGTACCATTGCCAAAGGAAGCATCATTATTAAGGAAAGTATTTCTGGTACGAAGTGTGCTATTGAATTCCTGGAATGGAGCGGACAGAACAAGTGTGAGTTATCTTTGGACAAGGACGATGAGCTTCAGGTTGTGATTGCCTGCGAAAGTGGAAATGTGGCCCTCGAGATTCGCAGCAAAAGCGGAGTCAAAGCCTATACAGGCATTGACCTTCAGAATTGCAGCTTCACCGTGCAGGTACCCGAATCGAATGAGTATGTGATCACAATCATTGGCAAAAGAGCAAGTGGAAGTATTAGCGTTGAAAAGATCAGTTGAAAAGAACAGATGATCAGATCGGCGATTCTGCCAGACACATGATTCGCAGCAGGAACCTGGCAGACTTTGCATAATTAACTGGGGAGTACGAGAAGAAGATATTGCACTCGGCCATGGGCATATTAATTGTGAATCCTGTGAAGGAGGTGACAATAATATGCCTGACTTTGGGCATCCGTTTTCTGGCCTTGCAAGAGACAAGAAAATTAGTGATGAGGAACTAGTCCGGGCGATACGGTTCATGATTGCTGCAGAATACGAAGCCGTTCAGATTTATATGCAGCTGGCTGAATCGACAGATAATAAATTGGCAATCGCGGTATTGAAGGATATCGCGGATGAAGAAAAAGTACATGCCGGCGAGTTTTTGAGACTGCTTAAAGAACTTGACCCCGATGAGGAGAAGTTCTATGCTAAAGGAGCCGAGGAAGTAGAAGAGGAAATCGAGGAACTGAAAAAGAAAAAGTAATAGTAATGCTCAAGACATGGCTTTCCTGTAATGGGAAAGCCATGTTAATATGGACCTGAGTCAACGTCCGAATGGCCGGGCGAGTGAAAAGTGAAGGAGGGTCCTTAATGAAAACGTTGTGATCACCGGCAGCACACGCGGAATTGGTTTTTCGATGGCGGTTGAGTTTCTGAAAGCCGGATGCAATGTCACGCTGTCCGGCAGGGGAGAAGCGTTGGCTGAAGCGGCTCAATCCGCACTGTCCGAATTTGAGGGCAAATACATCTATATCTCCTGCAACGTACAGGACAAGGCCAGTCTGCAAAACCTCTGGGATGTTTCGTTTAAACAGTGGGGACGGATTGATATCTGGATCAATA
>JBMNNY010000076.1:0-9985 GCA_050942765.1 Bacillota bacterium | reverse complement strand
GTGGCGTAAATCGGCTGGTCAATGCCGAAACAGCCAATTTGGCAAAGGCCGCCGAGAGCGGAGCAGAGCAACTGAAGCTAATCAAAGAAATTGATGAATGCTATGGTATCAATCGTTTACCGGATAAATTAAAGCAGTTTGCCTTGATGCGGATTGAGCATCCAGAGGTCAGTCTTAAAGAAATTGGCGCGATGATGCGGCCTCCGGTCGGCAAATCTGCCATGAATCACAGATTGCGCCGATTGCGCGAAATATTGGCCGAACACGGAGAAAAGCCGGAACTGGATGAGTAGTGCCGTAATGCGGGGATAAGGAGGGAAAGACCATGGCCGGCAGATTATTGCTGCAACAAAAAATAGAAATGCAACAAAAGCTGGCTATGAGTCCGCAAATGCTGCAGGCGCTTGGCTTGCTTCAGCTGCCTGTCATGGAGCTGAGTACGGCGCTGCAGACTGAGCTGCAGGAGAATCCGCTGCTGGAAATGGCGGATGATCATGAAGATGATCATAATAATGATTATGAGGGTTCCAGTGATTGGCGCAAGCAAGATGAAGGCGTCGCGGGCATGGCAGGCATGACAGGCTCGGCAGGCTCGGCTCAAAATGAGCGTGGTGGCGCAACTGGCGAGGGCGAGTTTAGCGAAGGGCCGAGTCAGGGCTTGACGCCGTCGGGGGAATGGGACCCCGAAGCCTATTATGCCGGTGAAACCGGGGACGGAGAAGGTGCATCTATGCTGTCCGGGCGAGTCCGCGGGCTCCGGGCCGAAGCGCAGGAAGGTGTGCAAATTGAGAATCTGGCAGCCCCGACTTACACTCTGCTTGATGATCTCAGGTTGCAGCTGTATGGCAGCGACCTTAATGAACGTGAACGCAAAATCGGCGCTTTTCTGATTGATTGCCTGGACGAGAATGGCTATCTGCGAGAAGACTGCGCCTGTCTGGCAAAAGCATTGGCGGCCGGGCATGGGGCGGCCGGGGATGACGTGGCCGGGCACTGCGCTGAGGCTGATGCAGCGGATATCGAGCGGGTTCTTGAGGTCCTAAAATCCTTCGAACCAGCCGGGGTGTTTGCCAGTAATCTGCAGGAATGCATGCTGCTACAGATTGAGCGCCGCGGCTGGACGGACACCGTGGCCGGTCGGATTATCAGGGATCATTTTGATTTATTGTCCAGCGGCCGTTTTAGCGAAATTGCGGCTGTGCTGCGCGTATCCCGTGAGACAGTGCTGGACGCAGTGGCGCAGATTAGGCAGCTGGAGCCCCGTCCGGGAGCAAGCGGGCGCGATTCGGCCAGCACGGTTCCTTATCCGGATCTCACGATCCTGGAGCGCGATGGCCGCTGGGAAGTAGTCGTCAATGAGTCCCCCTATCCCAGGCTGAAATTAAGTCCCTATTATTATGGCTTATTGCAATCAAATCCGGAGGATCCAAAACTGAAGGCCTATTTGCGAGAAAAAGCGGAACGGGCTCAATGGATCCTAAAGGCGATCGGACAGCGCCGTGCGACGTTGCTGAAAATTGGGTACGCTTTGCTGGAGCTGCAGCCCGCCTTTTTCAGGCAGGGACCGGCGGCGTTAAAGGTTATGACGCAAGCGGACGTGGCTGAGATTGTTGATGTACATGTTTCCACGGTCTCCAGAGCAGTGGCCGGCAAATATGTTCAGACACCATTTGGTTTGTTTGCGCTGCGCGATTTATTCCAAAGCGGCGTTGACACCAGAACCGGCGGAGACCGTGCTTCCGGCAGTGTTAAACGGATGTTGCGCGAGATTATTGCTTCCGAAGATCCCAAGCATCCCTTAAATGATGAGCAGCTGGCGGCAGCCTTGAAAAAAGCCGGGCTGGTAATATCCAGGCGCACGGTAACGAAATACCGGCTGGAGCTGGCGATCCCGGCGGCGCGTTTGCGCATTAAGTGAGCTGGCATGATATTGACAATATTTGACTTGCAGGATTTGGCTGGTTACGCTAAAATGATTATGAGCATAAAATATGTATAATTATTTTTTTGGAGTGGCGGGACAAAAATGACCCAGCGGGGCAATAAAGTCCCACCAACAATTGTCATTTTCGGAAGGATCCGCTTTTTTTATTCAAGTTGTGGGCCGCTTTCGAGTTTAATGGGACATAAAACGTCCCACCACTCGATATCAGGTCAGGTGTATTTGGCGACTGGATTAGATTCAAAGACAGACAGCTGACAGTCGGCGATGTATAGCTGGGGGGAAATCCGGATCATGGAGAAGCTGATTGCCTTAGAGCGGTTAATAGTTCCTGAGATGGGCGAGCTGATGTATCTTCGTTACCTGATACTACGTCATATTTATTTTTCACAACCGGTCGGGCGTCGTACATTGGCGGCAGACCTTGATCTTCAGGAACGCCTGGTGCGCCGTGAAGTAGAAATATTGCGCCGGCAGGGGCTTATTGTTGTAAGCAATTTGGGTATCCTGATTACTGAAGAAGGCAAATCACTGCTATGGGAAATAGAGGAATATGTCAGGCACTTCCGGGGTCTGAGCCAGCTCGAGGAGCAGCTGAAGCAATCGATCAATGTGAAAGATGTTTATGTGGTAGCGGGTGACGTGGATAGTAATCCCACTGTTATAAAAACATTAGCCAGGCAAGCCGTACAGGTTCTTCTGGATCATTTGCAGGAAGGCGATATTCTGGCAATTAGCGGTGGTACCACCATGGCTGAAGTGGCAGCAGCCTTGCCGCACTCAGGCAAGCAGCGCGATGTGCTGGTGATTCCAGCCCGCGGCGGACTGACGGAGAATGTTGAGATTCAGGCTAACACTGTGGCCGCCGCGATCGCTAATAATCTTGGCGGGCGTTACCGGTTGTTTCACTTGCCGGATGGGCTTGAAAAAGACATGCTTGAGAAATTACTCAGCGAGCCTACGATTCGAGAACATCTGGACCTGATTCAAAGAGCGCATGTTGTCATTCATGGAATTGGAACTGCGGAAAATATGGCGAAACGGCGTGGATTTGGCGAGAATGTTATGGCTGAGCTAAAGGCCAAGGGTGCGGTAGGCGAAGTGTTCGGATATTATTACGACTCTCATGGCCATGTTGTTCATGCTGCGAGCAGCGCCGGCCTTCAAATAGATAACCTTGACGGGAAGGAAGTGATCGCTGTTGCAGGAGGTAAACAAAAAGCTTCAGCGATTCTGGCTGCGACGCTATTAATCCCCGGACAGATTCTGGTATTGGATGAGGGTGTCGCTGCCCAAATAGTGGAGCTGTTGTAGGGCAAAATGAGCCCTATGCGATTTAATCAATTTTAAAGATTCTAAGGAGGATGAGAGTGATGACAGTAAAAGTAGCGATCAACGGATTTGGACGCATCGGAAGAAATGTTTTGCGTGCAGGTATTTCCAATCCTGATATAGAATTTGTGGCAATAAACGATCTGGCGGATGCCAATACATTGGCGCATCTTCTGAAGTATGATTCGGTGCACGGTGCCATTAAAGCCAATGTGAGAGTGGACGGTAATTTTATCGTCGTCAATGATCAAATCATCAAGGTTTATGCCGAGAAAGACCCTGCAGCTCTTCCCTGGAATGAAATGGGCGTGCAAATGGTAGTCGAGAGCACCGGCAGATTTACGAAACGTGCCGACGCAGCCAAGCATCTGGAAGCCGGAGCAGAAAAGGTGATTATTTCTGCACCTGCCAAAGAAGAAGACATCACGATTGTTATGGGTGTCAATCAGGATAAGTATGTTCCCAAATTCCATCATGTAATTTCTAACGCGTCCTGCACCACAAACTGCCTGGCTCCGGTGGCCAAAGTGCTGAACGATCGTTTCGGAATCAAGAAAGGATTTATGACCACGGTCCATTCCTACACCAATGACCAGCAGATTTTGGATCTGCCTCATAAGGACTTGCGCCGTGCCAGAGCTGCATCCATGTCCATTATTCCAACCACCACGGGTGCTGCCAAAGCAGTCGGGCTCGTCATTCCGGAACTGAAGGGCAAACTGAACGGATTTGCCATGCGCGTTCCGACCCCGAATGTCTCGGTAGTCGACTTGGTGGCGGAAGTCTCCAGAGAGGTCACAGTTGAAGAGGTCAATCGTGCATTGAAAGAAGCATCACAGGGCGATATGAAGGGGATCCTCGGGTACAGCGAGGAGCCGCTGGTTTCGCGCGATTATAACGGTAATAGTCTGTCGTCCATTGTTGATTCCTTGCTTACAATGGTAATGGAAAATAACATGGTGAAGGTTGTTGCCTGGTATGACAACGAGTGGGCTTATTCTTGCCGGATCGTCGACTTGATGGAGTATATAGCGAAGCAAGGTTTTCAAAAGCTATATCACCCTGAAAGGGAGGCAATGAGGTGAAGAAGAAAACTGTCCAGGATCTGGACGCCAATGGCCGGAAAATTCTAGTGCGGGTAGACTTTAACGTTCCTCAGGATGAGTCAGGTGCAATTACAGATGATACGCGTATCCGTGCGGCGCTGCCGACTATTAAGCTGCTCAGGGAGCGCGGAGGCAAAGTCATCTTGGTGTCGCATCTTGGCCGTCCTAAGGGCAAAGTCGCTGAAAAATATCGCATGGACCCGATTGCCAGGCGGTTGTCTGAATTACTGGGCGTTGCTGTGACTAAGCTCAATGATTGCATTGGCCCGGAAGTGGAACAGGCCATTGCCGGAATGAAGTCTGGCGATATAATCCTGCTTGAAAACGTAAGGTTTTATGCCGAAGAGGAAGCCAATGATCCCGAATTTGCCAAAAAGCTGGCCAAGCTGGCGGATGTCTATGTCAATGATGCTTTTGGTACAGCACATCGCGCACATGCTTCGACAGAAGGAGTCGCGCGGATTCTGCCCGGAGTGGCAGGCCTGCTGATGCAAAAAGAAATTGAGATCATGGGCAAGGCACTCGAGGATCCTGCCCGTCCGTTTGTTGCTGTTCTGGGCGGTGCCAAAGTGAGCGACAAAATCGGCGTCATTAAGAACTTGTTAACCAAGGTCGATGCTTTATTGATTGGTGGCGGCATGGCTTATACATTCCTGAAAGCCAGGGGGCTGGAAATCGGCGAATCCATTCTGGATAACGAAAAAGTGGACCTGGCCAAAGAATTGATGCAACAAGCCGAAGCTAAAGGCGTCCGGATGCTCATGACCGAGGATGTCGTGGTGGTCAGGGAGTTCGCCGCTGGTGCAGAGCATAAAACCGTGAAAGTAACAGAGATTCCTGCGGACTGGCAGGGAGTTGACATCGGTCCTGAAACTGTAGCGCAGTTTGCTGGCGAGATTGCCAAAGCCAAGACGGTCGTCTGGAATGGTCCGATGGGCGTTTTTGAGATGAAGCCATTTGATAAAGGCACTCGCGCTATTGCCGAAGCCATTGCCAACTGCCATGGGACAACCATTGTCGGTGGCGGAGATTCGGCGGCGGCCGTTGAGCAAATGGGATTTTCCGATAAAATTACGCATGTATCAACCGGAGGCGGCGCTTCGCTGGAGTTCTTGGAAGGCATTGAGCTGCCCGGCGTTAAGGTACTGCAAGACGCGTAAGGGCGCGGGGGACGTGGGGCGCGGGGGCACGTGAGGTGCGGGCGCGTGTGAGTGCGGGAGTGCGGGACGCGAGAGTGCGAAAGTGCGGGAGTGCGGGACGCGAGAGTGCGAAAGTGCGCGAGCGCGGGCTCGGGCTCGGGCGCGGGCTCGGGCGTGGAGCGTGCGCAAGCGCCAGAATGCGGGAAACGCGCCAATGTGCGCGCGCAAAAAGGAGGTCAGTCTGATGCGTCGACGCTGCTTGATCGCAGGTAACTGGAAGATGCATAAGACGATCAGTGACTCGGTCACATTAGCTAAAGAAATTTATAAGGGATTGTCAAATGACTGGGAGGCAGATGTTGTTATCTGTCCTCCTTTTACTGCATTAGCGGCTGTTGCCGATGCCATCAAGGGTACCTCAATTGGACTGGGAGCGCAAAACGTTCACTGGGAAGAAAAAGGTGCCTATACTGGAGAAATAGCGCCGGTCATGCTTCTGGATGCCGGCTGCCGATACGCTATTGTCGGACACTCTGAACGCCGTCAATACTTTGGCGAAACTGATCAGACGGTTAATCAGCGGACTAAGGCTGCACTGAAGGCCGGGTTGATTCCGATTATATGCGTGGGCGAGACCTTACAGCAGAGGGAAGCAGGCCAGACTGATCAGGTGGTCAAAGCGCAGGTGCAGGGTGCCTACGCCGGTATTGATCCGCAAGCTGCTTTGCATACTGTAATTGCCTATGAACCGGTTTGGGCAATCGGAACCGGGAAAGCTTCCAATGGACCGGATGCGGACCGCGTTTCGGGACTGATCAGGAATGAAATCAGCACACTGATGGGCGCAGAAGTCGCCCGGCAGATTAGGATTCTCTATGGCGGTAGCGTCAAGCCGGATAATATGGCCGAATTCGCGTCACAGAAGAATATTGATGGCGCTCTGGTGGGAGGCGCAAGTCTGGAGGCACAGTCATTCCTCGGAATTGTCGCCAATGCCGCCAAGGCTTCAGCAGATAAAACGGAGTGATCAAACATGAAAATGACGGAGCAAACGGAGCGCGCCACGGGCAAGGCGCATGCAGAGGGCACTGTAACGGCACGCAGACGTCCGGTGATGCTTGCCATTCTGGACGGGTGGGGGCAAAATCCTTCCAAAGAAGCTAACGCAGTTTGTGCCGCCTGTACTCCATTCATTGAGGAGCTATATCAGAAATACCCGCATGCAACGCTCCAGACTTCCGGAGAAAGTGTTGGACTGCCAGCCGGGCAAATGGGTAGTTCTGAAGTCGGCCACCTGAATATGGGGGCCGGGCGCATTGTTTATCAGGAGATGGTGCGCATCAGCAAAAGCCTCCGCGAAGGTACCGTGCGTGAGAACCCTGTAATCAAGGAAGCTTTCAGCAGATGCGCCGGTACCGGCAAGACCTTGCATTTCATGGGCCTCGTTTCTCCTGGCGGAGTTCACAGTCATACGGATCACCTTTACGGCTTTTTACGTCTGGCCAAAGAGATGGGTGTCGACCGCATATTGGTACATGCGTTTCTGGATGGCCGTGATGTTCCTCCGCGCAGCGCCATTCCTTATCTGCAGGAGCTGGAACAGGTGATGGCAGAGCTTGGCGTAGGCCGGATTGCGACTGTCATGGGCCGCTATTATGCCATGGATCGCGATAAACGCTGGGAGAGAGTCGAAAAGGCCTATCGTGCCATGACACTGGGCGAGGGTATTGAGGCAGAATCAGCTGTTGCCGCGGTGGAGCAGTCTTATGCCGCCGGGGTTAATGATGAGTTTGTCGTGCCCAGTGTAGTGCGGCCGGGCGGACGTACTCCCGATACCGTTAAACCGGGTGACAGTGTTTTCTTCTTTAATTTCCGGCCGGACCGGGCGCGCGAAATTACCAGAGCTTTTGTCGATCAAGATTTCACCGGATTTGAGAGACCAGCTCCAGCACCCTTAGGTGTGTATTATGTATGTCTGACGCAGTATGATGAAACAATTGACGCGCCGATCGCATATCCTCCGGAAGGAAAAATGAAAAATATACTTGCCGAAGTGCTGGCGAATGCCGGTTTAAGGCAGTTGCGTATTGCCGAGACTGAGAAATATGCGCATGTTACGTTCTTCTTCAATGGTGGCGATGAGGTGCCATTCCCAAATGAGGATCGCATTCTGATTCCTTCGCCCCAGGTGCCCACCTATGATCTTCAGCCTGCAATGAGCAGCGTGGAAGTTACTGAACGATTATTGCAGGAAATTGAATCTGATCGGTATGATGTTATCATTGTAAATTACGCCAATCTTGATATGGTTGGTCATACAGGAGTTTTTGAGGCGGCGGTCAAAGCGGCTGAGGCGGTTGACAAAGGATTATCCAAGATTATTCCCGCAGTGCTGGCGAAGGGCGGCGTGGCGCTAATAACCGCTGATCATGGCAATGCCGAACAGATGACCGATTATGGCAGCGGCGAACCGCTGACGGCTCATACTACCAATCCGGTGCCTGTGATCATGGTGGGTGGTCCTGAAGGGGCGGCTTTGCACGATGGCCTCTTGGCAGATGTGGCACCGACTTTGCTTGAATTGCTCGGTCTGTCCCAGCCAGAGGAAATGACTGGCCGCAGCCTGATAGACAGGAAATGATCATTATTAATATTGATGTTGATGTGAAGCTGTATGTTAGACGGCCGAGGTAAAATAAAATGAGGAGGAGCAGTGGATGACAACAATTATCGACATTTACGGAAGGGAAATACTTGACTCCAGAGGCAATCCGACCGTCGAAGTGGAAGTTACGCTGGCGGATGGTACGGTTGGCAGGGCAGCAGTTCCTTCGGGAGCTTCGACTGGAGCACATGAGGCCATTGAACTGCGGGATGGCGAAGAGGAACGTTATCGTGGTAAGGGTGTTTTGAATGCGGTCGATAACGTCAATGAGGTCATCGCACATGAAATTATCGGCTACGAAGCTATCGAACAGTCCTCGATCGACCATCGCATGATTGAGCTTGATGGAACCCCGAATAAAGGGAAACTCGGCGCCAATGCCATTTTGGGAGTTAGTCTGGCCGTTGCCAAGGCTGCTGCTGAATCGCTCGGGTTGCCATTGTTCCAGTATCTCGGTGGCCCCAACGCCAGGGAACTTCCGGTCCCGATGATGAACATACTTAATGGCGGCAGTCATGCTGATAATAACGTTGATATTCAGGAGTTCATGGTCCTGCCGATTGGCGGCGAGACTTACAACGAAGCGTTGCGTATGGGAACCGAAGTTTTCCATAGCCTGCGCACTGTGCTGAAGAAGAAGGGCCTGAACACAGCTGTGGGCGATGAGGGCGGTTTTGCACCGAACCTGCGCTCGAATGTGGAAGCCGTTGAAGCGATTATGGAGGCAATTGAGAAAGCCGGATACAAGCCCGGTTTAGACGTGGCCATCGGCTTGGACGTAGCGGCCAGCGAACTATATAAGGACGGCAAATATGTGCTGGAAGGCGAAGGCGTAACCTATTCCGGCGCAGAGATGGTCGAATACTATGAAAAACTGGTCAAACAGTTCCCGGTTATTTCGATTGAAGACGGCTTGGCCGAAGACGATTGGGATACCTGGAAGCTCTTGACCGATAGGCTTGGCGATCGCGTCCAGCTGGTCGGCGATGATCTGTTTGTTACCAATACTGAGCGTCTGTCGCGCGGTATCGCTTCTGGTACTGCCAATGCCATTCTGATCAAGGTTAATCAGATCGGAACTCTGACTGAAACACTGGAAGCTATTGAAATGGCTAAACGCGCCGGTTATACGGCAGTTGTGTCTCACCGTTCAGGCGAGACCGAGGATGCCACGATTGCTGATATCGCGGTGGCGACCAATGCCGGACAGATTAAGACCGGTGCCCCCAACCGTACTGACCGGGTGGCCAAATACAATCAGCTGTTACGCATTGAGGATGTACTGGGCAATGAGAGCATCTTCAGAGGCGCGGCGACATTCTATAATCTGAAGAAGCCGTTTGATTTTGCGAAGTAAGAAATAGCAGTGGCGAGCGCGCTGTGGCGAGCACATTGCGGCGTGTGCGCTGCAGAAAGCGTAAAGAGCAGAATAAAGTGTGATAGTCGAGCAAAGCTGTTTAGATGGCGTCTTGTTGAAGGCGAAAACAGCTTTGCTTTTTTATTTACGGGAGACGGTTACGGTGGGCTAGCAAGCTGGCGGGATGGCGGGTTTGGATGCTGGGGGGTGCGCACTGGCGGGCAGGGTGGCTGTGGGACTGCGGGTCGTAAAGCAACCGGCCGGTCATATGACGGCCGGCCGGCTAGATGTTGATCATATATTATGTACGTATATACCGAGATGTCTGTTGAGTGCGCTACATGGCAACCGCACAACAACTGGCGAATTATCTCACCACGAAATCAAAGTACTGATCGGGATAAGGCTCGTTTTCCAGGGTGTAATGCCACCATTCTTCGGGAT
>JBMNNY010000110.1:0-7269 GCA_050942765.1 Bacillota bacterium | reverse complement strand
GTGAAAATGATGTGTCAGGTTAAGACTGAAACGAGGAGCGATTTTGATGGCAATTAAGGTTGTCACCGATAGTACCGCAGACTTATCGCCGGAGCTTGTAGAACGTTTTGATATTAAGGTTGTACCGCTATCAGTCATTTTTGGCAGTCAGGTTTTCGAAGACACCCCGGATTTCCGTGGCACCAAGTTCCATGATAAAGTCAAGGAGCTGAAAGTCCACCCCAAGTCAACCCAGGCCACTCCGGCCGATTTCGTCAAAATGTTTAAGCCAATTTTGGATGCCGGTGATGAAGTAATTTACGTTGCACTTTCATCGGGCTTATCAGGCACGATCAATTCCGCTGCGAAAGCAGCCGAAGAATTGGAAGCCGTTGATCGGATTCATATTGTCGATTCGAAGAATCTTTCGATGGGAATTGGGTTACTTGCCTGCCGGGCTGCCGAAATGGTCGCCGAAGGCCTGACAGCGGATGTGATCGTAAAGAAACTGGAGCAGATGGTACCGCGCGTTAGAGTGGCGTTTATCGTTCACAATTTGGATTATCTGTACAAGGGCGGCCGACTCAGTGTGGCGCAGGCGGTGATGGGAAATCTGCTTAATATTCATCCCATGATTGGCGTGGCTGACGGCAAAATGTCGGTCATTGAAAAGGTACGCGGCAAGTGGGAAAAGGCCCTTTTGCAGCTGGTCGCCGTACAGCTTGGCAAACCGGAAAAAGTTGATCCGCACATGATTTCGGTCACCCACAGCGCCGCTGATCCGGAAGCCAAGTTCCTGAATGACAAAGTTGCTGAAATCATTCCAGAAGCCAATATCGTTACCACGGAAGCCGGAGCTGTTATTTCATGCCATTGCGGTCCCGGTACGATCGGCATTTTGTATATCGAAAAAGAATAAAGCCTTCGCCGGATAAGTCGGATAATATGCACAAAAAAAGAACCGCCTTTTGATACAGGGCGGTTCTTCTTGTGTGCGCAGTATGTGCGAAGCGCTTACACGCTAATATTAACCTTGTCGAACAAGAAGTACGGCAGCATTGCATTGGCGGTTTTGACCAGTTCTTTGCTGCATCCGAGGAACTGGCTCTTGAAACCTTCAAAGGCATTGATCGAAAACATACAGTCTTTAACGCGCCCCACGCGGCGGCCGTTCTCGATCTTGTAACCCAGCGCAATATTTCCATTAATGGCCCCGGTATAGGGATTACCAGCCCAGGCACCCATCAACTGATCAACCAGAATGCCCTTCTTGATGCCCTTAATCATGTTGTCAATACTGGTTTGCCCGGCCGGTGCTGTCAAGGTTGTCGTTCCGGGAATGGGGGAGTTGCCGCTTTCGCGGCTGCCATTGCCGGTAGGAGCCATCTTGAGCTGGGCAGCAGTCTGCAGATTTAGCAGGTAGCTGCGAATTACACCGTTTTCAACCAGAGGCGTGCGTTGCATGGGAACGCCTTCGCTGTCGAAATAACCGCTGGAAATGCTGCGTGCGACGGTGCCATCATCATAAAGACTGAAGGTTTCGTCAAACAGCTTCTCGCCGAGACGATCTTTCCATGGTGAGATACCCTTGACGACAGCCCGGCCGTCCAGGCAGGCGATTATCGGGCGGAGCAGGTTTGCCATTGCCTCGGGGCTCATGATGACCGGATACTCGCCAGCTTCCAGAGTGACGTTGTGGCGGGCGATGCGGAAGTCTGTTAAGACATGTTCGATGAGATGGTTAAAATCAAAGTCGCGATGCGTACTCATCCCATAGTCGTAAACGGTTAGCATATTGGATCCTTCGACGATGTTAGCGGCAGCGAGCACTACGAAAACGGTCTTCTTGTAACCGGCATCAAATCCGGAGGTGTTTGCCAGATGGTACTCCGAATGGACGCGGCTGACCTGGGTAGCCGCTAAGATATGAGGGTCCTCTTTTTGCAGTTCGGCTGCCAGACTGGTGGCAATGTGCACCATTTCCTCAATTGATAAAGATTCCAGAGTCGGATCATAGATTTCCGGCTGCGGCAGCTTGGCTGACCCCGGGAATGTAAACGCCGCTTCAGTGCCAAACTCGGAAGTGTCGATCGCGTTTTTCAGCAGGTTGTCATCATCGTTCGGTCTGGAACTGGAAGCCAGACCGATTTTTCCGTTGCGGATGACGCGCAGGATCGTGTCGCGTGATTCGGTCGATTTGAGGTTTTTCAATTGGTTATCGTTTACTTCAACGGTATTATCAACGGCGTAACTACTGAATACTTCAGCAGCGCAGCCGCGCTTTGCCGCTTTATCGATCAGGCGCTCCATTACTTCACACCTCCGATAGTCACATTCTTAATGCGGATATGCGGTGAGCCTTCACAGGTCGGCAACGGCACCTGCGCACCTTTGCCGCATCCTCCGGCGTTATCCAACAACTGCTTGTCGTTGCCAATCATTTCGATATTCATCAGCGTGGTCATCAGATTGCCTGTTAGTGTGACATCCCTGACCAGTTCGGCAATTTTGCCATCGCGAATCATGTAGCCTTCGGCAGCTGTAAAGGTGAACATTTCGCCGTTAGTTTCTCCGCCATAAGCGCCGACTGCATAAACTCCCAGGGGAATATCCTTGATCATTTCCTCGAACGGAGTCTCGCCTTGCTCAATGTAAGTGGCGCGCATCCGGCAAATGGGCGGGAAGCTGTAATTCAATGCCCGGGCACTGCCAGTCGGTTGTTCGCCCATTTTGGCCGCGCTTTCACGCGAGTGCAGCCTACCGACCAGGATTCCGCTTTGGATCAGCGGCGTACGCTGCATTGCCACCCCTTCATCATCATATTTGGCGACACCGCGGTGTCCGGATTCCAGTCCGGAGTCATAGACGTTTAGAATATCAGGACCAAAACGCGTGCCAAGAGTCATCAGCTTCTTCAGGTTCTCGTTATCTGCCACATCATCAGCTTCACTAAGGTGGCCGAAAGCCTCATGGATGAACACGCCGGCCAAATCGGGATCCAGCACCACGGTATACTGCCCGCCTTTTACCGGCTGAGCGTCCAGAAGACCTACGGCTGTCTGGCAGGCTTTCTTAATGTCATCTTCCAGCCCCAGCATTACCTGAAAACCATTGGAACCGCCAGTGGCAGTTGTGCGCTGGGTTGTCAAGGTGCCGTTGCTGGCGATGGGGGTCAAATTGCATCCCAGATCGCTCTTTTCCTGAACAATATATGTACCTGCGCTGTTGGCAAAAGTAATGCGGCGATATTCATCAAAGTAATAGACGGAAGTACTCTTTATTGACGGATGGTAATCCAGAATCAGCTTGTTATACCTGCCAAGCAGGGCTACTTTATCTGCCAGACTGACATCACGCGGGTCCTGGATCACTTGCAAAGGAACTTCGTCATGCACGACTGGCACGGATGCCAGCTGACTGCGCCCATTTTTCAGGTCGCCGGTAATATGTGCCTGTTTGCAGGCCAGCCTTACTTTTTCAGGCAAGTCGCTAATGCCATTAAATGACGTGAAACCCCATGCGCCTTTATAGAGTGCCCGCACATTGCCGCCTAGTTCTGCTGAACGGTCGCATACTTCCATAACCGGTCCGCGGTAACTAATCAATGTGCGGTCGCTTTCTTCCAGACGGATTTCGCAATAGTCGACATCTGATTCGGCTAGCGCGCGTAAAATAGCCTCTTTCAACACTTTGCCCTCCCAATCTTTATCAGTTTCAGGTGCGTGTCGGCCGTTTACCCATCGCGGCCGACTGAGGTATACGTTTTTGCATGCCAATCTTTCTTGGCTGGCGGGAGTATACGCATGATCATTTATGGTTCTGAAAGGATAATCCTTCAAGAAATCAGCAAATCGTAAAATCGTTCTTCGCATTATAGTATCCCAAAATGTATCAAAAATGTTTTTTGGTTGGCAGAAGGAATTCTTGCAATTGAATCGAAAAAGCATTTTGTATAGTGTATACACAAATACATCTTTTGGAGGAGGACAATGCAGTGATTTGCGCGGCAGTCGACCCGGTCGTAGAGGAGCGTTTCGCATTGGTACTTCATACGGGAAGCTCTGCTTGGGAAAGTGGCTGTGATGTTGAAATCTCTTCTATAGGTGATTGTTCTTATATTGCACATCCAGGCCTTTCCGAGGGTCGTTTGATGTCTCAGAAGTACGCTTTCAATTTAAGCGCGGAACGCTTGGAAAAGCTGATCTCTGTAATACGTAAAGTTGATTTTTTTAGATTGAAAGAGCTTTATCACGAGCGAAACTCGCGCAACTGTACGCAAAGATACATAAAAGTTGTCCTCGATGGTGAATCACATGTAGTGAACACTCATACATGCAGTCCAATAAGAGAGATCGAGGCCATTATCAGCGCTGTTAATGAACTGCTTCCGCAGACGTGTCCCAAAATTCAATAGTACATTACGCCAGATTGGGATTTGATTCGGATCGCGTGTGAGTTGATTGGTATCGCGCTGCGGATTAATTCCGATAATGCTGTGAATTGATCCGGACGCGCGATTTATAATAGCCATCCTGCAAGATACTTGCGGGATGGCTTTTTGCGTGGGCGGATTTCTTATGCCGCACGGGCTTTTGCCGCACGTTCTTTTGCTGCGCGATCTTTTGTTGTGCCGTCTTTTGCTGCGCGGTCTGTTTTGCTGAATGACTCTTATTTGGGCAGGATGAAAAACCGGCATCCATGAGGCGGAACGGTCATTTCCAAAATAGAGCCTCTCAGGTCGACTTTTTCGCCGGTCCAGAAATCCGTACATTGCTTTGGGAATACCTGTGCCGAAAACAGCTGCTCCAGATCAACTGCGATGGAATGCGGAAAGGCATCGTTGTTGAACAGGGCGAGATAATCCTGACGCAGTCCGCTGCGCCGAAACACAGATGGGAATTGACTCGCCAGCAAGTCCGGTGCCGACGGAGCTGAATAGTCATCGGCATTTCCGGTTTCGAATGGCTGATCCTTGCAGATGGCTGTCAGCCGACGAAGAATTTTGCGTTGCTCGGAATCCAGACTGATCAAATCATCCGTAAAAGTCGTTATTCCACCGAGGACGGCAGCGGCAGTAGCAAAGGAGCGGAGTTCTTCTATTGTAAGCACAGGTTTGTTGGCTGAAGCGCCAACGCCCGGGCGCAGAACGATTCCGTCGGGGACATTTAGCCACAATCGCCGATGCATATATGAACGCGTGATCGTATTGCGGGTGGCGTTTTCCATGGAGCGCAGGTTAAAACTGTTGCCAAACTTCCGAACCATGCGGTTGGACCAAAACGGCGCGCAGTTTGGCGCGATACTCATGCCGTCGGCAATACCGATTGCCGGGCTGATTGGGCAGCCGGAGGTTAGCAAGAAAGCTCGTTCGCCGCAACCATGGCGGATTGCCTCCAGACCAAGCCGCAGAGCGCCTGCATCCGTATAAACCGGATTATGACGTGCGGCGGGCAAAGCAGCGGCATATAAATAATCTGCTTCTATAAACTCAAAACCCCAATCCTGCGTGAGAGTTTCAAACAGTTTGACAAGATGGTCCAAAACGGCCGGATGCGTTGGATCAAGGGCGAGCATTCTTTTTGGGGCCCATTGCGGATTAATGCAGGCGGTGATGGGGCGTCCATAGTTATTGCGTAGCAGCCAGTCCGGGTGCTCGCGGCTGATCGGCGCATTAGGAGCGACCAGGAACGGCGCCAGCCAAATGCCAGGGCGCAGTCCGGCTTCTTTGATTTTGGCAGCCAGATTCGGGATACCATTGGGGAATTGTACGTTGCTCTCCAGCCAGTTGCCAATCTGTGCCTGATAGCCATGCCCGATTTGAAAAACGTCGACTAAATTTCCAGGGTTACGCTGCTTTTTGCCAGCGGCCGCGGCCGCCTCGAGATTCGCCAGCAATTCCGCTTCGTGTTCGCCCTCCGCGGTATCATTGGATTGCTTTTGACAGATATATGATGACGACCAGACACTTAAATGCTGTTTTGGAATACGTGCTTTCATATACTGGGCGGTCATGTCCATATAGGCTTCCAGTAATTGAATTTCATTCTTTCCAAAGGCAACCAACAAGGTCGGAAGCCGTAGTTCTTCGCCTGGCCGCAGAGGTATGTCATCCAGGTTAATGCGGCATGAGATGCGCGCACGCCCACCCCGCACATAGTTGATCTGAATATCGGCGAAGAAGTATGCCGGATCCAGAAATCCACACAATATAGCGCCGCGCCCTTTTTCCGGACGTATCACAGTGAACATTTCGGAACAAAATTGTCCTTTTTTGCCGGGAGCAGGTCTGGTGGGGTTTGTGGTCAAAAGACGCATGAGATGTGAAGGAGGATCGTAATCAACAGAATTGCTGGTAAATGAACCGGTGCCAGACCAGGACTGCCATCCATGCTTTAAGACATGCCGTACAGCCATGCTTCCTGCACCATCGGAAACATATTGGGCAATCAAGGGATAAATACTGTTCAAAGTTAGCGGGGCAGCGTTTGGGCTGAGGGACAGAGAGGTGCTGATAAGATAACCGTCTGTCCACTTATCTGAAGCAACAAGCGGCTGTAATCCGGCGTGCACCACAAAGCCGGCTCTGATGCCAATGTTGCCGGGGCTGAGAGGCCACATGCCCACTTCATCATGGTCTTTGGCGAAAAAGATCTGGCCGCCAGTCTGTTGCAGAGCCAGTGGCGGAATGGAACGACTATGTAATTCGATCCCGGATATGTCGCGATAAGGCTCTTCCATAGCAAACCCACCTCGACAAAAAAGATCCAGTGTAATCTTCTCTTTTTTACAAGAATATTCCTTTCGACTTTTTCAGAATGGACATAATAAAGAGGATAACGTAATTTCAAAGGGGAAATCTCTATTAATTGGGTTTTTGCTGTAATAATCAGTAAATCAGTCTATGGGGGGATCACATTGCGACTGGGAGCACATCTGACAATCACCAAAGGACCTGCATACTTGGAAAAACTCGTTAGAAGTATAAATGCTGACTGCTTTGCCTTTTTTTCGCGCAATCCGCAAGGTGGGTCTGCACGTACGATCCCTGAAAAGGAAGCTGCTGAATGGCGCAAGCTTAAGAGCGAAAAGCAAGTTTATCCACTGGTTGGACATATGCCCTACACCGTAAACATAGGAGCGCCGAAAGAGGAGACTTATGAGTTTGCCACCCGGGTTCTGACAGAGGATCTGCGGCGTTGTGACGCATTTGGTACCGATTATCTGGTGCTGCACCCCGGCAGTCATGTCGGCAGCGGACCAGACGCGACGATCGAGCGTATTGTGCGCGCC
>JBMNNY010000004.1:0-35977 GCA_050942765.1 Bacillota bacterium | reverse complement strand
CCATTGATGCTGCTTTCAAAGATTTCTCAGGGCAGACCATGCTTCTGCTGGAGACGATGGCCGGGCATGGCACGGAAGTGGGAAGTATTGCGGAAATCGGGCGCATTTTTAAGTTGCTGGGCAATCCGCCATTTCTGGGCGTGTGTTTTGATTCGTGTCATTTATTCGCCGCAGGCTATGATGTGCGCACTAAAGAGGGAATTGACAGGGCTATTGATGAGCTGGATTGCGAGATGGGGCCGGATTGCATCAAAGCGATACATCTTAACGATTCTAAGTTTGGCCTGGGCAGCCATAAAGACCGGCACGCCAGAGTTGGCACCGGAGAGATCGGCAATGACGGATTGCGGACCATAATCACGCATCCGGTACTGAGCAAGCTGGCCTTTATTGTGGAGACTCCCGTAGATGATTATGAACAATACGGTGAAGAAATCAGTGCGTTGCGGGCTTTGCTGTAGAAGCGGGGTGGTTACGCGGCGGGACGCGGCGCGTCAGTGAAGCGGCGCATGGCACGGCGCACGGCGCGGTGCGACGCGGAGCAGCGGTGAGGACGCGGCGCGTCAGTGTCCGGGTTCGTCCTCCTTTTGGCGGCAATTCTTACAATAGCCAAAAAGTTGCATGTTATGGCCGACAACATCGAAGTCATAATCCTTGGCAAGCTGGCGTTCGACTCTTTCCAGAGTAGCATTGTTAAATTCCCAGACGCGACCACATTTCAGACAGACGATATGGTGGTGATGGGAATCGTCACAGGCACATTCATACCTGCTCATGCCCTGGCCAAAGTCTTGCTCACTAATAATATGCAGCTCGCGGAAGAGTTCGAGGGTACGGTAGACAGTAGCCACGCCCATTTCCGGGTTGGTGGCTTTTACGATGGAGTAAACGTCATCTGCGCTGAGGTGGCGGTCTGGATTGGCCAGAAATGTCTCCAGAACAGCCTGACGCTGGGGAGTCAGCCTGTAGCCCTTTTCCTCCAGTTTATCGCGAATTTGATCGACATCCCGATTAATGGTCATTTACCCCGCACCCTCTGTCAATTATGATTTCATAACGCAGTTGGATTATGTCCAATATGAATTCAGAGCTTATGTTGATCTTAATGTTTGCTACTTTTTTTGTCAACCGCGGGGTCCTGTAGCGGTGCGCGTGCAGTTTGTGCGCCGGATTGTGTATCGGGTTGTGCATCGCGTTGTGCATCGGCTTGGGCATCATGTTGGGCATCGCGCTCCAGACTTTGCGCCAGCTTTTGCGCATCGGGAAATTGCCGGAGAAACCTTTCATTGGCTGCGTGCAGCTTTTCCTGGTAGGAACGATACGATTGACTAAGGATTTTTAAGTTCGGGATCAGGATGTCATAATAGCCGCTGCTGCGCTGAAAATTCAACAGCAATTGCTGCAATCGCCCATTGGGACTATTTTTGTAATCATCAGAAGTACGATACTGAAGATAATCTGCAATAGCCGGACGGTTTGCCTCCAGATACTCATCAGTGTGATCCAGGGCGTTTGCTATGGCCTCGAAGTTGCCCTGAGTGATTTGCTCCAGTGTTTCCGCTTCCATTCCGCCATAAACCTCATTAAGGAGATCAGTCAGATCTTCAGGTATTTCAATGTTTTCAACATGATCCAGGAAACTGATTATATTATTAAAGGCAGCAGCTTTTTCGGCGCTGTCTATTTTTTCGTTCAAAAACCTTCCGAAATGCAGGCATAGAAATAGACCATAGTTGCCAGGAAAGGCTCTCTCCAGGCGAACTTTGATGATTTCATTCTCGTCGAGCTGGCGTCCGATATATGATTCTGACTCCGCCAGATTATAGTTGCTGGCGATCAAGTGGTCGACGCATTCCATGCGGGCTTTAATCTGACGAATTTGCAAATTCATCTTACTTTTGAGGTTTTCAAGGGCCTGGCATTTATCGGGGCTTTCCAGTATCACCCGTATTTCCGGGATGCTCAGATCTAGCTTTCTTAATAATGCAATCTCACGAAGCAGGGCGGCATCAGCCTCGGAGTAGACGCGGTAGCCATTTGGGCTGATTTCTGGTTTGATCAAACCCTGCTGTTCATAGTACTCGACTGCTTTCTTAGTCAAATTGCACTCACGGCAGATTTCACCGATCAACATTTGAATCACCTCAATGCTATTGTAAACCGCTCCCTAAGGGAACAGTCAACAGCTTGTTCTATAAAGCGCGGTCCGTGATTATAACTATAGCATGAGGCGCGGCAGTGACTGCAGGTGCGGAGGAGCGGAGGAGCAAAGGAGCAGAGGAGGTGATCAGTTGCCCCGGGCATCGCAATCTCACCGTGAAAAAAGCAAAATTGGACCCCTCAACATTGCCATGACAGTCATTGGAACTATCGTCGGAGCCGGTTTTGCAACCGGGCAGGAAATTGCCCAGTTTTTTGTGCGTTACGGTAAACTGGGGCTGCTTGGAATAGCGGTCGCCGTAATACTATTCTGCGTTGTGATCACCATATTTCTTACCGCTTCCCGAAAGCTGAAAGGCGGATCCTATGCTGAGTTGCTTAAGCGGTGGGGCGGTCCATGGCTGGGCGGCGCGGTTGACATTGCGCTGACTCTTTTTTTGGCGGGGATCACCGGAGTTATGTTCGCAGGGGCGGGGGCCAGCTTTCAGGCTCTTGGCTTACCTGCCTTTGTCGGAACAGCCTTGACTTTGGCAGTCACATTCATCGCGATCTGGTTCGGGCTCAGCGGAGTTATGGCAGTGAACACAATCGTTGTGCCGATCATGCTTTCTTTTACTATGATCATTTGCCTGCTGACTATGTTCAGTCACGGTGCAGTTCCATCTTCTGTGGCACCGCTGGCTGCGACGATGGAAACGGTGGCGAAAACAGACCCGGGTGCCGCAAGACCAGCGGGTGGGGTGGGTTTCGCATGGCTTTGGGCTGCGGTGATCTATGTTTCCTACAACACGATTTTGTCGTTTCCGGTATTGGTTCCGCTGGGGCAAGCGGCGAAGCGGCGCACGCTCGTTATGGCGGGGATTCTGTCGGGCTGCACTCTGGGGTTGATGGGCACCGCTATCTTCACAGCTATTTATCTCAGCAAAGCCGCAATGCTAGAGGTGCCATTACTGCATGTGGCCGCCCGCCATGGGCGTCTGCTGCAAGTGCTGTATGGGATCGTGATTTGGGGCGAGATTATGACCACCGCCGTTGGTAACATTTTCGGCGTGGCGCAGCGCTTTGAAGCGGACTTCAAAGTTCCTTACCGGCTGGCCGCCGGAATCGCCATGACAATTTCACTCTTGATCAGCCGCTTTGGATTTGCAGCACTGGTGGGTAATCTGTATCCCTTTTTCGGATGGGCAGGAGTAGTTTTGGCGTTAATTGTGATCATCAGAGCCGCTTATCTGCGGATTTTTACAAAGGGTAGACTCCGGTCACGAAAGCGTAGTATAATAAGGGCGATAAGATGTCCCTAATACTTTTTGGAGGTGCTGAAATGCCACATAATATTAGCACGGAATGCATCAGCTGCGGCGCTTGCAAACCCGAATGCCCGGTAGATGCCATTTCTGAGGGCCCGAACTCCTATATTATTGATGAGGAAAAATGCATTGATTGCGGTGCCTGTGCTGGCGTATGCCCGGTAGGAGCTCCGCAGCCGAAATAACCTTTCGATAGATTATCAAAAGGTTAATCCGGAAGGGTTAGGATTTTCCGGGAGTATAACGCATATGTATCATGGAACGGCCTGAAAAGGGCCGTTCTTTTTTTCGCGCTCTAATCTAATGCTCTAATTTTACGCTCCAGTCTCATGCTCTAATCTAACGCACTGATCCTGCGCTCTAATCCTGCCGGCGTGATACAGTCACATGCTGCAATGGCAGGTGATCAAGCTGTAAGCGGGCTCTTTGAACCTGATGGAGGCTGATCTCAACCAAATCGCCAATTGGCGCGTCAGCCATCAGCCGTGCAGTAATCCCTTTTAGCAACACATTATTGCCGTCCAGGCCAATTACTTCAAATATTTGATCACATCCATAGGAACGGCGTGCAACATATGTCCCCTTTTCCGGATAGCCCATTCACACTGCCTCCCGCAGTTCGCTGTTATGCCATTATATGCGGCTATTGATTCTATGGCGCGGACTGCCAGCATAAATCTGGAAGGGGGTGAACGGTGTGTTCATTTCAAAGAAACGTCTGCGGTACATGACAGCCAGCGTCACTATTTTAGTGGGGCTTTCCTTTACGATTTATCTGGCAGTGCGTAACACCGGTTATCAGGTTGAAGCTGGTTTTCCAAGGATGGTATATGTGCCTGGATATTATGAAGGCCCTAAAGTCACGGCTGATTCAGCGGTTCTAATCGACGAAGAGAGCGGCGCCATTATGTTCGCCAAAAATGAACACATCCGGCGCGCACCTGCCAGCACCACAAAGATTGTGACGGCACTACTCGCCATTGAATATGGCAAAATGAATGAGATTGTAACCGTCAGCCCACGGGCCGCTTCAGTCGGTGGTACTTCAATCTGGTTGCGACCGGGCGATAAACTGATGCTTTCGGAACTGATCAAAGGAATCCTGATGCGTTCCGGCAATGACGGCAGTACAGCCATTGCTGAGCATCTGGCTGGCAGCGAGCGGGAATTTGCTGCCATTATGACGATGAAGGCCAGAGAAATGGGGGCCCTGAATACTCAATTCCGCAATGCACATGGGCTTAGAGCAGCTGGCCATTATTCGACTGCTTATGATCTGGCCGTATTGGCGCGTAACGCCATGCAAAACAAGACCTTTGCCAGTCTGGTGTCGACCAGGGAATCCCAGCTTACCTGGGAAGAAAAAGAACAGG
This sequence comes from Bacillota bacterium, assembly GCA_050942765.1. GTDB lineage: Bacteria > Bacillota > UBA4882 > UBA4882 > UBA4882 > UBA4882. Next base: position 31,137 of record JBMNNY010000004.1, on the reverse strand, counting down.
TGCGCGCTTTGCGTAATACCAACCGCCTGCTATGGACGCTGGACGGAGCCGATGGCGTAAAAACCGGAACCACCAATCAGGCAGGAAGATGTCTGGTGGCATCGGCCACGCGCGGTGGCAGGCGCTTGATTGCCGTTGTTTTGCACAGCGATGATCGCTGGGGTGACGCAATCCGCTTGTTGGAGTATGGCTTTCAAAACTTCAGCCTATGCTGGGGCGCCAGAGAAGGCCAAGTAGTGGCGCGTGTTCCAGTCAAGGGCGGTAATACCCGTGAACTATGGCTGGTACCGCGTTCGGCGCTTTGTGTTCCTGTGCGCAATGACGATAGCAGTTCTGTGCGGCGGGTTCTGGAGGTTCCCGAGCAAGTCAGCGCCCCGATTCGCAAAGGCGCAGTGGTCGGAAGGGTTTCCCTGGTGAGCGGTGACAGCGAGCTTTATTCGGTGGACTTGATTGCGGCCAATGCGGTTAAAAGGCGCTTTTTGTGGTGGAAATGGTGATGGTGGTTGGCGCAGCAATTGATCAGCATCAAAAGTATAACGGGGCACTCCTTCCATTGGAGGGCCCCGTATTATTTTAGCTTATGCTATTGGATTGTCTGGTATGGGCCTTATGGTGCGGTCGGGGGCGGGATAAACCTGGCAATAATCATGAAGAATATTAGAAAAATATGCAAGCCCCAATAATAAACGCTGTCAAACTTTGAATATTTCTGTTCTCTCAGTCTCAGTATATTAGCACTGTTAGAACAAGGTTACAGGACAAAAGCATAAATGGCGCAGCCAGTCAGACCGGGAAAAAGTAGGGTTCAATGGAAAGGAATAGCACGTACTAACGAGAATTTCATTTAATCAGCAGGAGGGGTTTGGATATGCAAAAATGGTCATTTCGAGCGATTCCCCTTTTTATTCTAGTCTTTGCATTGTGTACCGGGTTATTGACGGTGCATGCCAAGGAGCAACCGCTTAGAATTGTCTTTTTTGATGTGGGCCAAGGCGATTCGGCGGTGATTTATTTTCCCAATGGCGAGGCCTTGTTGGTGGATGCCGGAACCGGCAAGACTGACATCGTTAAAAAGCTTCGCCAAACTAATGCGCCGCAGGCGATTTCTGTCTTGATGACGCACCCTCATAGTGATCATATTGGTGGGATGCTGCCGGTCTTAAAAGAGTTTGAGATTGTGCACGCCTATGATACCGGTTATCCTCATTCCCGTATATATGAGAACATTTTGCGGCAGCTTCTGGCTGATGATGTGCCATATTCGGTAGTAAGAAGCGGTCAAAAGTTCGCCTTTGGGGAAGCCAAAATCACTATTTTGCATCCGGATGAAGGTTATGAGCCTCATGATGTCAATGATTCGTCCATAGTTTTTATGTTGAGTTACAGATATTTCCGTGCGCTTTTTACCGGAGATGTCGAGAAGTTGTCTGAAGCTCGCATGGTGAAAAAGTGGGGCAAGCAGTTGGATGCTGATATATTAAAGGTTGGGCATCACGGTAGCCGTTACAGTAGTTCCAAAGAGTTTTTGAATGCCGTGAAACCGCAGTATGCGGTGATTAGTCTCGGCCTTAATAATAGCTATGGCTATCCGCATAAACAGGCCATGGCAGTGCTTGAAGGCAGCGGTGCCCAAATCTATCGTACCGATTTACAGGGCGATATTACAGTTAAGACCGACGGACGCAACATAGAAATAACGCCAGCGAAGCGGTAGGGTGCGTGTGTGCTGGCGTCTTGAGAGCGTGCGTATGTAGGTGCGCATGCTGTGTGAGCGTGCGGGTTCGAGCGCGTTTGTGCGTATGCGCGCAAGCGTGCGAGCATGTGTCGGGCGGCATGAAGGACTTTTTTGTGGAGCGGGAGGAGTTATGGTGGAAATTCAGGTATTTTATGACCGAAAAGAAGCCGACTGGGCGATTTTATTGGTGGGCGAGAACTCTGTTCAGGTAGACTGGCCTGCTGATTTGCTGCCAGAGGACGCCGTACCCGGACAATATCTGAAACTCACTATGGAAGTTGACCATAAGAGCACTCAGGACTCCAAGAGCCGGATTGAAGACTTGATTAAGAAGCTAATTAACCGCTAGATGAGATGCGCAAATAGGTGAGAGGCGGAAAGGAAAGGGATAAGACGCAGGGGCGGGAAGGGGCGGGACGCATATAGCGTTCCGCCCCTGTTTGTATCCGCTCTCACCTGCGTCCGCTCGTGTGTCACTCACTCCAGCATCTCGCCCTCGCTTTCCTCTCCCGCCGCTGCCATCTCGCCCCCCGGCATCTCGCCTCTGGCATCTCACCCCTGCCATCTCGCCCTCTCCTCCAAATTCCAAATACTCCTGCCTTTCCCTGAGAGCCAATGCCCTGTTCCTTTCCTTTTTGCGCAAAATATATCAAAACAGACTTCAAATTTCGTTGCCGAAAGGAAGGATCCTAATGACTCTGGGCGTTATCCTGCTGGGAGCGATTGTGTTGCTGACATTTCTCGGCTTGACGCAGCGGGTGTTTGACCGGATGCACCTTACAGATTCCCGGGCCTTGCTCTTTGTTGGCTTACTAATCGCAGGCAGTTTTATTACAATCCGGCTTACCGGGGGAACGCGGCCGATATCCGTGAATTTGGGAGGAATTGTCCCGATAATACTGGGATTTTACATTCTCAAAAAAGCGGATTCCCGCAAAGAATGGACGCGCGCCCTGGTGGCCACGGTCGTAACTACCGGCGCACTATATGGGCTCAGCAAATTGATGTCAGGTTTCGGCCATGGGCGGGACATGATTGATCCGCTCTATCTTTATGGCATCGTGGCCGGACTGGTGGCCTATTTTGTGGCGGCCAGGTCCAGACGGGCGGCGTTTGTGGCGGCGACAATCGGGACACTGCTGCTGCAGGTCGTGAACATGATCGAACTGATTGTGACTGATTCACCCGGCACCGTGAATCTGGGCGGCGGTGGCGTTTTTGATGCGACAATCATCGCCGGAGTTCTGGCGGTTTTGCTGGATGAGTTGATTGGTGAGACCAGAGAACGGCTGGGTGGAGGACATCATGAAGAAAAATAGCTTTTGGAAGGGGGAGTCTGGTGTGCGCCATACACATGTACAAAAGCTGCGGCTTTCGATAACGATGCTGCTCCTGCTCATCTCGGCAGTGCTCATCACCGGAGCTGCCAACGACAGCTATATTGAGCACTCGACGGATGATTATTATATTATCCATGACGAAAATGGCAATGTACTTTCCATGATGAGCCTGCTGGTATCGGCCGGGGATTATCTGATCACTGAAGATAATAAAGGCTATACCATCACCGGAGTGAAGGGCTTTAAGGCTCAAGCCCGCTTCGACAAAATCGTGGACCTTGACGGAAAAGAGACTTTGGGGGCGCCGTCGGGGGCAGGGACGTCGGGCGTGCCAGGGCCGGGTGAGCCGGGACTGGGTGAGCCGGAAGCGGGTGAGCCGGGAGCGGAAAATCCGGAAGCGGAAGACCTGGCCGCAAGTCTGCCGGCCCAAACTGCCCAGTCGGTCGGGCCGATTGTCACCTATTGTACGCATAGCGGAGAGTCGTATGAACCGACCAGCGGCACCGATAACAAAAAGTGGGGCGATATCTACAAAGTACAGGACGCGCTGGTCAACGCTCTTAAGGAGAAAGGATTTGAGGCGGTTGCTTCCAAAGATAACTTTAATCCGCATGATGCCGATGCGTATATGCGTTCCCGGAGAACAGCCGCTCAGTTGCTGCAAAAAAGACCGGTTGTCATGATCGACATTCACCGGGACGGAGTACCGAACGCCTCCTTTTATCGGAGGGAAGTAAGCGGGCAGCAGATCGCCGCCACCAGGCTGGTAGTCGGCCGCCAAAATGCCAATCGGGGAGTCAATTTCGAGTTCGCTAAGCAAATCAAGGCCGCGGCCGATAAGTTGCATCCCGGACTGGTGCGCGAGATTTTCTGGGCACGGGGCAACTATAATCAGGACCTGGCGCCGCGCAGCATTTTGATAGAGTTTGGCACGCACAAAAACTCACTGGATAACGCCGCCAGAGGTGCCACATTAATGGCGGATGCCATTGCCCATGTGATTACCGGTACATCTGGCAGTCGCGGGGCCGGGACCAGCCAGGGGCAGGCCGCGGGGCGCAGTGCATCGCGGACGGTTTGGTGGGTCATCGGTCTGGTGGCAGTTGGCGCTATTGGGTTTGTCGTGCTCAATGCTGGCAGCTGGGATCGTGTCAAAGAGCGGTTCGGAAAGTTCTTTAAACAAGAAGTCGGCCTTGGCAAGAAAAATGGCGACAGGTCTGACGAGGAATAAGTTGCATGGGTATGGCAGTAGTCGAAGGCTGAACAAGGATTGAACGGATGGCTGGCTGGAGCACCGCTGATCGAGGGCTGCTTTTTTAAAGCGGCCCTTATCCCTTATTATCATCACTATTGCCTGCGCAATGCCAGCGCTGTGACGACTTTCTTGCTGATAGGGCAGTCCAACTTTTATGGAGCAGTTTTTTTGCAGCAGGTGTATAATGTGAGGTAAAAGATTCAATAAATGTGAGCCGAAGACGTAATACATTGGGCCAAAGATGCAATACAGGGGGAATCCTGTGAAAACGGTTAAAGTAGTGGCAGCGATTGTAATTCAAAATGATCAGGTGCTTTTGGCCAGGCGGCCTCCAGGGAAACACCACGGATTACTCTGGGAGTTTCCGGGTGGCAAGGTGGAGGCGGGTGAATCCCCGGAGGCGGCGCTAATCAGGGAGTTGCGTGAAGAGCTGAACTGGGATGTTGAGGTCGGAGAGTTGTTTGACGTGTTTACATATGATGGCGAGGATGTCATCACCGAAATCAGCTTCTATTTGGTTTCCGCGCGCCCGGGTAGTACTCCACTGCCATTGGAAGGGCAGGAAATTATCTGGGCAAACAACCAAATTATTGAGCAGCTGGCGCTGGCACCGGCTGATGCGGTCATTGCTGGCAGGTTGATACAGGCGGGCGATTTCAGCCAATTCACTAGAAATTCCCAAGGCAGCTCGCACTAATCGCATTTGATTCTGCAAAAAGCTCCGAACGCTCTTTTTTGCGCATTTTTACTCGCTTGCGCGTTTTTGACACTCCTATTTAAAAAGAATAGAATGAGGGGGTGTTGTTTTTTGGGCCAGGGATTATTAGACCCGGAATTGCTTGGTACCCTTAAGTTTTACGGGACGATCGCTTTTGATCTGGCTGGATCATCATTGGGCGGATTTTTGCTGGGGCGCTTTTTGGATAATACTCTTGGTACCAGACCCTGGGGGATGTTAATTTGTCCACTGCTCGGATTGGCAGCTGGTTTTTCGGGAGTTTACCGTCTGGTGATGAATGAAGCCAAAAAGAAGAAAAAACCGGGGCGTTAAAGATTGGAGCGCTAGAGAACGGGGCGCTTAAAACCGAGATGCGAAGGACCGGAGAGCTAAAGACAAAAAGGGTGATCGGGATGCGAACTGTCTGGAAAAAAACGTGGCACAAGATTCTTTTGTACGGCTCCATAGCAGGGGCGGCGCTGGGTATCGGAACAGGGCTCATCTTTGGCTGGCGTGTGGGAGTCGGAGGATTAGTCGGTGCGGCGGTCGGACTGCTAAACCAATTCATTCTGGGTATTTGTGCAGTGCAATTAGCAGAAAAAGGCGCGAGCGGGCAACCCATTATGTCTTTGGGCCTATATGGCAGACTGATCCTTACAGCACTGGCGGCAACGGCAGTGATTTTTATCCTTGGGTCCAGCCCTGTGTTGGCGTTTCTGGCCGGGTTGCTGATAATCCAGGTTGTTGCGGTGGCAGTCGAAGCACGTTTGCGGGGTGCGGCCCCGGAAGGAGATGACGGTAATGCATGCAGTCGGTGAGCATGATGTCAGGTTGTTGTTCGGCCTGAAAGTGAATTTTGATACGCTGATGATGTCCTGGCTCACCATCGCGGTGCTTGGTATTATTTGCCTGATAGCTTTCTTGTTCCGTTATCAAAAAGTCAGCGCTTTAAGCCTAAAGGCCAATCAGTTGCTGGGTGGCAAGCGTGCGCGCTATTTTACGTGGGCTGTGTTATTGACCATTTTGATCACTAACTTCCTGGGCCTGATCACAGATAGCACAGCTTATTGGTGTATCGCTGCCTTGCTATTGCTGATGCTGATCCTGCATGGACATGAATTGCAGGGCGCTTTGGAGGCACTTTACAAATTTCTGAAAAACATGGTAGCAGAAAATATGCCTCCGGCAGCGCAGAGCAGTTTTAATTTCATTGCCACCATGTTTATTTTCATACTGTTTTCGAACATGGTTGGATTGCTGCCCATTGAGGGTTTTAAGTCACCAACTGCTGATGTCAACGTCACGATCGGGCTGGCGCTGCTGGTTCTGGGTGCTACCATTTATTACGGGTGCAAAGTACGGGGTGTCAAAGAATACTTGCTCAGCTTCTTTCAGCCGAATGTGGTCTTCTTCCCGGTGCATCTGATCGACTTGTTGGTTAAGCCGATTTCATTGGCATTTCGTCTCTTTGGCAATATTTTTGCAGGAGAAGTTTTGCTGATGATCTTATACTATTTGGTTCCAGTAGCTGTTCCGACGGTATGGATCGCGGTCAGCATCTTTATTGGCGTGATTCAGGCCTACCTTTTCGCAATGTTGTCAATCGCCTATATCTCGTCAGCTACTAATCATTAAAAATCAGTACTAATCATTTAATCAGCTACTAATCATTAAGATTTGCGTTTGCGAATCAGCGAAAAAATCTGTGAATTAATCGGGAGGGTTTTCAAATGGCAGGAGATGTAATCGTTAAAATAGTTTCCCTTATCGTGGTCGGGGTCGTATCCAGTATTGCTGCGCTGACAGCAGGATTTGCCAACTCGAATGTGGCAGCTAAGGCTGTAGAGAGCATGGCTCGCCAACCGGAAGCCAAACAATCAATCTTTTCGACCCTTTTAATCGGCTGCGGTCTGGTCGAAGCCACTCCGATTATTGCTCTGGTTGTAGCCTTACTGCTGCTGTTTGCCAATCCGTTTGTGCAGTGAGCCAGCTATCTGTCAGCGGCTGATGAAACAGACCGAGGCGGGCGCTGCGGGTTTGTAACAGTCCTCGCGAGTGAGGGGAGGAAGCCAGAACGTGATTGAGATTAACTGGACTCTGGTATATACGTTTATTAACTTTGGGCTGCTTTACGTGATATTGCGGCTGCTGCTCTATAAGCCGATTCAGAATGCGCTGGCCAATCGTAATAGAGAAGTCAATGAGGCCATGGCGAAGGCCGACGCGCGCATGAATGAAGCGGAGCAGCTTAAGCGCGAGTACGAGCAGAAAATGGCCGAGCTATACGAAACAACCCGTCAGACTTTGGACAAAGCCAAAGCCGATGGCAGAATGCTGCAGGAAGAAATAATCGCGAAGGCGCAACAGGACGCGGATGCGATCATGGCTCAGGCACGGGCCGATGCTGATCATTTAAAGAAACGTGTTTATGCAGAAATGCGGGAGCAAATTGTCGATATGGCATTGGGAGCTACTGCGAACCTTACGGGGTGGGCATCCGATTCCGAACAGCGCCGGCAGATTGAGATGTTTCTTTCCGGTCTTGAAAGCAAGAAGCGGGTGAACTAATGAGCATACAGCGTAAGTATATCGATATTGATCGGCGGCAGCGGCCGGTGAAGGCGAACGTTACTACTGCGCATCCGCTGGATGATGAAGAGAAGAAAATGATCACCGTTGAACTCGATCGGCGATTGGGTTTGGCGGCCTGGCACTTTGCTGTCGATCCGTCCTTGATCTCCGGGATCAAGGTACAATATGGTGAGACGGTTTATGACGGGTCGGCTGCCCGCAAGCTGGCGATCCTGAAAGAGCGCTTGCTGGATGAAGGCAATAGCGTGCAGGCCGATCCGCAGGAATTTTTCCGGATGGCGGATCAAATCCTGAAAGAGTCGACACCGGTGGTGGTCGAGGAAGTTGGCTATGTGCTGGCAGCAGGCGATGGTGTCATTCAAGTCGATGGACTGCCGGGCGCGATGCTTGGCGAGTTAGTGTCCTTTCCGCGCGAAGGGCTTAAAGGCATGGTTATGAATCTGGAGGAAAACTCCATTAGCTGTGTCTTGCTTGGCGATGAGCGCAAGGTTCAGGAGGGCGATGAGGTCCGGCGGACCGGCAAGGTTGTGGAAGTTCCGGTAGGACGCGCCCTGATTGGCCGGGTAGTTGATGCCCTGGGACATCCGCTGGATGGCAAGGGGCCGATTTTGACTGATCGGACGCGGCCTATCGAAGCGCCAGCGCCCGGATTGGCTGATAGAAGCCCGGTGACGCAGCCGCTGCAGACCGGTATTAAGATGATCGATGCCATGATTCCGATTGGGCGGGGCCAGCGCGAGCTGATTATCGGCGATCGCCAGACTGGTAAGACCGCGATTGCGGTTGATACGATTCTGAACCAGAAGGGCCGCGGGGTCTTTTGTGTTTATGTCGGTATCGGTCAGAAAGCTTCCACGGTCGCTCAGGTGACTGATACCTTTAAGCAACATGGCGCGCTGGAATATACCACTGTTGTTCTGGCGCCGGCCGGGGATCCGGCACCGCTGCAATATATTGCGCCTTATGCAGGTTGCGCTATTGCAGAAGAGTTGATGTATCAGGGACAGGACGTTTTGATTGTTTATGATGATCTTTCCAAGCATGCAGTGGCATATCGTGAGATGTCGCTGCTGCTGAGGCGTCCGCCGGGGAGAGAAGCTTATCCTGGCGATATCTTCTACTTGCATGCCCGCCTCTTGGAGAGGGCTGGTAAGTTGAATGAAGCACTTGGTGGTGGCTCGATGACAGCGCTGCCGATTGTTCAGACAATGGCAGGCGATATTTCCGCCTATATTCCGACCAATATTATTTCGATTACGGATGGCCAGATTTTTCTGGAGAGCGACCTGTTTTTTGCGGGCGTGCGGCCGGCCGTAAATGTTGGCATGTCGGTATCCCGTGTGGGTGGCGATGCGCAGATTAAGGCGATGAAAGAGACTTCCGGGGCTTTGAAGCTGATGCTGGCGCAGTATCGTGAACTGGCTTCCTTCGTTCAGTTTGGGGCGGAGCTGGATGCCAGTACGCAGGCTCAGCTGGCCAGTGGCGAGCGTTTGGTGGAACTGTTGAAGCAGAGCCAATTCTCTCCGATGGAGGTCAGTGATCAGGTTGTCATGATGTTCTGCGCGGCGCGTGGGCTGCTGGACGGCATTCCGATTGACGCTATCCGCAAGTTTGAGAAGGAACTGTTGTCTTATATGCATGCGACGGCAACGCCTTTGTTGGTGGAAATTAGCGAGGGCGCATCCATCAAGGCTGTGGAAGAGCGGTTGCAGAGCCTGATTGGGGAGTTTAAGGAGCGGTTTGTTGCGGAGCTGGCGGAGGCGAAGGCGGAAGCGAAAGCAGAGGCGAAGTCGGAAGCGGAAGCGGAAACGGAAGCGAAGGCAGAGGCGAAGGCCAAAGCGGAAACGGAAGCGAAGGCAGAGGCGAAGGCCAAAGCGGAAACGGAGTTAGAGTAGTAGGGCAGTAGTAAGGCAGTAGTAGGGCAGTAGTAGGGCGGACAAAACTGCGGCGGACTGGGAACTAAGTTTAGGCGAGGTAGGCGCGCGGCAGGCGCTGGTTAGCGCTGGCAGGCGCTGATAAGACGTGAGTGAGCGCGGGCGAGACAGGAGGCGGAGGCGGCACCATGGAAAGTCGTCTGGAAATACGTCGACGGATTCGTGGTATCCGCGAAATTTATCATATTACGAAAGCTATGAAACTCGTGGCGGCGACGCACTTGAAAAAAGCGCAGGAACGGGTGGCGCAAGCACGTCCGTATGCCAGGAAGATCAGCGAGGTTATGGTCGATTTGCATGCCCTTTCGCGGGAAAACCTGCATCCACTGATGGAGGTGCGCCCCGTCAAGAATGTGCTGTACATTGTCATAACTTCGGATAAGGGTTTGGCAGGTTCATATAACCAGAATATAATACAGGCTTTCACGAAACACTGGCATTCATTGCCTGGCAATCCCAAGGTGTCGGTAATTGCGGTCGGCAAAAAAGGCCGTGATCATTTCCGGAGACTTGGCGGCGAGATTGAAGTCGTTTCAGAATATATCGGGCTTTCGCACCATACGACCTTTGAGCATGCTGTGAAGATTGGCAAGGAAGTTGAAGAATATTATTTAAGCCGGCGTTTTGACGAAGTGTTTATCGTCTATTCACGGTTCAATTCAGTTACTTCCCAGCAGCCGCGGTGTTTTAGGCTATTGCCGGTAATTCCGCTCGAACCCGGGGTCGAGCAGGCGTGTGGATTGGGGTTGAGGCCGGGGTCGGGGTTGAGGTCGGCGGAGGCAGAGGCGGAGACGCAGGCCAAGATGAAGCCGGAAGTGACGGCAAAGGCGAAGACCGATTGGATTTTCGAACCGTCGCCCCGGGAAATTTTGGACTTTTTGGTGCCACGTTATGTTGAGACCGAGATTTATCGGGCGTTACTGGAGGCTGACGCTGGCGAGCGCGGTGCGCGCATGACCAGTATGTCAGCAGCAAGCGACAGTGCCAAGGAATTAGTGGACGAGTTGGTCATGAAATATCACCATTTGAGACAGGATCTCATTACCCGCGAAATCACAGAATTGGCTGGCGGGGCCGAACTCATCCGGGCTGACTCTGAGGCTAAAGGTGAGGCCAAAGGGGTCAATGGAGGGACGCAAAATGTTTGAAGGTAAAGTCATAAGGGCGGTTGGCCCGGTGATCGATATACAATTCGCCTCTGAACAGCTGCCTGCTGTCGGGAGTTCGGTGATCATTAAAACGGATCGGCGCAATTTGGTAGCAGAAGTAAATCAGCATCTGGCGGGCTGTCGTGCCAGAGCTGTGGCCTTGGAGCCAACCGAAGGGCTGAAACGCGGCCTTCCGGCGTTTTCCGATGGACGGGCGATTGAAGTACCGGTTGGGCGGGAAACGCTAGGCCGGGTCTTTAATGTACTGGGTGCGCCACTTGACGGTGGGGAACCGGTCCAGGCGCGGCAGTACTGGCCAATCCATCACCGTGCTCCTTTCTTTGAGGATCTGGATACCAAGCGTACGGTTCTGGAGACCGGTATTAAGGTCATTGACTTACTGGTGCCTTATCCGCGCGGCGGAAAAATTGGGCTGTTCGGCGGGGCCGGCGTTGGTAAGACGATGCTCATCATGGAACTGATCAGACATATCGCCACAGAACACGGTGGTTTTTCAGTATTTGCCGGTGTCGGGGAGCGCAGTCGTGAAGGAAATGATCTGTGGCTGCAGATGAAGCGATCTGGCGTTATCGACAAGACGGCGCTTGTCTTCGGTCAGATGAACGAACCGCCGGGGGCGCGGCTGCGCGTGGCGCTGACCGGCCTTACCATGGCAGAGTATTTCCGTGACTATGAAGGTCGCGATGTGTTGTTCTTTATCGATAATATTTTCCGTTTCATTCAGGCTGGTTCTGAAGTGTCAGCGCTACTGGGCAGGATGCCTTCGGCTGTAGGCTATCAGCCGACTCTTGCGACCGAGCTGGGGCGTTTGGAGGAGCGCATTACTTCAACGAGCAGAGGATCAATTACGTCGATCCAGGCTATTTATGTGCCGGCCGACGATTACACAGATCCTGCGCCAGCAACGACCTTTTGGCATTTGGATGCTGCAACCAACCTGGAAAGAAGTATTGCCGAGCTGGGAATTTATCCGGCAGTGGATCCATTGTCTTCGACATCGCGTTATCTGGAGCCGTCCATTGTTGGAGAAGAGCATTATCGGGTGGCGCGCGGAGTACAGGAAGTCTTGCAGAGATACAAGGATCTGCACGATATTATCTCGATTCTGGGAATGGACGAACTGTCGGCGGAAGATAAACAGATTGTGGCGCGGGCCCGTCGTATTCAGAAATTCCTGTCGCAGCCGTTCTATGTTGGCGAGACCTATACCAGCATTCCAGGGCGTTATGTGACCAGGAAAGAAACCGTCCGTGGCTTCAAGGAAATCCTGGAGGGGCGCCATGATCATTTGCCCGAGCAGGCGTTTTTCATGGTAGGCGGGATTGATGAAGCGGTTGAGAAGGCGAAAACACTAAAAGCGACGGGTGCATAGAAGGCTAGGAGCGGGCGCAGGTGTGTGCGTGTGCGGGACGCGTGCGTGTAGATTGCTATGTGCTATGGCGGCGCGCAGGCACGTGGTTTGGTTCTGCGCCCGAATGGATGGTGCGATGGCGAGGTGAAGAAGGTTGCCTGAGCAGAACAGGACGTTAACGCTAAATGTAGTAACCCCCAGTGGCGGCTTGGAAGTCGCGCGGGATGACGTTGATATGGTTGTCGCGCCTGGAATTGAGGGAGACGTAGGATTCCTTCCCGGCCACCTGCCATTTATGACGCGGCTTAGAACCGGAGTTTTGCGCTTTTATGTCGGAGACGATTTGCATATCATGGCAGTCAGCGAAGGCTATCTTGAAGTAACGCCAACGAAGGTCATAGTTCTGGCAGAGGCGGCCGAGATGCCTGAAGATATTGATGTTCAGCGTGCACTGGAAGCCAAGCGCAGGGCCGAAGCTATACTGGCCAGCGGCAATTACTCGCAGGCCGATCTAAACAGGGCGACTGCTTCATTGAGGAGAGCTTTGCTCCGTCTGAAAATCGCCTCCCAAAGCCGCGACGACGAGAAGTCCACCACGAAAAAGTGAGTCTTGAACTGGTTGGAAAATGAGCTGATGGGAATGGAAATGAGCTGACCGGGGACTGTGCCAGCTGGACACAGTCCCCGGTCAGCTCATTTTTTGATTTGAGTAAACCTGTCCCGGATCGGATCATTTTGCTCCAAATGGGGACAGTCCCCAACGGGCCATTTTGACCCGTTTGGGGACTGTCCCCAATCGGCACATTTTAGCCCAAATAAACCTGTCCCCGAATGGGTCATTTTGATCCGTTTAAACCAGTCCCCAATCGGTTCAGTCCCCAATCGGTTCAAAAGAGGATTTAGCTTTGCAGGGGAGAATAGCTAAATATAGCGTTATTATGGAATTATTGGGGAGGGTTTGGTAATTATGGGTGAAAACAGAATACAGGCGTATTTCGAGGGCAAGTATGTCCCGCTTGAAGAGGCGAAAATAAGCATTTTAACACATGCTTTCCTATATGGGACAGCTTGTTTCGGTGGAGTACGCGCCTACTGGAACCCAGAAAAGGGCCAACTTTATGGGTTCAGGTTTGAAGATCACTACCGTCGTTTGCTCAACGCCGCGAAGCTCCTGCGTATGAACCTGAAGTACAGCAACGAGGATCTGCGCAACATTACCATTGAACTGCTCAGAAAAGCCAATTATCGTGAAAACGTCTACCTTCGTCCGGTTGCTTACAAGAGCAGCCAGGGTATTGGCGTAAAACTGCACGGGCTGGAAGACGATTTCACCGTAGCGGTAATACCGTTCGGAAAATATATTGATAACAACGCACTGCGCGTAACCGTCTCCGGTTGGAGGCGTCCTGATGATAACATGCTTCCTTCGCGCGGCAAAATTAACGGTGCCTACGTCAATGCCTCACTCGCCAAGAGTGACGCTGTAGAGAACGGCTATGACGAAGCTATTTTCCTCACTGCCAGCGGCCATGTATCGGAAGGCAGCGCTGAGAACCTGTTCATTGTCAGAAAAGGCCAGCTGATTACGCCTCCGATTACTGACGACGTACTCGAAGGCATTACCCGTGATTCTCTGATGGTCCTGGCCCGCGATCTTGGTATTGAAGTTGTCGAGCGTAGTATTGACCGCACCGAGCTGTACTTCTGCGATGAAATGTTCCTCTGCGGAACAGCCGCACAGGTTTCGCCGGTTGTTGAAGTAGACCATCGCATTATCGGCGATGGCAAGATTGGGCCAGTCTCCGAAAAACTGGCGCAAGCCTTCAACGATGTACTGCTTGGAAAGAACGAGAAGTACATGCATTGGCTGACTCCGATTTTTTAATTGAAAGCCTAGATTTTGTTTTAGTTTTGCAAGGCACTAGACCGAACCGAAAAGCCCGTGGGATTCTTCCCGCGGGCTTTTTAAAAACTGATGCGTTAGCAACTAATCCGCACGCGCCGCGTCGCCCCAAATTCCTATGAAAGGTGGTCTTATATGCAACAACACAAGTTACGTATGCTGGCAACACTAAAAAAGAATCGTCCCGCCTTGATAATGCTAGGGTATATCCTGTTCCTCCTAATTACCGGCATGGTATGGCCATCCGAAATTACGCTCCTTCAAGGCCTCGGCCGCATTATCCGCGCCCCGGGCGTATTAATCACGGATTACATGGCGCTGGTCGGGCCAGGGCCGACCCTGGTCAATGCCGCACTCGTCGGATTGATCGGATTGGCCATGGTCTATTTCAGCGGAGCCGCAGTATCAGGACCGACTGTGGCCGCCATCTTCACCATGATGGGATTTGCGTTATCCGGGAAAAGCGTTTTTAACATCCTGCCAATTATCGCCGGAGTAATGCTGATGTCGTTCTACAAAAAGGAGCGTTTTTGCCAATTTGTCATCCTGGCAATGTTCGGCACTACCCTGGCACCTCTAGTCAGCCACATTTGCTTTTCTCTGCAGCTGGCCCCGGTATGGGGGCTCCTAATCGGGATTGTGGCCGGCGCTTTACTGCCAGAACTGGCCACTCACTTTCTGGGTGTGCATGCCGGATTCAATCTCTACAACATAGGATTTGCCGCAGGCTTTCTAGGAACACTGATTACTTCCCAGTTGCGGGCCTTCGGGCGTGCAACGGATATGATCATGATTTGGAGTGTCGAGTATACGGCCTCGCTGACAGTCTTGCTGCTTTGCTACTTTATTTCCCTGATCATACTCGGAACCATAATAGAGCCAGGCGCTTGGCGCAAACTGCCTCAGATATTCCGACAGTCGGGACTCTTGGTGTCCGATTTTATTGTCAACACCTTATGGCAGGCGTCTTTTTCGGCACCAAAATCAAAATCTGGGATACCTCGGATCCAGGGGCAATTTTAGCTGGTCTGTTCTGTACAACGCTGGCACCAATCGCAGGCACTTTCGGACCGGTTTTCGGATTTTTAGCAGGATATTTGCATTTGGGGCTGGTCATGCAAATCTGCGAATTGCATGGTGGTGTCAGTCTGTACAATAACGGATTTGCGGGCGGTATTATTGCGGCTGTTATGATTACGCTGGCAAAGGTATTCAATGTACCGGCTGGTGGCTGGATCAGGAGATTGGGGGGATTCGGCATTGCGCAACAATTTAGAGACCATCAAGGGGATTGTTGAAGAATTGCTATGCGCGTCGCTTAAGAGAGGCGCAACTAAAATAGACATTGGATATGAGGAACTGGATCACGAGCTCCGCATTTCACTGACAGATAATGGCAAGTCGTTGCAGCCCAAGGAACTGGCTCAGATCCGCAAACTTCTGAATCAGCCGCGCCGCATGGAAATCGAGAATTACTATGGACAACTGGCTGGAGAATGGATGGCCGGTAAAGGGCTTGATTTAGTAGGCATGATGGTTGACCGGGCGGAGGTTGAACCCGGGGAGAGAGGGGCAGAGGGCCAGGAAGGCTTAAGGATCGTTCTTCATCGTAAAAAGTGAGGTGCGCCAAACATCCTATCAACATCCTGTTGACATCCCTGGTAATAGCGGAACATCGTGTTCCGCACGTACTCAGGTGAGGTGCGCCAAACATCCTGTTTGGCTATAGCTAGAACAACTCGCAGGCATAATTGTCGGCAGGTGGGAATAGCTGTGCAATCTGACTGCGCAATGGGTCCGCAAGACGGGCCATTGTCTCTTGGTAAAGATCATTGTCTGCGGCGCCCAGAATCAAGGCTGCCCATGTGTTGGCTGAAATACTCGCCAGCTCCGGCGCATTGAGCGCCATCTCGAAAGAGAGCGGCGGCCCTTCATATCCGGAAGAAGCCTGAGCTACATGGCAGTTTTCCAGCAATCGGCGCAGATTAATAATACGCGTCATTAAGAAAGGCTTAGTGTTGGTTTTGATTGGCAAGTTCAAGGTCATTAGCCGCGGCGGGAATGACGAGGACGAGTCGGATCCGTCGTCCCGGTCCAGTGCGTCAAAATACACGCACTCTTTGATCTTTAGCGGTTTTGGCGGCATATGCATTTTTAGCTGCATTTGCGGCAGCAGCAACACATAGCCGCATGAAGACGCGCCGTCTTCATTCATAATCAGATAAGCCTGGCCGCTGTCCAGTTCCAGGTCGGCGAAAATGTTGCGCCAGTTGCCACTGTCTCTGGAAAAGTAACCATGCCGCCCATTGCTGCAGTAGCGTTCATAATAGGATTGCAGCAGCGGGATCGCATCAGTCTGCGCCGGCTTGAGCCTAAACTGCAAATCCGCCATAGCTGCCACAGCAGCCGCGCTTTCAGCCTCGATGGTCATTTCCGTGAGGCTATGGGTCAGCTCCCAGCCAAATTTCCGGTAAAATCGCGGATCAACATCCGAAACTAGCACTGATAGAAAAATGCCGCGTTGATCCATAAGCTCCGCAGCCGCCTGCAGCAAGTGACCTGCGTATCCCCGACCCCGGTACTGCGGAAGGGTCATCACCCCGACCACATAGCCGACAGGCTGAAAAGCACCCCGTATGAAAATTTGGCGCGGTAGTATTTGCAGAGACGATACCATCGTGTCTTTTTCCCAGACACAAAGAGTATTCTCGGGCCGATAAATGCTTTCAAAATACCAGTCTACAAAAGACGCATTGTCATCAAAACAGCACGACCACATCGATTTGATGCGGTCGTAATCCTCATGAGCAGCAATCCTAACATCCACAGAAACCACACCCGTTCCGTTCCAAGGCTTAAATAAGGCTCACCAAAGCACATCGAACCTCAATCAAAGGCTTATCAAAGCTCAATCAACTCGTGTTTCTTCACCATAAAAATCGGATGATAGGAACGTTTGGCTTTACGTAACCCGGGCAGTCCCAAATCTTCCTCACGGTTAATCAGTTCCACTCCGGCAGGGACATGTGCCGCAAACTGCTGATTAACAACTGCATAGATACCCGGGTACTCAACATCAGCCTTTTCAATATGAACAACGGCTGTTTCCGGATTGATCAACGCTCCGGCTGCAAATGCCTTAATCTTGCCGCCAACCCGAATCGCGCCGCCGATCAGTTTCAGCTCTTCACAATGGGTAAGTGCTTCTTTGACAGCCTTTTCTTCTTCCGCCATCAGTTCGCTGCCGGAATCAGGGTGTTTGGACCGCCAGTTATGATCCAACTCGAGACACTCTTCGACAATGGCCGGGCTCAGCGGTTCGTAACTGAACTCATAATTTTGAGTGAACTGGTTCAGGTGATTGCGTTTGCCCTGATACTTGCGGCCGGGTAAATCAACGAGATCGCTGGTGCGGTATACATAATCCCAGGTGCCAGGATCGGATTTGACTTCCGCCTTAATTCCCAGTGCTTTCACAATCGGATTAACAAGGCGCTCAGGAACGGCCTTCATATAGAACGGCCGTCCGATGGAGTGAAAATAATCTGCCATGGCAGGAATAACACGTGGCAAAGCTTCTTCAGGACCCAGTGGAGGCAAAGCGAAGAAGTTGTCCTTACGGAGGGTGAAAACGCAAAGGGCACCCTCCAGTTCTTCCAGACTGGAATGAAAGGAATGGCGCCACATAAAAAGGCTGGCAAATGAAAAGTCCGATACTTCAGTATGATTGGCACGCTCATACTTTTCGAACAGAGACTTGTGCCCGAGATTTAAGGGCTTTGGTTGCATACTACTGGTTTCCTTTTTGGTGGGACAGGTGTTACAGACACAGTATTTACCTAATGTGCCCGATAGAATGATAGAGACCCCCCTGCATAATTGTCCACATTACTAATGTTATTTTCCACGGAATAATGGACAGTCCTGCTTTATTTCTGAGCATAAGACAACTAATTGTATGAGAAGCTGGTATCGGATCTTCATCTGCCGCGTGCCTGCGGCGGACCCGTTTGTGCCTTAATCAAGCATTTCGATAATCAAGTACTTCAATCAAGTACTTCAATTTACTATTATATGCTCTGTACTTAGAAAAATTAGTTTCCAAGCCGCAAATGTGATTGTGCCATTGTACCGGCACATTACGCTTCTGGCAGCCATAGACATGATTAAGAGCTCATTAAGACCAAAGCTCGAGACGATTTGCAGGTCCCCGTGTTCATACTTATCATACCAAAACAGAGGTGGTCATCATGCCTAACATCTGGTCGGACCCCAACGGCTTTCTCAAAGATTACCGCCATTCCGGCAATATTAATCAGTTAAACCAGAGTAAGGAGCAAAAAGATAACACAGGCTATACTGAGGTCAAAAAGATTATGCCCGTTCGTCGCTGGGGGAAAAAGTGAGGTGAAAAGCCTTCAAAAGGGGTGTCGGTAAGACGCCCCTTTTTGTGCCGCTCCTTTTGATTAAGTCGCCAGACATTGGGTAGCATAAAAAGAGATCAAAATTGAAGCGCAATGGAGGCAGAGACAATAATATGAGCGAAATTAAGGTCTATACGACGGCAAGCTGCCCATGGTGTACCAAGATCAAAAACTACCTTACCGAAAAAGGGCTGGATTATCAGGAAATTGATGTCGGCGAGGACTCTGATTCAGTGGAAGAAATGATTGCGCTGACCGGGCAGCGTAATGTACCGGTCACTGTAATTGACGGCGAAGTTATAGTCGGATTTGACCGGAAAGCGCTGGAAGAGCAGCTGAAATGAGGTCGCCAGAGTGTATGATCTGATAATCATTGGAGCGGGCCCGGCTGGCATGACTGCCGGGGTCTATGGAGCGCGCAAAGGCCTGACTCCGCTGGTGATCAGTGAAGATATTGGTGGGCAAGCCAACTGGACCAAAAACGTTGAAAACTATATGGGCTTCACTGATATTGGCGGGTCAGAACTGATGAACCGCTTCAAAGAACATATGGATGCCCAGCGTCTTATCTATGAAGAGTGCCGGGCTAGAGAAGTCCGCCGCGGCCAGAGCGGTATCGGCTTCATAGTCCAGTGCGATAATGGTAAGGAGTATCAGTCGCGCGCCTTGATTGTCGCCACCGGAAAGCGTCCAAGGATGCTTAATGTACCTGGAGAGGCAGAGTTCCGGGGTAAAGGAGTGAGTTACTGCGCCACCTGCGATGGGCCGCTATTTAGAAATAGCAGTACGGCAGTAATTGGAGGTGGCAATTCCGGAGTACAGGCCGCATATGATTTGCTACGGCTCGGGGCTGATGTGCATCTGATCACCAATGAAAATATTACCGCTGATCAGGCGCTGGTTGAGAAAATTTCCGGCCATCCGAAACTTCACATCTATGAATGGCATCAGGTGCGCCGGATCAATGGTCACAAAATGGTTGAGGGTATAACGATTTCGGGCATGGCGGGTGATGGGGATGCTGCCGGGAAGGTCATTATCGAGGCCACCGGGGATGCGAGCGCGGGCACCACTTGGGACGCTTTTCGGGATGCCACGGGGATTAACTTGCCAGTAGCGGGTGTTTTTATCGAAGTTGGCCTCGAACCCAATAGCCAGATCCTCAAGAGAATTGCGCAATTGGATTTGAATGAAGATCGGGAGATCAAAGTGGATTGCCAGTGCCGGACCGGAATTGATGGATTGTTTGCTGCCGGAGACGTGACGGATGTCTTTGGCAAACAGATTATTATCGCAGCTGGTGAAGGAGCTAAGGCTGCGCTGGCGGCTTCTGAGTATCTGTCATATAATGGAGTGTAGTGGCGCGGCGTGCTATCCAAAGATTGGTGAGTTGCTTTGGAAGGTATTATCCGACAAACGGCGAATAGAAATTGTAAGAATTACCACAAAAGCTGTAGAATATAGATCATATCTCGTATTCTGGGGGGGAGTCCAATGCGTTCCCATTCCAAGCTACTCCTGATAATGCCGGTACTAATCGTGACAATCCTGGTGTTTGTAGGTACTGTTTCTGTCGAAGCATCAGCAGTGACTGATCCGGATAGCGGCGTCAGTTATGTTATACCGAATGGGTGGAAGCAGGTCAAAAGGCTGGGTACTACCAGCGCAATCGCCAGTTCGGATGATCTGGCTTATATGACGGTTACCTTCACCAAATTTAGTCCGAATGATCTTGAGAGTATTAAAAATGAGTTTATTAAAGCCAGCGAGCGGAACCTGCGCTCGTTTGAACTAATTTCTGCGGATCAAATTGTGATCGCCGAGAAAAAAGTACTACGCATTGTAATTGAGTTTGAACTGGGCTATCGTTTCAGGCAGGTTCACCTGAAGATTCCAAAAACCGGCGGATATGTGGATATTGTGTTCGGGTCATTCAAGGATGACTGGAGTGATTTTGAAGCGGCGTTTAATGCCATACAATCATCTTTGAAGTTTCAGTTCTAAAAACGCCTGCGGGCGTTTTTTTATTGGGCTTTGCCTGGACGGTGGCGGCGGCCGCTATGCCGGGACGCCGTATCGGGGCGCTGTATCGGGAAGCCGTATCGGGACGCCGAGCGCACTGTGTCGTCGGGCATCGGGACGCTGGCGCACTTTGACTTTGCTATGGCGCGCCGTGCCCTGGTGTGCCATGAGCCAAACCCAGGCCAGAGTGGAGGGTTGATGTGACTGTGATCGTCATTGTAATAATTAGCGGAGTTCTGGGTCTTTTACTGGGCATTGGCGCAGGTTTGCAGCGCAAAAAACGCAGCAAGACAGTCTCGGCAGAGTCCGCCCCCCAAAAAGGCTTATCCTTCACAACCGTCTTCTGGATTTATGTGGCTTTGCTATTGGCGGGGGCAGCCGGTTGGTTCATTTTATCTTATCTGGGAGCAGATGCGGACGGAAGAATCAAGCTGATTGATGATTTGCGCAAGGTTTTGATCCTGTTGGCAGTAATGACGGCCGGCATGTTTGCCAGCCTATTGGTGGGACATATGCAAGCCGGCAAAAAGATGATTAGCATTGAAAACATATTATTGCCGCTGACGTGTTCTTTTTTGGTCTTTAATTCTATATGGGCCGGGCTTTCGGATCGATCAATCGGCAGTATCGAACTGCTGGCGGCCTTTGAAAGCGGATTTGGATGGGAATCATTCCTGAACAGGTTTATCAAGTCCGGTTCGTCAGCCGCCGCCAAAAGTACAACAACCAAGACCGGTACAAGTAAAAGCACCGGCAGCAAATCTACAACTACCAAGGTGAGCGCCACTTAAGCATGAGCCCATGACTCACGAGGCGAGCGCCACTTAGGCAACTACTCAGCAACTGCAACGATGACGCTACTTACATCGCTCAAGCAAGAGAAAAGTAGCGGCGGGGTATAGCTTGCTGGCAGTGTGCCCAAACACCACCCTGTGCGAGCAACCCGCGCCGCGCAAATTCTGAGCATACGCAATACAACTGCCGCCTTATTCCAGGATGCTGGTAATCCAGCGGTAAACATGGCGATAAATCTGCTCGCCCAAATCCTCGTTCCATTCGCCTTCGCCAAACCGCAGCCGGACACTGGCAATCTCGGTATATTCACCATCAGCCTCGTATCCCAGATGAATATCGGAATAATCACCAAGATCGCATTCGCTGACATCGAAAACGAGTCTGTACTGGAAAAACGCCACCTCGAAACCCTGGACGCGATTATCCTCGGAATTGCGAATGGTTCTGAAGGATAGCTCTTCCAGCCTGCGGAATGGTGCTATCGCGTTTTCGATGATGCGGTACGTCCCTTCAATAAAATGTGACACTCTGTGCGGAGTCAGCTCCCGGCGCGCAATAAACACGTCAATGAGCGACCTCAAATCCGCAATCTCGTCTGGCTCTGGTTTTGGCTCCGGTTCCGGCTCCAACTCTGAAACCTCCATTTTGTTGACCGGCTCAATCTGGGAATTTAATTCATCCATAGGCAAAGGTTCGTAAATCATGCAAACGCCTCCTTTTTTGGTATTATGCGCCAAGGGAGGATGATTTATGCGTGCAGCGATTGCACAATAGAAAATATAAATGTACAATTAATCAGAGTTATCAGCGAGACTATGAAACTCTGCCGCTGTTACTTCGTACTCATATAAGAGTGTTTGTTGCTTTGGATCAATTTGGCATGGGCTAAGATGGTGCGTAGTTCGAAATAAGAAAGGGAGGCTATTGGCGGAAATGGATCAATATGCTTTGTTGAAGGCATTATCGGATGCATTTGGCGTGTCCGGTAACGAAACCGAGGTTGTTAGGATATTTCGCGAAGAGTTGAGTTTTTGTCCGCATTGGGCCGGGGATGCGCTGGGCGGTGGCTATGCCGCGTTTGAAGCCGAAAATGGCAAACCTAAAGTCCTGCTGGTAGCGCATGCTGACGAAGTGGGCTTTGTCGTAGAGAGTCTCACCCACAACGGTTTTATACGATTTGTCACAGTTGGCGGATGGAATCATCTGACACTCTGCGGCCAACAAGTCGTGCTGAGAACACTTAGTGGCGAGGAGATCCCGGGCGTAATCGGTGCCATTCCGCCGCATTTCCTGGGATCTGGCGATAATTTCAATGAAAAAGAGCTCTTTATTGATGTCGGTGCCCGTGACCGGGCTGAGCTGGAAAGATGGGGGATTTATCCCGGCTGCTTCGCAGTTCCGACACCGAACTTCCGTACCCTGAAAAACGATCAGTATGTGATGGGCAAAGCGTTTGATGATCGCGTCGGTTTGCTGGTGATCATTGAGTTATTTAAGAAGTTGCGTGCGATGGGTATGGGCGCAAGTATGGGCATGGGCGCGGGCGCTGGCGTGAGCGCGGGCACCGCCGCGAGCACAGGCACAGGTACCGCCGCCCACACCGCTTCTCTGCCGTGCATCCCGCTCGCCGGGGCTTCCGTCCAGGAAGAAGTAGGATGCCGTGGTGCCAGAACCTTGGCGGCACTGACTCGCCCGGATTTGGCACTCATCATTGAGGGTCCTCCTGCAGATGATACCCCCGGTCTGAGAGACTCTTTACATCAAGGCGTTCTGGGTGGCGGACCTCAACCGCGCGCCTATGACAAAACGACGATTCCGAGCGCTCCATTGCTAAAACTGGCTGTTGATACCGCCCGCGAAAACGGTATCCCTTGCCAGCTGGCAGTCAGACGCACCGGTTCAACGGATGCTTCGCAGATTCACATCAGCGACATCGGTGTTCCCAGTCTGGTAATCAGTGTTCCGGTTCGTAATGCTCATTCGCCGGTTGGCATTTTGGATATGCGTGATGTCAATTGGACAGTTGACTTGCTGGCCGCAATGCTGCAGCGCATCGATGCCGCCTTCGTGCGGAAATGCCGCATGCAATAGTAAAAGCATGGTAGCAGTGCGGGAAGTGAGGACAGTGCAGACAGTGTGGGCAGCGCGGGCAACGTGGACCGTAGAGTAAGCTGTGAAGACTCGATTTGATCTCGATTATTGGGATGAGAGGGGTTTTGAATTTGCCTTGCATCAAGGTTAAAGATCTCAGGAAAAGCTATGGATCCCTGAGGGCTGTCGATGGGATCAGCTTTGAGGTTAGACCGGGCGAGATATATGGACTGCTTGGACCCAATGGTGCCGGCAAGACCACTACCATTGAGATGCTGGTAGGGTTGCGCACGCGTGATAGCGGTACAGTGGATGTCCTGGGTCACGACCCACAGGTGTCGCCCGAAAAAGTTAAGATGGAAGTAGGCGTGCAGCTACAGTCACCGGCAGTGTTCCCGCGGCTGACAGTTTTGGAACTGGTCAATCTTTTTGCGACCTTCTACCGCGATCCGTTGCCTGTTGATGATGTAATCGAAATGGTCGGTCTTACTGAGAAGAGAAATGTGCAATCCAGGAAGCTGTCCGGCGGGCAAATGCATCGGTTGGCGATTGCACTGGCCATTGTCAGCAACGGACGTGTCATTTTCCTGGATGAACCAACGACCGGCTTAGACCCACAGGCACGCCGCAACCTCTGGGAAGTCATTTTGGAACTCAAGAAGAGCGGTAAAGCCGTATTTCTCACCACTCACTACATGGATGAAGCCGAAAGACTTTGCGACTGGGTGGCTATTGTCGATCAAGGACGCATTATTGCCGAAGGTCATCCGCAATCGCTGATTGATGAGCACTTTAAAGAGCGGGCTCTGGAGTTTGAGCAGCCGGCCTATATTAACGACAAGCGCCTTGAAAAACTGTCTGGCGTGAATAAAGTAATTACCAACGGCGAAATGGTGACGCTTTATACCGAGACAGTCTCACAAACAATTGCTGACCTATTCGAGCTTGCTAAGGAGACTGGTCATCCGGTAAATGATATCGCAGTCCGGCGTTCAACTTTGGAGGATTTATTCCTGAAGCTAACCGGAAGGAGAATCCGCGAATGAAAATGTTTTTAAAGCTTTTTACAGCACAAGCCAAAGAACTGCTGCGCGATAGGATGTCGCTGTTCTGGTATATTGCATTTCCGGTTATCTTCATCCTCATCTTTGGTGCAATCTTTTCTGACGTTGGCGATATCAACTTTGACGTCGGTATTGTGACAGAATCGCAAGGACCGATCGCGGAAGGCATTGCTCAGGCTTTTGAAGCGGTAGAATCCTTTACTATCCATAAAGGTTCAAGAGAAGAAGAATTGGAGGCCTTGCGTTCCGGAGATCGCTCAGTGGTCTTGGTGGTGCCAGCTGCGGTAGAACAGGTTTTTATGGGGCAGCCGGCCAAGGTGGAAGTTTTTTATGATAAAGGTCAGGAGCAAACGACTTCGATCGTCCTTTCCGTAGTTGATCAGTTGTTAGAAGAGATCGAGCAGCAGCTTACCGGAAAGACGCGTCTCTTAACGACAGATCAGAAGGCGGTAACTGCCGAGCATTTGCGCGATATTGACTTCTTACTCCCTGGCATTTTAGCAATGGCTATCATGCAGCTGGGACTATTCGGATCGTTTAATATTGTCAGCCTGCGGGAGAAGAAAGTCCTCAAATCCATGGGTGCCACTCCGCTCCCGCGTATAATGCTGCTAGGCACAGAAATTCTGGTCAGAGTACTGCTGTCATTGTTCCAGACACTACTAATCATTATTATTGGCAGGTTAGTGTTTGATGTACATATTACCGGTCCATGGTATCAGGTAATTGGTACGGTGTTGCTCGGATCGGTGACGTTTATCAGTCTGGGGTATCTGTTGTCCTCTTTCGCGAAGTCGGAAGAAAGCGGCATTGGATTGGTACAGCTGGTTCAATTCCCGATGATGTTCTTTGCGGGGATCTTCTTCCCAACTGAGCTTATGCCGGATTTCCTGCAACCCCTGGTCAAGATTATTCCGCTGACTTATTTGGGCGATTTGCTGAGAAATGCGATGGTTTCGATGCCCCTCGCCTATCCTGTCGTCACGAGTCTGGTGGTCTTGGGTGGCGTTGCCATTGGCTCGGTTGTTGGGGCAGCTTTGCTCTGGCGCTGGGAATAGAGATAAAACGCGATCTGTGGTATGCTATATAGGTAGATAGAAAGAATTTGGTTGGATGAGTAGTCTCAGCGCGGCAGGCAACAGGCAGCGACGCCGTTGCTTATTGGCACTGAACGAATCACGGATCGGCGGGGAGGAATTGAATTGTCAGTTAGTTACAAGGAACTGGGTTTTGTCAACACCAGAGAGATGTTCAAGAAAGCCGTCGGTGGCGGTTATGCTATTCCGGCATACAACTTTAACAACATGGAGCAGTTGCAGGCGATTATCATTGGCTGCGGCGAATCCAAATCACCTGTGATTCTGCAGGTTTCGAGCGGAGCCAGAAAATACGCCAATCAGACTTTGCTGCGCTATCTGGGCGAAGGCGCTGTCCGGATGAGTCAGGAGCTGGGATATAACATCCCGATCGCACTACATTTGGATCATGGGGATAGCTATGAACTGTGCGTTTCCTGTATTGAAAACGGGTTTTCATCAGTAATGATCGATGGCTCACATTATCCTTACGAGCAAAATGTTGAGCTGACGCGCAAAGTGGTCGAATATGCTCATAAATATGATGTCACTGTCGAGGGCGAGTTAGGTGTCTTGGCCGGTATTGAGGATGATGTTGTGGCAGCGGCTCACATCTATACGCAGCCGGACCAGGTGGAGGATTTCGTCAAGAAAACCGGAGTCGATTCGCTGGCGATCTCAATCGGAACTTCGCACGGGGCCTTCAAGTTCAAACCAGAACAATGTACGGTAAATGCTGATGGAGTGTTGGTCCCGCCACCATTGCGCTTTGATATTCTGGAAGAAGTGGAGCGCCGTATTCCCGGTTTTCCGATTGTGTTGCACGGTGCCAGCTCAGTTCTCCCGAAATATGTGAAGATCATCAATGAGTATGGCGGCAAACTTGAGGCAGCTGTCGGTATTCCGGAGGAACAGCTGCGCAGGGCAGCACGGTCGGCGGTTTGCAAAATCAATATTGATTCAGATGGCCGACTGGTCTTTACGGCCATGGTGCGCAAAGTGCTGGCTGAGAAAGCGGCAGAATTTGATCCGCGCAAGTACCTGGGCCCGGCCAGAGAAGAATTGATCCAGATGATTAAGGATAAGAATGAGAATGTGTTAGGGAGCGCTGGAAAGGCGTAAAAGACCGATACGCGGGCTATGGCGTATAGCATAGCATAGCATATAACATATAGCATAGAAATGACAAAGACCAATGACATAGGTTAATGACAAAGACAACGCAAACAGCCATTCTGTCAAAGCGAAAGCAGCAGAATGGCTGTTTTTCCTCTGCCGAATTTTTTTGAAAAAGGTGTTGACATCATCGAATAGGCATCTTATAATCCTAGTGTACTAATTAAATAATACACTATGGAGGTGGGACAGTGCGCTTCAAAATTGATGAAGGAAGCCCAATTTACCGGCAGATCCTGGAGACTTTTATAAGACAGATCGCCTGCGGACACTGGTCCCCCGGAGAAAAACTGCCTTCCATCCGGGAAGTGGCTGAAATGGCCAGGGTTAACCCAAATACCATTGCGCGCGCCTTTCAGGAACTTGAGCGAACAGGACTGGCAGAAACCAGACGGGGGGAGGGCACTTTTGTGACGACCGACAGTAATGCCATTGCGGCGTGCAGAGAAGACACGGCGCAGCAGATTTGGGCAGAGTTTCTTGAGAAAATGCGTGAGCTGGGCTTTACAAATGCCGAAATTAAACGCCTGGCAAGCGGTTTGAAGGAGGAAAGCTAATGATGATTTCAACTATGCAGGAGCAAAATCAGGAGCCCGCGGTGCAACTCAACGGCCTCGTAAAGAGATATGGACTTACCAGAGCTTTGGACGGAGTAGACTTAACAATTGAAAGTGGCAAAGTCGTCGGGCTGCTTGGTCAGAATGGCAGCGGCAAAACGACCATGCTTAAGATAATTGCCGGGTTGCGCAGCCCGTCCGCCGGTACAGTGAAAGTCTTCGGAATGACGCCCGGGGTAAAAACCAAGCAGCGGGTGGCATTTTTACCGGAAGTCAATGCCTATTACGAATGGATGACTGTTGATTATTTGATCGATTTCGTTAATTCATTCTATCCGGACCTGAGCCGGGAACGCGCCGAAGTCTTGAAAAAATTCATGGGATTGAAGGGCGAATCCAAAATTGGAGCACTCTCAAAAGGGCAGCAGGCCAGGCTAAAGCTGGTGGTCGGATTGTCACGCAGCGCAGATCTAATGCTGCTCGATGAACCACTGGCAGGAATTGATCCGCCATCCCGCGCCAGAATATTGCAGGCATTGGTCGGAGAGTTCCGTCAGGAGCATCAGACATTGATTATTTCAACCCACGAGGTTAAAGAAGCCGAGCCAATTTTCGACCAAGTTGTGTTCCTGCGTGAAGGCAAGGTGGCGCTGCAAGGCAATGCCGAAGCTTTGCGGGCGAGTACCGGCCGCTCGATGGAGGAACTGTTCGAGGAGGTATTGGAATGACATTTACTAAACTGTTTTTAAAAGAAATGCGATCCTTACGCATGAATTTCGTGATTTTCCTCGCAATCATTTTCGTACTGGACGTATTTCTAATCACACGCGTATCTACATGGGGATTTTGGAATGTTGTACTTGTGTCACTTACCCCGTTATTGTTGCTAATATTCCTGGGCATGCTGCAAGCATTTTTGCTGGTCAGGGATGAATGGAAAGCTGGTACGGCACCGTTTCTCAGGTCCTTGCCGATCAGCGGCTGGGGCATTGTCGGTGCCAAAATGCTGGCGGCCTTCGCAATCTGGATCGTGATGAGCCTGGTTGTACTGGCATTGTCCGGCATAATTTACGCCAGTGCTCCGCTGTTTGACATGGAATGGCTGCCACTCGCAGACCTGCCATGGGCCAGAATCAGCACAAGCATTGTAATATTTGGTCTTGGCATCATGGCGGCGGTGCTATTTGGCGGCATCGTCCTGCAATCAGCATTTTTATTGGGGCGCATCGTCAATCGCTTCAGCGGGCTGCTAAGCGTTGCCGCTGGAATAGCGCTAATGTTTCTGACATCCAGAGTCGGCGATTGGCTGGTGGAAGTGCTATCATTTTTCCCGGTAATCAGGTTTGAAGCGCTGATCATTACGTCGCAGGGACTGACGCTCATGCCTCAGGAACTCTCCACTGCAGCAATTTTGGTATTGATTCTTGAGTTGGGGCTGCTATTTTGGGTGGCTGGCTGGCTGATGGAAAAGAAGGCCGAATCCTAATCATAAGCGCGTGCGCGTGTGCGTCCGCGTGCGCGTCCAGGAGTTATACCGTAGAGCGAGAAAAGCTTAACATTGCCAACTGTGCTTAGCAGGAAACAGGGCTTTTCCGTCAGGAACAGCCCTGTCTTTGAGTTATTATGCCAATACAACAGGGGAATACTGATAGCGATGCCTATGGTGCCTTTTGTGCCTATAGTGGGTTGTCAGTATTGTCAAGGAGTTGTGTTGTATTATGGCTGTGATCATGCAAGTAATTTGGCGTTCGGTAATTTCATTTTTTGTGCTTCTACTCTTCGTACGTCTGATAGGCAAACAACAGGTCTCGGAGTTGACCAATTTTGACTATATTGTCGGTATCACAATCGGATCGATCGCCAGTTTTGCCTCAGTGGAAATAAAGGAAAATTTTCCTGCAGCGCTCGTTGGTATCATAGTCTGGGCTTTACTGGCAATACTGCTGAGTTATGCGGGATTGCACAGCGTTTGGATACGTAAGATTGTTGATGGCGAAGCAGTCGTAGTGATTGAAGATGGCTGTATCAAAGAAGACTCACTGCGCAGAATCAGGGTTTCGCTGGATGAGCTTCTATCCCAGCTGCGAACACTGCAAATTTTTGACATCAGTGAGGTTGAATTTGCGATGTTTGAGCCGACCGGCAAGCTTAGTGTGCGCAAGAAATCCCAGCTCCGAACGATCACTCCGGCTGATCTGCAACTAAGCACCAGGTATGAAGGCATGCCCACGAACCTGATCGATGACGGCACAATCCTGGTGGATGCCTTGAAATCGCTGGGACTTTCGAAAGCGTGGCTGATGCATCAATTGGAGAAAAAGGCGATCACCGATCCCCGAAGTGTTACTTTGGCGCAGCTGGACACCAAAGGCCAGCTCTACGTTGACCTCAAAGGCGATCAAAAATACCACATAATTCAGACCGACAGTTAGTAATTAACAGTTTTATAGAGGGTTTTTAGAAAAGATTGATGAACTATCACTTAGGTTTAAGTGTTAGCCTTAAGCGCGCCCCTAATTAAGCGCCCTACTAAGTAAGCGGCAATAAGTGGGAAGTGGGTGCGTCTTCGCCATGGAATGTGCGCGAAAGAAACGCGTGCCAGAATGCTCCGGTTTGCTCCGGTTTGGGCGAGTTTGCGCCAGTTGCAGCAATCGCTAAAGGGGACTCAATTCGGATGAAGTACGAAGTACTTTTGTTTGATGCTGATAATACGCTGTTTAATTATGATCAGGCCGAGGAATATGCGCTGCAGCAAGCCTTTCAGAGATTCAATCTCGACTATAACGAAGGCTGGCTGAACGAGTACCGGGCGATTAATGCGAGTTTCTGGCGCATGTTGGAAAATGGAACTATTCAGCCTGCAGAGCTGCGCTATAAAAGATTTGAAGCGCTTTTCGAAAACAGACTGCAGGTTGATCCGGTCAGTTTCAGCGAAGCTTATCTAAGTAAGCTTTCCGAAGGACGTTTCTTACTGGAAGGCGCGCTGGAAGTTGTAGTCGGGTTAGCCTCCAAATACATACTCGCGATAGTTACAAACGGCTTGAAAGAAGTGCAATTGCCCCGCTTTCAAGGCTCTCCGCTGAGCAAATATATTAAAACACTGATTATCTCAGAGGAAGTTGGTTACAAGAAACCGGATCCCGGTATGTTCGATTGTGCCTTAAAGGCGGTGCACCATACTGATCGGTCGAGTGTAATCATGATTGGAGACTCTCTGACCTCAGATATTAAGGGCGGTTTTGACTACGGCATTGATACCTGCTGGTACAATCCCAGAGGCCTTTTGAATCAAAGCGGGATCAGACCCACCTATGAAATCAGAGACTTGCATGAACTACTGGAGATTCTTTAACCATTTGATTATTTGCTGCATGCGGCAACAGAGATGCGATCAACGAATGGAATATGCAGTTTAATAAGAGAGGGCTAAATAATGGAAATAGATTTGAAAGCCTTAGAGGCGAGGCACGCTCATGATCTGCTGACCAGCTCCATTATTCCAAGGCCGATCGCCTGGGTATCATCGATAAATCAGGATGGAAAAACGAACCTGGCGCCGTTTAGTTTCTTCACAGGTGTCTCATGGTCGCCGCCGATTGTCGCTTTTTCGGTGGTCAATCGGGCTGATGGGACGATGAAAGACACAGTGGTGAACATTGAAAATGTGCCGGAGTTTGTGATCAATATTGTTTCCACGGATTTGCTTACTCCCATGGAATGTTCAGCCAAACCGATTCCCTATGGAGAAGATGAGTCATACGTTAAGGGCATCCATTTGGCTCCTTCCAGAAAAGTTAGGCCCTACAGGGTCCAGGAAGCCAAAATATCACTGGAATGTACTCTTGAACGCATAGTCCGGGTGAGTGAAGGCGCTAATGCCGGAAATCTAATCCTGGGGCAGGTACAGCTTCTGCATGTCAAGGATGAACTGGTCA
>JBMNNY010000075.1:0-10011 GCA_050942765.1 Bacillota bacterium | reverse complement strand
GCTGGCGGACTTGCGCGAATCAGGTTCTTTGGAGCAGGACGCTGACATTGTGGCATTTCTTTACCGCGACGATTACTATAATCCCGATACCGACAAAAAGAACATCACAGAGCTGATCATTGCCAAGCATCGTAATGGGCCGACTGGCAGCATTGAGCTCTTTTTCAGGAAAGAACATAGTAAGTTTGAGAGTTTGGATAAATATCGCCGTCCGGCGGGATAAGGAGCAGGACATGTCCGTTCGTCAATTGAATGCCGATCAAGTGGCCATGGCACGTGGCTTTATAGGTTCGGCCACGGCCAAGAATGCTATGCTTTTTGCTTTGTTGGAGCAGTTTGAAACGTCCGGGGTGTTTGGGGTGTCTGCTACGCCTGACGCGTTCAGCACGTCCAGCACGTCCGGCACGTTCGGCGCGTCTGGCGCGTCTTGTGCGACTGACGCTGATCATATTAGTGTCTGGGGAGACTTCGACGCGAGAGGGAGGCTCAAAGCTCTGGCCGCCAATGAGCATAACCGTTGGATGCTGTGGCATCATGAGGATGACCGTGCGAATGTTGACTGGCGGGGGATCGCGGAAGTCATAACCGCCACTGGTCAGCCATTTTATTATAAGGGGCCATTTAACCAATGGCAGCCGTTACACCGCATAATCGGGGCGGAAAGAACTTATGCCAGGACCAGCTTTGTACTTAGTAGACTGATAGAAACGAAGGCCATTGAGGAGGCCATTGAGCGCGGCGCGGTTTCTGCGGCGGCGGCAACCCGGGTTAGGCAGTGTACGCACGAGCATTTGCCGGAATTGGCTATTTTTTACGAGCAGGCAGGCTCAATGCGGCGGAGTCTGAAAGAACTTGAGAAACTCATGGATCGGCAGCAGCGCTTTTATGCGATTTGGGATGAAGAACGCATTGTTTCAGCTGCCTTTACAGAATTTGAGGGAGCAGATTTTGCTTCTATTATTTGTGTTTTTACAGATCCGTCCAAGCGTAGATTGGGCTATTCAGCAAGTTGTGTTTGCGAACTGACCCACGCATTATTGTCGGATGGTAAAATTGCCTGGCTTTATTGGAATAACCCGGCAGCCGGCCGGCTTTATTATCGGCTAGGCTATCGGCCGGAAAGCCTGTGGATACGCTGCAATTATGATGCAGCATTCTAGGATGCGCACTCGCGTAAGGGAGGCTGCGCAAGGGAGGCCATTTAGATGCGGCAGGAGCATGGAGAGAAGCAGGGAATTGCTGTTCTCGGTCTGGGGATTGAAAACCTGGCGCTCGCAGATTACTTGCTTGATCGGGGCAGGCATATTACGGTTTGCGACAGCAGAGAACGGGCTGCTTTGGGCGAGCGCTATGATCTATTGGCTCGCCGTAACGTTGATTTTCGACTCGGTCCGGGCTATCTGGATCATTTA
This sequence comes from Bacillota bacterium, assembly GCA_050942765.1. Classification (GTDB taxonomy): domain Bacteria; phylum Bacillota; class UBA4882; order UBA4882; family UBA4882; genus UBA4882. The sequence goes on along the minus strand of JBMNNY010000075.1, from coordinate 8,599 downwards.
GATGATTTTGAGGTAGTCTACCGTTCACCCGGCTTGCCGCTCTTTGAACCGAATCTAGTCCGGGCGGCAGAGGCAGGGGTATACGTTACGAGCGCTATGCGGCTGTTTGTGGAATTGTGCCCCTGTACCATTATTGGCGTAACCGGCAGCAAAGGAAAGGGAACGACCGCATCGTTAATTCATCGCATTTTGCAGATCAGTCAGGCTAAGGTCGACGGTCTGGCTTATCTGGGCGGGAATATCGGGGTGGCACCGTTCCAGTTCTACCGTGACTTGCGGCCGGATGATGTGGTGGTGCTGGAGTTATCCAGTTTTCAGCTGGAAGATATGGATCGTAGCGTTGATATTGCCGTGATCACCAATATTACTGAGGATCATTTGGCGGCCGCGGATCCGCTGAACCCTAATTACCACAAATCACGGGCTGATTACGTTTCTGCTAAGACAAATATTTACCGGCACCAGGATAGCAATGACATTGTAATCTTGAACTATGATGATCCGACCAGCCGCGAATTAAGTGCCGCTGTTCCGGGGCAGCTAATGTTGTACGGCAGCGAACCGCAAAGCTGTGGTGCCTGGTTTGTCCCGAAGAGTGCGGGTGGCGGCTGCGGCGATTGCGGCGACTGCGGCGGCGGTGGTGCCAGCGGCGCCAGCGGCGGATATGAGATTTGGTGGAATGTGTCTGGCGAAAAAGAACTGCTGACCGTGAGCGACCGTATTCAAGTGCGCGGTTTGCACAATCTGGCAAACATTTGTGCCGCAGCTTTGGCAGCTTACGCCGCCGGCGCCGATAAAGAATCAATTATTGTCGGAATCGAAAGCTTTACCGGGCTTGAACATCGTCTGGAGTATTGCGGAACCTTCCGGGGTGTCGAATACTATGATGACTCTTTTGCCACGAATCCGGATCCAACAATTATTGCATTGCGCGCTTTTGATGAGCCGGTAGTCCTGATTGCGGGCGGGGCTGATAAAGGTGCAGATTATTCGCTATTAGCCGAGGAAATCGTAAAACGTAATATTAGGGCTTTGCTGGTTATCGGGATAACAGGACCAAAGATCCGCGCAGCTGTTGAAGACGCAGCCAAGCGTCTGAATAGACCGCTTCCAGACATCATCGACGGAGGCGCCAATATGGCCGAGATTGTGCAAAACGCTGCTGCGAAGGCCCAACCAGGTGATGTAGTGTTGCTTTCCACCGCCTGTGCCAGCTTCGGTATGTTCCCCAACTACAAAGTGCGTGGTAATCAGTTTAAAGAAGAAGCGCGCAAGTTTGGAGAGTCGATGGAGAAGGGCAGGTGACGGGCGAACCTTTCGGAAGGATAGGAGAGTAATCAATGGAATTGGTGGAACCGAATGTGGAATCTGCTGAATCAGTGGAATCAGTGGAATCGGAGCGTGACGGGCAAGGCATACTATGCCGCAAAGCTACCGCTGATGATCTGGAGAAAATTATCCCGATAGACATCGACAGACGCGAGCGGATTAACAGGGCGGTTTTGCATGAAGAATGCTATGTCGCTGTAAAAGCTGATCAAGTAATCGGCTACGCGCAAACAAAGCGCCCCGCCAATGAGCGGGGCGTATCGTTTCCGCACTAATTCAATTTCAAATTTCAGAACATATCCAGCAACTCAATCTCAAAAAACGTCCAGATTAACTTTGCACTCTATTTCATAGGTAACGAGTGCCGCTCCATTATCATCCAAAATACTGAGCTTAAGCTTGCCTGCTTCTTCGGAAGGCAGCTGAAATGCGATGAATCCGCCATAGCGTCCTCCAGACGGGATGAGATAGGATTGCATTAACGTATCCACGATCGAGCGGGCATCCATGTCGGTAAGTAGAATGTTCTCTGCGAGAGCACCAACAACTTCACCGCTTTGTGCCGTCAGAGTAAGTCTGGCAGGGTCGAACAATACTTCCTTTTCAGATTCATTGACAATCAAGACCCGGAAGTAAATGCCCCGGGAAGTAATCGCTGCCGGTTTGAAGGTGAACGTCAGATTCCCGACCTTTTGGGTTAAGGGTTCAAAGGCTGTCAAGGTGCCCGAAAACTGATAGCGGGCATAGATTCCCAGCAGTGCTTCTTCTGCTTTAACAGTCTTGCGGATAAAGAGTATGCCAGCACCGGTCCAGAATTTTGGAATGCAGACTGACTCGGGTTGATAGGCGGGGGTGGCGGCTTCGTCGCCGGTGGCTGTCAGGAACTCGGACTTTTGCGAAAGATCGGTCTCTTCAAAGCGTTTTTCGATGATGTACCCCGATCCATTGGGGTTCCAGAGCAAATTCGGATAAGAGGCACCGCCCGGCTGCATCGCTTCATAATGCCGGATCAGCTTTCCGGTCGCGGAATAGATCATAATGCCATAAGGACTTTCTCCCAGCAAGTTTTCTTGCTTGTAGATTATGGCGCAGCGCTCACCGGTTGGCGACCACTTGAGGCTTTCAACTTCGCGGCCAGCGCTGAGAATGCCAGTGCTGGTGATTGAGCCATTCTGGCCTTCAAAATACACGGCGTCTTCGGTAAAAAGGCCGTCGGATGTAGTTTCCCTTTCAGTAATAGCAATGTAGCCACCTTTAGGCGCAGGATTGACATGGATAATGGAACCTTTAATATTGGAACCGACCTGCTTACTTTGCCAGTTTGCCAGGTCATAGAAGTAAGCCCGCAGATAGTCCTGCTCATCAATCTTTTGATCCAAATTAGTATCCATACGCCGGGCCAGGTAATAGAAACCGGAGCCGTCGGCGGCAAAACTGCAGGACGCGATGTGAAAACCGGATAACAGCCGCACTGGCTTCAGTTGGCTGGCTAGCAAGTTAACATGCTGAAGGGTCGGCAGATCATTTTCATCGAAGAGACCGTCATGATTGGTATCATCGCTGACAACCCACAATAAGGCTTGTTTTCCATCTGGTGATATTTCCAGGCGGACGACATTGGCGGCAATCAGAGTCTCTTTGCCGGTCGGCAAAACACGGAGCAGAACCTCCCCACGTGCATCTCCGGCAGCTGGTTTGGCCAGACCTCGGAAGATTAAAATGCGGTCGGGGTCGGACCAGAGCAGGTTGCGAATACGATCGGCGGGTGTAAATAGTTGCGTAGTTTGTCTGGACAGGACGTCGTAATATGTAACAGTGGGATAATCGCTCTGATCGATGGCTCCATCGGCATTGGTGTCCATAGTCCAATATGCTAATGCGGCCCGGCGTCCATCCCACGAGACCGACAGTATTTCGTGCAGTCCCTTTTGCTCGGCAATCGGAACAACTTCATTGCCGCTGGACTTTCCGGTTACAAACACCGGAGCGGGCGCAGTGGCAGTGGCTGTGGCGGGCACAGTTGCAGTGGCGGGCGCAGCGGCAGCGGCAGCACCCTGTTCGGACGTTGACGCTGGTGTTTGCTGCGAGGACTGGCCTGTCTCTGGAGTACCAGAATTCTCAGCTTCGTTGGCAGTGACTGAAACAGAGTAGATCATCACTAATGAAAGGATAAGTACTAGTACGCGTGTGAAAAAACGGGCGTTCAAATGGGCGTTCTTGGGCATCATAATAAATCCTCCTTTACTTGAGGCGCATGAGGCACGAATCACGAATTGTGTATGTGTGGGCGCAAAAAGTCTTGCGGTAATGCACTTAGGATCATGCCGCAGACAATTAGCAGGCCGCCGACGATTAGCACCCATCCAGCCTGTTCATTTAGTAGAATACGGGCAAACAACGCCGCAAACAACGGTTCAGCCGCCAGAATGATAGCGGTCTGAATAGTGTTAACATGGCGTTGGGCAATGGTTTGAAACAGAAAGGCGAGGCCAGAAGCAAAAATACCCGTAAAAACTACGGCTGGCCAGACGTTGAGAAGCGGTTCCAGGGACTGATGTCCGGACAACAGGCTGTAAGTAAGGCAAATCACCGCTACTACGGCAAATTGCACGGTCGACAAAGTGATCGGTTCGCATTTGGGAGCAAATCTGCCTGTAAGGGCGATATGGAACGCAAACGCAAAAGCGCATGCCAGCGTCAGTAGATCGCCGGCGGCAAATGTCAGGCGTCCGCCGCGAAAACTCAAGAGCAGAAGGCCGACTGTTCCGCAGATTACTCCAGCCAGAGCCGGAGCACCGGGTGATTTGCGTGTCATCAGAATCTCAAAAACGGTCACAAGAATAATTGACAAGCCGGTAATGAACCCGGAAGCGGTGGCGGTAGTCAGCTGCAGTCCGAGCGTTTGAGTAATGAAACCGGCAGTGAGCAATAAGCCCAGGATAAAGCCGGGACGCAAGGCTTCACGCAGATTACGACGCAACTTGCGGGGGAAAATAAGGCCTAGCATGATAGCAGCCAATAAAAAGCGGGTGCCGATAAACAGAATCGGATCCGCTGCTGCCACAGCTTGTTTGACGACTACGAATGTACCGCCCCAAAAAAGGGTCGACAACAGTAACAAGATCCGATGCAGCAAATATTTCACATCCCGCATTACTGATTTGGTACAATAGGCAAGTATACTGATCGGTCGGTCAGTCGGTTATCTTGGTAAATGTAATTCTTCGCCGATAAGGGCGATCTTCCTTCCTTTCCCTGAGCAGACTGTTATTTGGCGTAGCCGACAAAATATACCAATGGCAGGACGTAATAATTGGACACGGACTGGTAAAAATAGATCCCGAGAGAACGGTTGACGCAGATTATGCACTCCTTGGAAACGGAGTGCTCACTTCCTTCGCCGAAGGAGTGCTGTACCGGGTTTCATTGGTACAGTAATCATGCCTCAACCGTTCTCTTTTTGCCGGCGCGATCCGATCGATTGGGGACAGGTTTATTTGGGCCAAAATGATCCGATTGGGGACAGTCCCCGTTCGGGTCATTTTGAGCGTTTGGGGACTGTCCCCAATCAGATCATTTTGTACCATTCCGGGACAGACTTGTTTTTGGATCGCTCCGCATAAGTTGACATGACAAGCCCATATTGATATTATTATCAGGGTGTTGGAACACACTATCTGGGAAAGAGGGGATCAAATGCCTGGAGTGGTTGTAGTAGGTCTGCAATGGGGCGATGAAGGAAAAGGTAAAATAGTTGATTATCTCGCTGGCCAGGCTAATATGGTCGTCCGGTTTCAGGGCGGCAATAACGCAGGTCATACTGTTGTAGTCGGCAACGAGGAATTCAAACTTCACTTAATACCTTCCGGAATCTTATCTCCCGGCACTCTATGCATAATTGGAAATGGTGTGGTCGTTAATCCCAAGGTTGTGATTCAGGAACTGGACGGGCTCAAGAAGCGCGGTATTGACATTTCTGGGCTCAGGATCAGTGATCGGGCGCACTTGATCATGCCGTGGCATCCCCAACTGGATCAACTTCAAGAACAAAGTCACGTAATAAAACTAGGCACCACCGGCAGGGGAATTGGTCCAGCCTATATCGATAAGGCGAATCGCTACAATGCCATAAGGGTAATCGACTGGATCGATCCGTCCTTTTTCAGGCGCCGCTTGGAAGAAGTCATTCCTTATATTAATAAGCAACTGGCTTTATATAATCATCCCGGGTTCAGTGTCCAGGAGGTTTTCGACGAGTATAGCGCTTACGCTGATCAGTTGCGCGAGTTCGTCTGCAATACCTCGGTCTTGGTTGATCAGGCGCTGCGCAGTGGTCAAAATGTTCTGTTTGAGGGTGCTCAAGGCACGTTGCTTGATATTGACCATGGCACTTATCCCTTTGTTAGTTCATCTTCAGGAACAGCCGGAGGGGCGGCCATCGGTGCTGGTGTCGGCCCGACGAGGATTGACCGCGTGATGGGCGTAGTGAAAGCTTACACGACCAGAGTGGGCGAAGGACCGTTCCCGACAGAGTTGTCTGGCGCAGAGGGTGCTCTGATTCGTGATGGCAGAGGCCGCGAATATGGAACCACCACCGGAAGACCACGCCGTTGCGGATGGTTCGACGTTGTAATGTTGCGCCATGCGATCAGAGTCAATGGTGCGGATGCAATCGCTTTAACCAAACTCGATGTTTTGGATGTCTTCGAAAAGATTTATGTATGCACTGCTTACCGTTACCGTGGTCAGATATTAACGGAATTCCCCGCCAGCCTGGAAATCTTAGGTGAATGCGAGCCGGTCTACGAAGAACTGCCCGGCTGGAACTGTAGTACCGAAGGAATCAGCAGGCTTGAAGATCTGCCTGATAAGGCCAGAGCCTATGCCGACTTTTTGTCTGCACAGATCGGTGCCAAAGTTGCGATGATTTCGGTCGGATGGCGGCGCGAAGAGACGATTCTACTGGAAAATATGTTCGCCAAGCAATAGGCAGCGCGACATATTGACAAGAAGGCCCAAATAGTGTAAGATAAAAATCTGTGAGGGAAATGCGATACATCGATTTTGAACCAAACCTCACCAATAGCACACCATTATTTTGTAAATTGACAATGTGACCTTGACATGTTATATTAATAACGTTACGTTTGCGGAGCTGTGGTGTAGACGGTTAACATGCCAGCCTGTCACGCTGGAGATCGCGGGTTCGAGTCCCGTCGGCTCCGCCATTTATTTATCATTAACCCCATGCCAAGGTAGCTCAGTTGGTAGAGCAGGGGACTGAAAATCCCCGTGTCGGCGGTTCAATTCCGTCCCTTGGCACCATTTCGGAAATACTTGAAAGCAAGTCTGCGGACTTGCTTTTTTGATCTTTCGTAACAGTAGCATGGCAGGGGCGCGGTGCGCAGTCGCGCGGTCACGCGGTCGCATTTTCCAAATGACAGGGTATTGTAATGGGCAGGCACATGAGTTATAATATTATTTACTTAATGATTAGTGTTGCGGGCGTGGCTCAGTGGTAGAGCATCGGCTTCCCAAGCCGAGGACCGCGGGTTCGAATCCCGTCGCCCGCTCCAATTTCGCAGATTGACGCAGTCCTAAGCGGGGCTGCGTTTTTTTGCGTCCTGCCTGCGCGCTGCCCGCATTTAGCTCGCAAATAGCCCGCATATAGTCCGCGTCCAGTCCGCATTCAGTCTATGTCCTGCCTGCGCGCTGTCCGCCTGAGTGCTGTCTGCGTCCTGCCCGTGCGTCATTCGTGCTTCTTTTCGGGCATTAATGCAGGGAAAAGCTTGTCTATAAAGAAATAGTTACCATGTTGCAGGGGGGTGACGCCATGAAAACTAAACATTGTGTATTGAAGCGCTTAGTTGTGGCGATCTTGGGCTTGATGGCAATAGCAGCAGTCTGCGCAGGTTTCGAAGGCGTTTCTGTAGTTTCGGCCAGCACGGCTAGCACTACTAACACTGCTGAGGTTGCATATTACATCAAATTGGCCAACGGGATGCTTCCGGTAGTAAAAGCCGCCGCTGGACGCAGTTTTAAGAATCCAGTCCAACTCAAAGTCATCACGCGCCAGGATATGGAAGGTGTTCTGGCAGCTGACTTCAAACTTTATCGGGCAGAGGCGATTACTGCAGCGGATGCAGCCGAACGCAGCCGTGCGCTTGCACTCGTGACTCCCACGCATTACAGTATCAGCGATCAGATCATTTATATCGTACCGCAAGTGTTGGAGGACCGCCTGGCCAAAGCCGGGATCAAGGGCGAAGCCACACGTGAAGCAGCCTGCAGTGTCTTAATCGCGTACGAGCTTTCCAAAGTACTTGACGATCAACAAGTGGATTTTCGTGCAAGGTATGATCAAATGAAGGATCCGGTCAAATCAAGAAACCTTAGAGCTTTGGCTGAGGGACATGCCCAGATGGCAGCCGAAGCTGCTGCCCGGACAAAGAGTATGTTAAGCCTTTCCAAAATGGCCGCCGCCTGGTCTTTGGGGCAAGGGGCTTCCGGCTACGCTGGTCTTTCTGAAAAAAACGCCTTTGCGCTAGAAGAGGAATATGATATCTGCTATAACGGCGGGTACCTCCTGGCTTCCCACCTTTATGTAAAATATGGCACGGATTCTATATATCGGACCTATATTGATCCGCCGGCTCAGGTCGGATTGCTGTATAATCCGAAGAGTTTCACACCTCCCGGCAAAGAAGGGAGCACCTCCTCCGGTTCACAGACCGGTCAGAAACAAGATCAGAAGCCGGATCCATCAGCATCCCTGCAAGCCGCTCCGGGTAACGAGCCGGTACCGGCTGCTCAAACGGCTTCCAATGACGAAACAGCGGGGAGCTCCGATCTATTGGCGGCACTAAGAGAAGCCATCCCGTATTTTACCGGCGATGGTTGGATGGAAATCGGCTTTTCAGAAGTAATGGCGGCTTCGGGTGAATCGATGCAAGCCTGGGAAAATGATTCGATTGTGCTAGATATGAACGGGTATGCCCTGCTGAACATAATGTCAGGTTCCATGGTCTTGGTCATGGGAATGCAATTTGATCAGGAAGTCACGGATGCAGCTGCCCAGACATTTATGGTCTATATGGAGCAATCAATGCTTTCATCAATGGAGGAAGATAATATATCCTATCAGGCTGGAGACATCATCCCACTGACTGGTTTGGGATTTGGATCAGGATGGCTGCAAAACGGCCTAATGATCTCACCCGGAGGAGTAGAACAGATGCCAACCTGGATTAATGTCGCCAGGACCGAAAAT
>JBMNNY010000074.1:0-10083 GCA_050942765.1 Bacillota bacterium | reverse complement strand
GCTTTTCGACAAACACAAGGTAATCGCCGCGGTGGTGGTGGTCTTACCATGGTCAACGTGACCAATAGTACCAATGTTCACGTGCGGTTTGGTACGCTCGAATTTTTGCTTAGCCATTAACTTATTTCCTCCTTCAACCGGAATGTCGGGAGCCTGCGGCTCCCACTTAATTTAATTCGGGTTTTATATCAACACGGCCTGATATGATTTAAGGACCGCGCTTTCCCAATTAACTTACCGGTCTGTTTGCCGGTTGCCGGTTAACTAACCTACCGGCCTACCGGCGACCAATGACTTCTTCTGCGATGGCTTTTGGAACTTCGTCATAAAAAGCCGTATGCATCGTGTAGGTAGCGCGTCCTTGTGATCTGGACCTCAGTTCCGTGGCATAACCGAACATTTCGGATAGTGGAACATGAGCTTTAATCACCTGGGCACCTGGCCGCGTGTCAATTCCCTGAACATGTCCGCGTCTGGAGTTTAAATCTCCCAGGACATCGCCCATATATTCTTCCGGCACGACCACTTCGACGTCCATAATCGGTTCGAGTAGTACCGGCTGACCTTTGCGGCAGGCTTCCCGAATTCCCATGGAAGCGGCGATCTTGAATGCCATTTCCGAGGAGTCAACCTCATGATAGGAGCCGTCCACCAGACGTACTGAAACATCCACGACCGGGAAACCAGCCAGCACGCCGTTTTGCAGGGCTTCACGCGCACCGCTTTCGACTGCCGGAATATACTCTTTTGGAATTACGCCGCCAACAATACTATTGATGAATTCAATGCCTGCGCCAGCCTCACGGGGTTCGACCTCAAAAACAACATGCCCGTATTGTCCGCGGCCACCGGATTGCCTGACGAATTTACCTTCAGCTTTAGCAGACGCACGAATAGTTTCTCTGTACGCCACCTGGGGTTTTCCAACATTGGCTTCCACGCGAAATTCGCGCAGGAGTCTGTCAACAATAATCTCAAGGTGCAACTCGCCCATACCCTTGATGATTGTCTGCCCGGTTTCCTGATCAGATTGCACCCGGAAAGTTGGATCTTCCTCTGCCAGCTTAATCAGGGAAGCGGCCAATTTATCCTGGTCGGCCTTGGTTTTGGGCTCAATGGCAATTGAAATAACTGTTTCCGGAAACTCGATGGCTTCCAGCAAAATCGGATGCTTCTCATCAGCGAGAGTATCCCCGGTAGTGCTTTCTTTGAATCCCACGATCGCGGCAATGTCACCGGCATATAATGTTTCGATATCCTCGCGGTGATTAGCGTGCATACGCAGAATGCGTCCGACTCTTTCCCGTTTTTGCTTCGAAACATTGTAAATATAAGATCCGGTATTGAGCACGCCGGAATATACTCTGATATAAGTAAGCTTTCCGACAAAAGGATCTGTCATAATTTTGAATGTCAGTGCCGTAAACGGAGCATCGTCTTTTGCAGCCCTGACCACTTCTTGCCCATCGGGAGTCTTGCCCGGTGTATCTGGCAGATCAAGCGGTGAAGGCAAATATTGCACTACAGCATCCAAAAGCAGCTGGACACCCTTATTCTTGAAAGCAGAGCCGCATAATACCGGAATAATCTGATTCGTAACCGTGAGCCTTCTGATGGCAGCCTTTACCTCTTCAACACCCGGCTGAATACCCTCCAGGTATTTCTCCATGAGGGCTTCGTCCAGTTCTGCCAGGCCGGATATCAGAAGCTCATGATATTGTTCGGCTTCATCTTTCATATCCGCCGGTATTTCAACGATCTCACGCTTGGTCCCCAGATCATCCTCATAGATGACAGCATTCATCTCTACCAGGTCGATAATGCCGCGGAAAGAATCTTCGCTGCCAATCGGAAGCTGAATTGCCATCGGGTTGGCACCCAAACGTTTGCGAATCTGTCCGATAACCCGCTCAAAATCCGCTCCGACCCGGTCCATTTTATTGACAAACGCCAGCCGTGGTACGCCATACTTATCGGCTTGACGCCATACTGTCTCAGACTGCGGTTCAACTCCGCCAACTGCGCAGAACAGCGCTACTGCGCCATCCAACACCCTCAGGGAGCGCTCCACTTCCATGGTAAAGTCCACGTGCCCGGGCGTGTCAATAATGTTAATACGATGCCCTTTCCATTGACAACTGGTGGCAGCAGATGTAATGGTGATTCCGCGTTCTTGCTCCTGGACCATCCAGTCCATGGTCGCGGAACCTTCATGAACTTCACCCATGCGGTGAAGCTTCCCCGTGTAAAAGAGGATGCGCTCGGAAGTTGTAGTTTTCCCTGCGTCAATATGGGCCATAATGCCAATATTTCTTGTCTTCTCCAAAGAAAATTCTCGAGCCGTCATCATCTCACACCTCCTTTAACACAGGTTCCATTACACCACATAACCTTACCAACGATAATGTGCAAAAGCACGGTTGGCTTCTGCCATCTTATGGGTATCTTCACGTTTCTTAATCGAAGCACCCACGCCTTGTGCGGCATCCATGATTTCTCCGGCCAACTTCTCAACCATCGTTTTCTCGCCGCGCTTACGTGCAAAACCGATAATCCAGCGCATTGCCAGGGCATTGCGACGCTCAGCACGAACTTCCACCGGTACCTGGTAAGTGGCACCGCCGACTCTGCGAGCTTTAACCTCAAGAACCGGCATGACATTCTTCATGGCCTGCTGGAATACTTCCAACGGATCTTTGCCGGTTTTCTCCTTGATCAGGTCAAAAGCTTCATACAAAACCTTCTCGGCAACGCCCTTCTTGCCGGAGTACATAATCTTACTGATAAATTGTGTTACAACTTTGCTCTGATAGATTGGATCAGGCAAAATTTCGCGTTTGGCTACATAGCCTCTCCTAGGCAACTAGGGTTCCCCCCTTTTTACTTCTTGCCCTTGGTCGCAGCCGCTTTAGGCCGTTTTGCTCCGTAGAGCGACCGGCCCTGCTTGCGATCCTGGACGCCGGATGTGTCAAGAGTTCCACGAATAATGTGATAACGGACGCCGGGAAGATCTTTAACACGACCGCCGCGAATCAAAACAACCGAGTGTTCCTGGAGGTTATGTCCTTCTCCCGGAATATAGGCAGTAACCTCAATCCGGTTCGTCAGCCTCACCCTTGCAGTTTTCCGCAAAGCAGAGTTAGGCTTTTTCGGAGTCATGGTGGAAACGCGGGTGCATACTCCGCGCTTCTGCGGATTGCCTTTTTTACTGCTGACTGCCTCTTCACGATTGGTGTTATATGACCACCGCAAAGCCGGAGCGCTACTTTTAACAGCAATCGACTTGCGTCCTTTACGAACGAGCTGGTTAATGGTCGGCATGATTGCTACACCTCCTTCCCGGCAAACACTGATGTTCTGGGGCTGGTGGGCCAGCTTCACGTAAAATAGTGACCACGCTGGCGCCAACCTCAATCTTACATAATTTCCCCAAATCGCTTTGGGAAAATGTTGTTTTTTCTGCTAACAGGCCTTTTTCCCGGCAGGCATCAGAAATCTGCTGCACTAACGCTTCATCGGCATCCGCAGCCAGCAACACCCGCGCTGCTTGGTCCTGTCTCAGAGCTCGCAGCGTCTGTTTTAAACCGACTACCTTTGCTTTGGTGTTAGCGATCAAATCCTGCATCCTGGCAGGTTCCTCCCTTATTCGGAAAAGACTGCGCTTTTCCGGACACTATTTTATTTTAACAGCAGGGAGAAACACTGTCAAGAAAATATCTTTTTATGCGCCGGTTGCCTGTCCGGCTGCTGCTTCCTCTGAATGATCCTCTTCAGTCAGAACAGCGCCTTTTTTGGCGATCCCGTCTTTGGCTTCGGCCACGGCTTTGGCCCCGGTTTCAGCTCCAGCTTCGGCTCCGGCTCCGGTTACGGCTTCGGCTTCGGATCCGGATCCGGATTCATATTCGGATTCGGCCGCGATCTCAGCATTCGCCTCGGTTCCCGTCTCTTCATCGGGGAAGCCAATCATGCCAGTACCTGCTGGAATCAGCTTACCGATAATAACATTCTCTTTAAGCCCCAGGAGATGATCGGCTTTGCCTTTAATGGCGGCATCCGTCAGTACGCGCGTGGTTTCCTGGAAGGATGCTGCCGACAGGAAGCTGTCCGTAGCCAGCGATGCTTTGGTTATGCCCAGAAGCACCGGTTTCGCAGTCGCAGGTTCGAGACCCGCCTGGATGGCAGCTTCGTTTTCGCTCTCGAAGGACAGAATGTCTTCCAGACCACCTGGCAGGAACTCGGTGTCTCCAGGCGATTCGACTTTGACTTTTCTGAGCATCTGCCGCACGACGACTTCAATATGCTTATCATTGATTTCGACGCCTTGCGAACGGTAGACCTTCTGCACTTCGCGCACCAAATACCGCTCTACGCCGCGGACGCCTTTAATTTTGAGAATATCATGCGGGTTAACAGACCCTTCCGTCAGCTGATCGCCAGCGGATACAACGGCGCCGTCGCGGATATGCAGCCTGGCACCAAACGGCACCACATAGGATCTTTCTTCGCCGTCTTCTGTTGTTATAATTACCTTGCGGATACCCTTTTCGTCAACAATTGACGCTGTGCCGCCAACTTCGGTAATAACTGCCTGCCCTTTCGGCTTTCTGGCTTCGAAGAGCTCTTCAACTCTGGGCAGACCGGCCGTAATATCATCGCCGGCAACACCGCCGGTATGGAAGGTACGCATAGTCAGCTGTGTACCAGGTTCACCAATCGACTGAGCTGCGATAATACCCACCGCTTCACCGATGCCAACCGGTACATTGGTCGCTAGATTGCGGCCATAGCATTTGGCACAAACACCGTTGCGGGTGCGGCAGGTCAGGACGGAACGCACCTTGACCTGTTTAATATCTGCTTTCACCAGCGTCTTGGCCAGTTTTTCATTAATTTCTTCGTTAGCCCTGACTATGACATCTCCGGTCTTCGGATCAGTGATATCCTCCAGAGCATAGCGGCCTACTACGCGCTCTTGCAGTCCCTCGATAACCTCATTTTCGCCCTCGCACAGGTCTTCCAGGATGATCCCGTTGGTGGTGCCGCAATCGTCTTCACGAACGATCACGTCCTGAGCGACGTCTACCAGACGGCGGGTCAGATAACCGGAGTCTGCTGTACGCAGTGCTGTGTCGGCCAAACCTTTACGGGCACCATGGGTGGAAATAAAGTACTCCAAAACGGTCAGGCCTTCACGGAAGTTGGCCTTAATCGGAAGGTCAATGATCCGTCCGGACGGGTCGGCCATCAAACCGCGCATACCTGCCAACTGGCTCAGCTGCGAGATGTTACCGCGGGCACCGGAGGTGGCCATCATATAGATTGCGTTGAACCGATCCAGGCCGTCCAGCATTGCCTGGGTCACTTCTTCGCGGGCTCTGGTCCAAATGTCAATGACCCGCTGATAACGCTCATCTTCGGTGATCAAGCCGCGTTTATACTGCAGCTCAACCTGCTCAACCTCTTTTTCCGCATTCGCCAGGATTTCTTTCTTGGCTGGCGGAACCGTAATATCGCTTACGGCAATGGTGGTACCGGACTGGGTCGCAAAGCGGAAACCAAGCCGCTTAACTGTATCGAGCAGCAAAGCCACTCTTTCAGTCGGGTAAAGCTGAGTAAATTCTCCCACCAATTTGCCCAGGCGTTTACGATCGATTACTTCATCAACAAAGCCCAGATCCTGAGCAATTTCTGGCACGGCCTTACGCAGTGCATCATTGAAAATCAGGCGGCCGGTTGTTGTCCGGATCCGTTTACCGTCCAGACGCACCAGAATCTCTTCCTGAAGTTTAATGTTACCGGTTTGGTACGCCATAATCGCTTCTTCGGTATCTTTAAAGACCGGAAGCACGGCGCCTTCCGGAGCCTCACGCTTAATGGTCAGATAGTAGCAGCCCAGTACCATATCCTGAGTAGGAGTGGCAATCGGTCTGCCATGCGCCGGCGACAGGATGTTGTGCACCGAGAGCATCAGTTCCTTGGCTTCTCTCTGAGCCTTATTGGACAAAGGCACATGGACAGCCATCTGATCGCCATCGAAGTCAGCATTGTATGCTGAACAGACCAGCGGATGAATCTGGATGGCACGGCCTTCTACCAGTACAGGTTCAAAAGCCTGAATACCAAGGCGGTGCAAGGTTGGGGCACGGTTCAGCAGCACCGGATGATCTTTAATGACATCCTCGAGAACGTCCCAGACTTCCGTGCGGGCCCTCTCAACCATGCGCTTGGCGCTCTTGATGTTATGAACAAAACCTCTGTCTACCAGTTGCTTCATGACAAAGGGCTTGAACAGCTCCAGAGCCATTTCTTTCGGCAAACCGCACTGGTGCAGTTTCAGTTCCGGACCAACAACAATAACCGAACGTCCGGAATAGTCAACACGTTTACCAAGCAGGTTCTGACGGAAACGTCCCTGCTTACCTTTTAGCATATCAGAAAGGGACTTCAGCGGACGATTGCCAGGGCCTGTTACGGGACGACCGCGCCGTCCGTTATCAATCAATGCGTCAACTGCTTCCTGCAGCATACGCTTTTCATTGCGTACGATAATATCAGGAGCGCCCAATTCCTGAAGCCGCTTGAGGCGGTTATTGCGGTTGATCACGCGCCGATAAAGATCATTCAAATCGGAGGTTGCAAAACGGCCACCGTCCAGCTGCACCATGGGGCGCAAATCTGGCGGAATAACCGGAATTACGTCCATAATCATCCACTCGGGACGATTGCCTGATTTGCGGAATGCCTCGACAACTTCCAAACGCCGGATCGCACGAATACGCCGCTGTCCGGTTACCTCTTTGACCTCTTTGCGCAGTTCAGCGCTGAACTGCTCCAGATCGATCTCTTCCAGCAGATTCTTGATTGCTTCGGCACCCATTTTGGCCTTGAATGCCTGGCCATAACGTTCACGCGCTTCGCGATACTCGTTTTCGGTCAGCAGCTGCTTTTTGCTGAGTGGAGTCTCGCCGGGATCGATCACCACATAAGAGGCAAAGTATAAAATCTTCTCCAAAGCGCGCGGTGACATATCAAGCAATAGACCCATGCGGCTCGGAATGCCTTTGAAATACCAAATATGCGAAACAGGCGCAGCCAGTTCAATATGACCGAGACGTTCACGACGCACTTTGGAGCGGGTTACTTCCACGCCGCAGCGGTCACAGATAATCCCTTTGTAGCGGATACGTTTATATTTTCCGCAGTGACACTCCCAGTCTCTTTGCGGACCAAAGATTTTTTCACAGAATAATCCTTCGCGTTCTGGCCTGAGGGTACGATAGTTGATCGTCTCGGGCTTCTTAACTTCCCCGCTCGACCAGCCTCTGATGCGTTCAGGCGACGCAAGTCCAATTCTTAAGGCGTCGAAATTATTAGCTTCCAGCATCACGGCGACCCCCTTTATTTATCAATAACGCTGTCCAGATCTTCAAAATCTTCCGCTTCAACATCTTCTTCTTCCAGGTTCACTGCATCATCGGTATCAAAATCGGCTTCAATATCCGCTTCCGCTTCCGCTTCGGGTTCGTCTTCCGCGTCGATTTCGAGTTCACCGGCACCAATGTCATCTTCGCCAATTTCTTCGTCCTGTTCTTCATCGATATCATCGATATCAATGCTATCATCGCCATCTTCGCCATCGCCTTCGCCATCACCATCGCTGCGACCGGATCCGGATCTGGGTGCCCGGGCGACTGGCATTGGCGACTCAATATCGATGCCCAATTCTCTGGCCATCTCACGCACATCTTCGCGTGAATCTTCATCCTCATCCTGGATCTCGATCTCGCCATGCTCCTTGGAGACGACTTTCACATCCAAGCCCAGGCTTTGCAGTTCTTTGATCAGAACCTTAAAGGACTCCGGCACACCAGGTTCAGGAATCGTTTCGCCCTTGACGATAGCCTCATATGTCTTCACACGTCCGACAATGTCGTCCGACTTGACCGTCAGCAATTCCTGCAAAGTATAGGCTGCGCCATAAGCTTCGAGTGCCCATACCTCCATTTCTCCGAAACGCTGACCGCCAAACTGAGCTTTACCGCCCAGTGGCTGCTGGGTTACAAGCGAGTACGGACCGGTGGAACGGGCATGAATCTTATCGTCAACAAGGTGGGCCAGTTTCAGCATGTAGATATAACCTACAGTAATCTCATTGTCAAAAGGCTCACCGGTACGCCCGTCATACAGTACTGTCTTCCCGTTCTTCGGCAGCCCTGCCTCTTCTAGCGCATTAAAAACGTCGTCCTCATGAGCACCGCCAAATACCGGGGTAGCCATATGCAAACCTATAGCATTGGCAGCCCAGCCAAGGTGTGTTTCCAGCACCTGACCGATATTCATACGGCTTGGCACGCCCAGCGGATTCAGAACAATGTCTACCGGAGTGCCATCCGGCATATACGGCATATCTTCGATCGGCAGGATCTTGGCGATAACACCTTTATTACCGTGGCGTCCAGCCATTTTATCGCCTTCAGAAATCTTACGCTTCTGAGCGACGTACACCCGCACCAGCTTGTTGACGCCAGGGGCTAATTCGTCGCCGTTTTCACGGGAGAAAATCTTGACGTCTACGATTTTACCGAATTCGCCGTGCGGTACACGCAGCGAAGTATCGCGAACCTCGCGGGCCTTTTCTCCGAATATGGCGCGCAACAGGCGTTCTTCCGCCGTCAGTTCGGTTTCACCTTTCGGTGTTACCTTGCCGACCAAGATATCGCCGGCTCTTACTTCAGCGCCTACCCGGACGATACCGGAAGCATCCAAATCCTCCAGGGCTTCTTCGCCCACGTTGGGAATGTCACGCGTGATTTCTTCCGGACCAAGTTTGGTATCACGTGCTTCAGCCTCATATTCCTCAATGTGAATCGAGGTGAAAACATCATTCTTGACCAGTTCCTCACTGATCAAAATGGCGTCTTCGTAGTTGTAACCTTCCCAGGGCATAAACGCGACCAGCACGTTGCGTCCCAAAGCCAGTTCGCCGTAATCAGTCGCCGGTCCGTCAGCAATTACATCTCCGGCCTTGACTTCCTGACCATGATACACAATCGGTTTCTGGTTCACACAGGTACCCTGGTTACTGCGCTTATATTTTAGGAAGCGATGTTTTTCACAAGCTTTTACAGAGACCGTCTCGGAAAGATCCAACCCCTTCGCAGGATACAGGTCCTCCGCATGCAAGCCTCCCTTGGCAACGTTTGTAATTTCAATGCCGGGAACTTCGGCCAGCGCTGCACACAGGCGTGCGATCGTATCATAGGTTGCGAAGCTGAACTCGCCAGCTACCGCAAACTGATCGGATTTCTTCCATTTGAAATCGATGGTCAGGTTCGCGCTGTATTTCCCGATTACCAGATGCGCCTTGCCAACCGTGCCAAATTTGGACATTGGCAGATTGGCTTTAGCGGCTATTTCTTCGGTCGGGATCCGCAGCGCCTGAATGACCTTGCTGATGGGAGCCTCACCAAACTGATTAGCATCAAAACGGATCGCAAAGCCTTCGATTTCAAGCTCTACCTTGTCACCGGATACATAAGTGACCCGGCCATCATTACGTGCCAAAACCACTACGCCAGAGTCAATGGCAGCCTTGTATTCCATACCGGTTCCGACCAGCGGAGCTTTCGGCACCAGGAGCGGCACTGCCTGCCGCTGCATGTTTGATCCCATTAGCGCTCTGTTGGCATCGTCGTTTTCCAGGAAGGGGATCAGGGCGGTCGCAATACTGACCAGCTGCTTCGGCGATACGTCCATATAGTCAACCTGCTCCGCCGGAACAACCAGAATCTCATCTCTCAAACGTACTGAAACACGCGCATTGACGAACTTCCCTTCTTCATCAAAAGGTTCGTTAGCCTGCGCAATGACGTATTTATCTTCTTCGTCAGCCGTGAGGTAAACGATCTCGTCGGTTACGCGGCTGTCGATCACGCGGCGGTACGGAGTTTCAATGAACCCAAATTCATTGATACGTGCATAGGTTGTTAAGGATCCGATCAGACCGATGTTCGGACCTTCAGGGGTCTCAATCGGACACATTCTCCCGTAGTGGGAGTGGTGTACGTCACGCACTTCGAAACC
>JBMNNY010000073.1:0-10122 GCA_050942765.1 Bacillota bacterium | reverse complement strand
GACTGGATGGCGCCACTGCGGATCAAAATCGCACAATGGCTGCAAAACAAAAAGCCGTTCGTGCATACGAGGATGCGGCAGG
Source organism: Bacillota bacterium (assembly GCA_050942765.1). GTDB lineage: Bacteria > Bacillota > UBA4882 > UBA4882 > UBA4882 > UBA4882. Next base: position 10,040 of record JBMNNY010000073.1, on the reverse strand, counting down.
GTCAGACGACAGCTCTGAAATACCCAATCGCCATAGGAGAGTAAATCCAAATCAATAATGCGCGGACCAAAGCGAAAAAGTTCCTGGCGTCCGGCCTTTATTTCATATTCTTTTAATAAATCCAGAATCCTGAGTGGTTCCAGATCTGTTTCCGCCTGAATCACGGCATTCAAGAAACGGGGTTGATCCAAATATCCCCATGGCTCACTTTCATAAATCCCGGACCGGGCAGTGACATCTACGACATTTTCAAGAAAGGAAGCAGCTTCTGCCAGTTTTTGAGCGCGTTCCCCCAGATTGCCGCCCAGGCCAATTAAAATTTTCATTTGACACACCGCGCCTTTTTTATAAATTGCCTATCCGGCTTATGATTTGCTAATTTAGTACACTATTTGGCACACTTTTAGCGCACTATTTTGCGCACCTGACAATTGCGTCCGCCATGCGGGATACCAATTTCATTTGGGCTACATCGTGCACACGCACAATATCAGCACCATTAGCAATGGCTAGTGCGACGGTGGCTGCTGTTCCTTCAACCCGTTGATCCTCCGGCAGCTGCAAAACTTTGCCTATGAGTGATTTGCGGGAAGTCCCAACCAGGATCGGATAACCCAGAGCTTTAAGATCCGCCAGGCACTTCAATACTTCCAGGTTCTGCCCGGCTGTCTTACCGAAACCGACTCCCGGGTCAATGATGATGTGTTCTCTGCGAACGCCTGCCTTTTCGGCAATATCAATACTTTTTTCCAAAAATGCAATGATGTCGCCCATCAGTGACTGATAAACAGTCCCTTCCTGATTATGCATTACTACTATCGGAGCCTGAAACTTGGCGGCCACTTCCGCCATACGGGGATCGGCCTGTAATCCCCAGATATCATTAATCCAGTCAGCCCCGGCTTCCAGCGCGGCCTGAGCCACTTCAGCCTTATACGTATCTACTGAAATAGGTAAACCGACCACACCCCTGATTGCCCGTATTGCCGGAAGGATGCGCTCCATCTCGGTCTCAGCATTGACAGGGGTGTGGCCCGGGCGGGTCGATTCACCGCCTATATCAATAATATCCGCACCTTCCGCCTGAAAACGCAGTGCCTGCCGGGCAGCTGCTTCCGCCGGGTTTGCGTTCTGTGCCAGGCCATCTTTCGAAAAAGAATCCGGAGTTATATTCACGATTCCCATGACGTAGGTGCGCGAACCCCAGATGAACTCGTGCCTTCTGGTATGAAGAGGCTGCGGTACACTGCTGCGCCGAGCAAGGAGCGCTTCCAACTCCTTGGCCAATCCGGCTAATCCAAAGGCCTGTTCTTTCAAACGCTCGCAGGCAGCCTGAATCTGTTTGACTGTGCCAAACAACAAGACGTCGGTCTTTTCCTCCCCACCCAGACAACAGTAATACGAAACCGCCGCATCGCCGCCATTGGAGAGCATGGTCTGCTTGAGAATATTGGCTGCCGTATGGCGTACCCCATAGACCCGCATCACCAGATGTTCTGCTTTAGGCAGCATCAATTCGATACCGCGCTCGCTGACTTTAATCTCACGCATTTCTCTGACCAGAACCTGCGGGTCTTTGCATTCCAACAGGCGCACGTGCATGATAACCAACCTCCAGAGCCTTGAGATGCTTTTGTGAGACGCTTTTATGGCTTTATGGCTGAGCTGCATCTGCCTCCATGGCTGATGACGGATTCAAGGCCGCAATAATGTTGCGTGCGATTACACCCGTTATGATTCCGGCAGGCACAGCCAGCAAGATCAGGAATGGCAAATAATAAAGCAGTCCGGCGTTAGGAAAGAAAGGATAAATGGCTGCCAATTGACTGATATTGTGCGCCAGAGCGCCCATCACACTTACACCAACCGGGCTGACTCTGGATTTGAAGAAATGGCGCGTGGCTGCCATCACTAAAGTAGAAGTGATTGCCCCTGCCAGGGTAGGCCAAAACGCGATCCCCAAAAAAGTACCGCTAAAAAAGCTGCCTAAAAAGACGCGGCTGATCGAAACGATACCAGCCGTCTTGAATCCATCCGTATAGAGCACGGTGAGGATCACCATATTTGCTAGACCCAGCCGCACTCCGGGGATGGGAAGCGGCGGGAAAATAACGCTTTCAAGCACATGTACAGTCAGCGCTAAAGCCAGATAAAGGGCTGTGCGGGAAAGGCGCCGAATACGCTCCCGTTGTGTGCGACGGTTCTTGTTTCCGCTTGCTTGGCGAACGCTGTGAGCGCTATGAGTACTCTGAGCGCTGCGGGCAGCGCGGACGCCATTGTTCGTCTGGCTGTTATCGGGAGATTGCATCCGGACCACCTTCCCCGGACAGACTGATCATCACCTGATTTGGCAGACACACGATACTCTGCCCAGGTTGTGAAATCCAGCCGGTTTTCACGCAAACTTGTTCCGCACAATCTGAATAAACTACGCGAATGCGGCCTTCGCCATACTGTAGTTTCATGCCGGTTTCCGGCAGATCCTGTTCTTGAACTGATCCGCTGATAGCGAGGTGAAAAATTTCCTCCCCCCGAACAGTGACGGTGGCGATTTGCTCCGTAGCTCCCTGAAGGCGTGCCATTACGAAATAGGCACCCAGAAGGATTACTCCAATCAGAGCGATGGCAGTAACCAATTTCCAATCCGCCGGGGTCATGTCAAACCACCTCTGTATCGCCAGATCAATTTTCGTTACGGACTACAATCACTCCTGTCAGTATAGCAAATTTGTCCCGCCTTTTTCAACTTTGTGGACTCTTTAGTACATCGGGGTTTTGCAGCAGTTCTGCGGAGTACTCTTCCAGCTCACTGATGCGTTTCCGGTTTTCCCCAAGACTTTGATAGCCAAAGGCATCCGGTATCATGGAAGCATTTACCAGCCCCGTTTCGAATAAGTCGGCTTCTTGCCCAATTTCTGGCTGCGCATCAGAATCTTTTTTTCGTGATCGGCTTATAATTTTGTATCTGGCCATCTGTATCCCTCCCCTGATAGTCTTTCCCAAAGAGAAGGATACCGGATAACGCTGGAGAATTATTTACTTTGGTTTGCGTATGAATGCGCAAGCCTATTTTGGGAGGGGTATATATGCAGGGCCAAATGAAGGCGGTAATTAAGCCCGCCGCTGCTCCTGGCGCACAGCTTATAACTGCGCCAATTCCACAGCCGGGGCCCGGACAGGTTTTAGTCAAAGTCAGGACTGCTTCGATCTGCGGAACCGATCTCCACATCTATTTCTGGGATCCATGGGCACATACCCGGATCAAACCGCCACTAATTTTCGGACATGAGTTTGCCGGAGAAGTGGTCGAGCTCGGAGCTGGTGTGGATTCTCTCAAGGTCGGTGATTTTATTTCAGCTGAAACGCACGTTGTTTGCGGCAAGTGTATTCAATGCCGGACAGGCAACGCCCATGTCTGTCAGGACATGCACATTCTCGGAGTTGATATTCCCGGCGTATTTGCCGAATACGTCGTTATTCCGGCTAGTAACGCCGTCATCAATGATAAGAGCCTCCCCCCTGATTACTGCTCGGTGCAGGAGCCGCTAGGGAACGCTGTTTTTACCGCTCTCTCCGATGATATTACCGCCAAGACGGTGCTAATTACTGGCGTTGGTCCAATTGGACTGATGGCCGTGGATGTTGCGAAGGCAGCCGGCGCCGCCGCCGTGTTCGTCACCGATATCAACGAATATCGTCTGGACATTGCGCGCAAGCTGGGTGCCGATTTAGCGATCAACTCCAGGAATGAAGATCCGGTCGCAGCCGTTAAAAAGGCTACTGGAGGCGCCGGTGTGGATGTCGTTTTGGAAATGTCCGGCAATCCCACTGCGATCCATCAGGGTTTCGCTGCACTGCGCAGCGGAGGACGCGTATCAATGCTGGGAATACCCTCCAACCCGATGGAAATTAATATCGCCGACGAAATTGTCTTTAAAGGCGCTAAGATTTATGGCATTACTGGCCGCCGGATGTATGAAACCTGGTACCAGGTCGGCGGTCTGTTGCGTTCTGGTAAATTGCATCTGGATACGATCATTACCCACAAATTCCCGCTGGAGCGCTTCGCAGAAGCGATGGAGATTATGAGATCCGGCAATTCCGGGAAAATACTATTAGTTCCCTGAATATAGCTTTGATTGGAGGTTTCAAGATGTCTGATCCATTAAGCTTTATTACAGCTGAGCTGGATGCCCTTAAGGCAAAAGGATTGTACCGCAATCTGCGGGTCCTGCAGGGTGAGCAGGGCGCTGAAGTAAACTACGATGGCAAAAAGGTTCTGCAGTTGTCCAGCAACAACTATCTCGGTCTTAACACTCACCCGCGTCTGCGCAAGGCCATGATCGATGCCATTGAAAAATATGGTGCCGGTTCCGGCGCAGTACGTACCATTGCCGGTACGATGTCACTCCATGAGGTACTGGAGCGCAAACTGGCCGATTTCAAACATGTTGGCGGCGTTCTCGTATTACAGTCCGGCTTTACCGCCAATATGGGAGTAATTCCTCAGGTTGTTGATGAAGGCGATCTGATTATCAGCGATCAGCTTAATCACGCCAGTATTATCGATGGCGTGAGGCTTTCCAAAGCTGCCCGTGCCGTATATGCCCATGCTGATGTCAACGATCTGGAGCGCGTCTTAAAAGAAAAAGCCTCGCAATATCGCCGTATTTTGATTATCACCGACGGCGTTTTCAGTATGGACGGAGATATTGCCCCGTTGCCAGATATCGTTACTGCCGCCGAAAAGTACAATGCTATTGTCATGATCGATGATGCTCATGCCAGCGGCGTATTGGGACGTAACGGACGCGGCACTGTCGACCATTTCAACCTGCATGGCCGCGTTCACATTCAGGTCGGTACTCTTTCTAAGGCAATTGGAGTCTTGGGCGGCTACATCGCCGGTCCAGAATCTTTGCGCGATTTACTGATCCATCGTTCCAGACCGTTCCTGTTCTCCACTTCGCATCCGCCAGCGGTGACTGCCGCCTGCATTGCCGCCATTGACGTGTTATTGGAAGAGCCGCAGCTGATTGAGCGGCTTTGGGAAAACACCAGGTTCTTTAAGGAAGGATTGGTCAAGCTGGGCTTCAATACCGGTCACAGTGAAACGCCAATTACACCGGTTATTGTTGGTAAAGGTGATCTGGCTATGAAGTTCAGTGACCGCCTGTTTGCGAACGGTGTCTTCGCTCAGGGTATCGGTTATCCGACTGTGCCAGAGGAGAAATCCAGGGTTCGTACCATCGTTACGGCACAACATACCAAAGAACAGTTGCAGTTCGCTCTGGACGTTTTCGAGAAGGTCGGTAAGGAACTGGCGATCATCTAACGCCTTAACGCTTCGTTTGCGAATATCCATTTCTCATTCAAAATTTGAGCTGCATCAATCAAGAGCGGCTTGCCATCACATCAATGGCAAGCCGCTTTTTTAGCTTTCAAATTAAGCCCAAAATTTAATCCCCAAGATTATATGATAGGGTTTTGCTTGATTGCGTTTTACATCCCAAAAAGCTGGCGCAGCAAACTTTCTCCATACCTAAACTCCGTCACTTCGAGGGGACAGGGGTACTCACCCAGTGTTAGGGTGGCCCTGATTTGCCACAATTTCGCCAAAGCTATTTCGCTGTTTTCGAGACGCACCAATTTTCCACTGTCATCGGCCAAAGAAAGCGTAAACGGATACTTCTCATCATCCCAGACAAACTCGACAGCAATAGAATCGCCCTTCTTGAGTCCATCTGCCATTCCAATAGCCGGACGACTCAGCGAAATCACAATTGAGGGAATTTCTCCAGACAAATCCATGAGTACTTTTTTAATGCGCTTAAACTGTACTACTTCTTTGCCATCAGAGCCAAGCAGACTCCACTTCCCAGGCCGGGTCAAATAGTGCACGAAGTCTTCCGGATCCTTCACTTTACGCGCTTTGACTCGCATATCGCCCTCGGAAAAATCAAAGATCACAGAACTCATATCAGCACGGGAAACCCGGAATGTGGCAATTGTACGAATATCATTATAATAAAATGATGGCTTTTGGGACTGCTTCAGCGATAGATTAATCGCCGCCACAAAGTAAACTTCGGTTACACTCGATTCTGTGTCGGCGCCAGCAGCGTCAACAAAAAAAGTAACGCCAGCCAATAATGCAACTATGGTTATCAGTGATAAGGCCAATTTCCTCATAAAACAACCACCTCATTCAGAGTATATTCTAATCTAAATTATATCTTAAAAATAGTGATTTCTACACTATTTCCTAATTTCCTTTGTCACATTCGGCGCAATAATCTGGAAAACTAAACTCAATTCCTTTAAAGCCATAAAGCTTTCTGTATTTGCAATTCCATTAAAAAAGCCGTCCCATACGGGACGGCTTTTCGTTTAAGAACTACTTCTTAGAAAGCAATTCCGACATAAGCTTCCACGTAGCCAGTGGTATCCCAGTCAAGGATATTGGCAGCGGTGAAGGTGAATGTTACGGAATCACGGACGTAGGCGATCTGGGTATCCAACTCGAAGGTATCGACGACATAGCGATCATAGAGGGCGAAATGAATGTCCTCAGTGATGCGGACACCGATCCAGTTGTAGATACCGAAATCGGAACCATTGTACGTAGCCTTCAGAGAAGCGACCACCGGTGCGAAATCGGGGGCGAACATAGCCCAACCAGTGATACCCCAAGCGTTGGTAGCAGCCAAGGTGTAGTTGAATGCTACGCGAGCGGCAAACTCGTTACCGGAATTCTTGCGAATCCAGTTGTAACGGGTATTCCATCTGGTATCAGCATAATTGTCGCAACGAGCATTGGTGGAAGTGGATACTGCACCATTGCTGACGTATTCGGCGATGACGCCAAATGCGCTGTCGCCATCGAATTTGCTGGTGTTCGCATAGTCTACCAAGAACTGAGCATTAGAAGCTTCGTTCTTGTAGCGCAAATCGAGAGAGGTGTAGAACATATCGGTATCGGACCAAGCATAAATTGAATCATAAGCATTTTCCATGGCATAATAGGCATAGAATTCACCAGTAAGGCCATCAACGATCGGGAATGCCACTGACAGGTCAGCGCCGATATCGTCAAATGCCGAGGTGACTTTCTTACCCACATTGGCGGCTACGCCAACAACGCCATCATAGGCTACGCCAAGACCGAGATAGTGCTCCATATCGGTTAAAGCGTTGTCATTGGAGTAGTCAAGATTGAGGGATACCGGACCAATGGTGGTGCCGAGGCCAGCCCAGAATTCCTCAGAAAGGTAATACTCAGTAGCATACCAATTGAAACCGGCCAATTCTTCAAATTTGGCGTCCGAAGCGAGTTGGATATACTTGTAAACGTTGTCACCGGTCAATTCCATATACGGAAGCGCCAAAGAAAAGTTGTAGTAATCTGTGCCATAATCAACGTATGTCTCAATGTAGAAAGCAAAATTGTCAGCTGTGAACTCAAGCCACAGACCAACGTCGTACCAACTTACATCCGGTACAAAACCGGTTGCATCTTCCCAAGTTGCGGCAAATTCTGCCATTCCGCCGACAATTTCCACTTTCGGGGCGGCGAAAGCCGGGATCGCAAACGCTATTACGAGAATAGCGGCGATAGCTAATGTAAGAATCCTCTTCATCATTTTTCCTCCCTTTTATCTGTCGGGCTTTTTTGAACTAGCAACCAAATTTGCCGTTTCGGAATGTCCTTGTTTCTTCCGAAAAGCACTTTTGGTTGTAGACCTTAAGTCATACAGATTGCAGGTTTCCCTCCTTTCTCTGCTAGTACCTGGTTCTTTAGGCTCCGGTCTATGAAAGCCTATGCAGGCGATAGCGAGCAAAGCAAATACGTATAAGCTAAATTTCCGCTTATACTTTTCATATATTCAACATTACTGTTAGGATACCTTCTAAACAAGAAAAAAATTCTTCCAGCGGTCTGATTTGGAAACTATACCAGCATCAGTTGCCTGCTCAAGCCGTCTGAACAGGTTCCTGTTCTCCCGGACTGGTCTCGGCAGCGGGAAGCTGGCGTTCCAAGAGTTCAAGATGACTGGTTAGTACCGCCCGCAACTGTGCCCGGGCTTGCTCACTCTTCTGCCGCAACTCCGAAAGACGCCGCAACTCGGCATTGATCTCGTCGCGCATCCTGCTGCGGATTTGCTCAACTTTCATTTCGCCTTCGCGCACCATTAACTCGCATTGCTTTTGCGCGGCCGCTTTTACCTCTTCCGCAGTTTGCTGCGCCAACATTAGGGCATTACGCATACTCTCTTCCAGACGTATGTATTGGGCAATCTTTTCATCCATTGCCTGCAGCTGCTCTTTCAATTCCATGTTCTCTTTATAAAGAAACTCATAATCAGCTGCCACGCGGGTCATAAATTCCTGGACTTCAACCCTGTCATAGCCGCGCATTGACCGCCGAAATACTGTCGTTTCAATATCAAGTGGTGTCAGCATCACAATCACTCCTTGTGCCCCTACTAAGGATGTTACTTCCACGTCATCGGAAAAATGCCTTCTAACGTAAGTCATGGAAATATTGGGAGGCCTGTACAGGCCTTTTTACATTAACCTCTTCAATAAAACGCCGGTACGCCCTTTCTTGCTGACTCCGGTCATTTCCTCAAGAATGACCCGCCCGCGTCCCCGGATCGCGATCACGTCTCCAGGATTGACATCGTAATCCGGTGATAAGACAGGACGCCAATTGACTTTGACTTTACCTGCCTTAATCTCACGCTGCATTTTGGTGCGGGACTCTCCAAAACCAAGTCCGGCAATAGAATCCAGACGCATCGAAGCAACCGTGGAACGAATTTCCTTAACTTTTTCAGGTGGGATGGCCAGTTGTTCAAGATCGATCTCGCGTACTTCCGCCGCCTGATTACCGATTCTGACCAGATCGCGCTGTACTGCTGCGGCAATTTCCGGGGCTAATACTACCTGACAAATGTCGCCGTCAATCAGGATGTCTCCAATCTTCTCGCGCCGAAAGCCACAACCAGTCAATGCCCCCAGCACATCCCGATGCGAAATACCTCCATTAAAACGTCCCCGGATTTCGATGGCGGTCACCGGCGGTTCTACGGTAGCTTCCAGGTAATAATGAGGCAGCAGCACCAGTCTGACCCGTTCCAACCGGCGATGGCCGCCAAAAGTCATGACACGCAAACCTTCTATGTATTTCAGCAAATCATCTGCCAGCGCACGGCCAGCCGGATCTAAAAAATCAGTCACTGCCGGGCAGCCCTTATCCAATGCCTCAGCAGCCTTGTCCAACAATAGAGCCCCCAAAAGACGCTCTTCGCCCTGTAATCCTTTCAGCAGGCGTTCGCGGTCGATTTCAGGCACAATAATTCACCTCATCCGTTCAAGATTCGAATAATGATCCATTGGAAAATAACTAGTGCCAAAATGGCAAGCAACGGAGAAAAGTCTGCCTGTACGCCTCTGATATTCAGGCGGTTTCTGAATGGCTGCAGGATCGGTTGAGTTATGTCATCCATCAATTTGCCAAACCCATGACTGGTCGGGACACCAACCCATTTGATGACGACTCGCACAATAATCGCCAGTATCGCAAGACGAAATAACATGTCGATAACCCAAATCATGGCGTCCCCGCCTCCTCCAAATTGTGATTATGGCATTGCAAAACCTGCCATAGTATATTGAATGGATCTCAACCAGGTGCTTTTCCAAAACGCGATCTATCAATCCCGCCTATTACGCCCGTCCCAACCTTCACGGTAGTCGCGGGTTTCGCGGCTGTCACGCATATCGCGCGTATCCCGGCTTTCACGCATATCGCGAGTACTGCCGCTATCCCGCGTGTCATGGCTATCCCGGTCGGATGCGAAATCGCGGCTATAATAGGAAGCAGGCGTCTCTATACCGGGAGCATTGAGGACAATATCAACTTCCGCCGGCGTAAAGAGAAAAATCGACGTGTTGATACGCTGCATGCCGCCATCCAGGACATAGACCGCTCCACTGACAAAATCAACGATTCTTTTGGCGAGGCTTTTTTCTGT
>JBMNNY010000072.1:0-10136 GCA_050942765.1 Bacillota bacterium | reverse complement strand
GGTATACCAATATGACAGCATACGCAAGTATGCCAGTGATTTATGCCCGTGCAAGGCCTGGACGCCTTTTTATGGATACTACTTTTCGAATCGCTTTTTTGATAAAGCGCACCAACTCACTCACCAGCATGCTCAAGGATGAAAACAGAACAATCAGTCCCCAATCTTTTAAGTCGAGTGCAACAGTACCAAAAATGTCTCTCAGCGGTGCGAAATATATGACGGCCAGTTGCATCGCCAATGATATCAGATCTGCTCCGATCAGATACCAGTTGCCAAACAGACCGTTTTCAAACAAGCCGCGTTCTTCGGAGCGACATTCAAAGGCAAAAATTAGCTGCGCCAATACCAGTGTGGTAAAAGCCACTGTACGGGCGTAAGCCAATGGCCCAGTACGCAGGGCGATAAGGAATGCGGCAATGGTGCATGCTCCAATGGCAATTCCCCTGAAAAGCATGGAACCGGCTAATCCATTGGCAAAAATGCTTTCCGAAGGTTTGCGGGGAGGCCTTTGCATGAGATTCTGCTCCGGTGCTTCAACCCCTAGAGCCAGCGCAGGTAATCCATCGGTCACCAGATTAGTCCATAAGATCTGCATTGGCAAGAGCGGCAGCTGCATCCCGCTGATGGCCGCAATAAACATCGTCAAAATCTCTCCAGTATTGCAGCCCAGCAAGTACCTAATGAACTTGCGGATATTGGCATAGATAGCGCGTCCTTCCTCAACTGCTGCTACGATGCTGGCGAAATTGTCGTCTGTCACAATCATGGCGGCCGCTTCTTTGGTGACCTCTGTGCCGGTCATGCCCATTGCTACTCCAATATCCGCCTCTTTGACGGCCGGAGCATCATTAACACCGTCGCCAGTCATTGCCACCACTTCGCCTCTTTTTTTCAAGGCTTGCACTATACGCAATTTATGCTGCGGTGACACTCTGGCAAAAACGGAGACATCTTTGATGCGCTTTTCCAATTCAGACTGGGACATGCCCTCCAATTCAGGCCCGGTCACGATTGTGCGCCGCCCGCTGAGGAGTCCAATCTCTTTGGCAACTGCCATAGCGGTTTGCGGATGGTCTCCCGTGATCATGACAGGATGGATGCCTGCTTCACGGCAAGTTGCGATGGCAAAGGCAGCCTCTGCACGCGGCGGATCATGCATTCCGACCAGACCAAGGAAAACTAGATTCTGTTCAGCCTGAGTGACCGTGAGCTTGTTGTTGTCATGAGGGAGCGGTTTATAGGCCAGTGCCAGTACTCTCAGCGCTTTTTTAGCCATCAGCGAGTTCTGATTTAAGATCTGATGACGATCCGCATCGGTGATTTTCTGAGATACCCCGTCCGCCTGAATTTCAGTACACAATGGCAGAATTGATTCCGGGGCGCCTTTCGCAAAGACAAAATGCGCGCCTTTTTTATCGGAGCAGACTACCGACATACGTTTACGCTCCGATTCAAATGGAAACTCCTCTACCAGACGCCAGGCCTTTTCAAGTTCATCGCGGCTAATACTGGCTTTCAAGGCCGCCACCAGCAGGGCACCTTCAGTAGGATCGCCAATTACTTTCCATCCCGGACGGCTCTCAGCGGGGGCGGGTTTTCCATCTGTGCCGGTAACATTTTCCAGATAAGAGTTATTGCAGAGAACACTGGCTGTTAAAGCCAATGTCAACGCATAATCCCTTGATATATCAATCGGTTTTCCATTACTAAGAAACTGTCCCTCCGGGCGATAACCAACTCCCGTTATCTGATATTCTTTTCCCTTGGCTCCAGCATAAATGGTTACCGCCGTCATTTCATTCTCGGTGAGCGTTCCCGTTTTATCTGAGCAAATGACGGTTGCACAGCCCAGCGTCTCAACAGCAGGAAGCCTGCGTATAATGGCTTTGCGCCGAATCATTCTTTGCACACCAATAGCCAGCGCAATCGTGACAATCGCAGGCAGTCCTTCTGGAATGGCTGCCACTGCCAGGCTTACGGCTGAGAAAAACATATCACGGAATGACTCGCCACGCAGGATTCCAATCAAACCAACAAGCAAACAGAGCAATCCGCAGACCAGTACCAGCCACTTTCCTAATTGCGTCAGGCGTTTCTGCAGTGGGGTATCGCCGGATTCAGCAGCCGAAATCATGTCGGCGATCTTACCCAGTTCCGTGGAGGTGCCAGTGTCAGTAACAATTACTGATGCGCGTCCCCTGGTTACTAATGTACCTGCAAAAACCATGTTGCGCAGGTCTCCCAGTGCATGCTGCCCTTGGCTCATTATGGCTTCACTCTTGGCAACTGGCAGTGATTCTCCAGTTAGCGGGGATTCATCCACTTCCATAGAGTTAGCACGCACAATGCGGGCATCTGCACAAATACGGTCTCCGCTTTCCAGCATCAGCAGGTCTCCAGGCACGACTTCACTGGCCGGGATCACCATAATCTGCCCTTCGCGAACCACTCTGGCCTGAGGTGCAGTAAGATCTTTCAAAGCCGCCAGCGATTTTTCCGCTCGATATTCCTGTACAAAGCCAAGCAAGGCATTCATAATGACAATTGCCAAAATGGCCAGAGCATCATTGCGTTCGCCAAGCAGCCATGAAATCGCCGTGGCACCCAATAATACCATTACCATGAAATCAGTAAACTGTCCGGCCAGCATTTTTAGGGGCGAAATGCCGCCTTTTTCGGGAAGTTTGTTAGGACCTGACTGAAGCAGCCGCCTGGCGCTTTCGCGTTGTGACAGTCCTCTTTCAGAATCAGTGTTTAGTTCTGTGACAACTGCGTCGATTGTTTTATGATGCCAGTTCTTCATACCCATCTCCTCCCTGCGTGTCCATTCACGTGCTCCTAACATATATGCAGAAACAATAGTAAAAATGAAAGCCACAGGGAGTTTAAAAAGTCATGAATGCAAAAGTCACTTTAAAAGAATTTGGGCGACTTCGGGGCGGGTATATTCGGCAGGAAGACTCTCGCGCCGGGCGATCATCTCACGTACGCTTGTGCCACTAAGAACTAGATGCTCGACCCTGTCATGGGGACAGGTTTTTAGCGAAGCCACGGTCTCGCACTTTCGGCAATAGAAGGTGTGTTCAAAAAACAAGGGTTCGATCCCGAGCTCCCCGGAGCTAAAACGGTCGAAGATTTTCTGAGCATCGTAGGTTCCGTAAAAAGATCCTACCCCCGCATGATCTCTTCCGACGATGAAGTGTGTACACCCGTAGTTGCGCCTCACCAATGCATGAAACACTGCTTCACGCGGACCGGCATAGCGCATCGCCGCCGGAAAGACAGATAATAAAACCCGTTCTCTGGGAAAATAGCCATCAATCAGCGCTTGGTAGGTATCCATGCGCAAATCCGGCGGAAGGTCGTCTGACTTGGTTTCTCCCACCAGTGGGTGCAAAAACAAGCCGTCACAAATTTCCAGAGCGCACTTGAGAATATACTCATGGGCACGATGAATCGGATTGCGCGTTTGAAAGCCCACTATGCGCCGCCATCCCCTGCTCTGGAATTCAGACTTGGCTTCTGCAGGAGTTAAATCACATTCCGGAGGTACACCCCGGTCAATTCTACGAAGTAGATTGACTTTTCCGGCAGCATAAAGTCTTGGCATGGAAAAAAGCCGTGCCACACCCGGATGCGTAACATCACTGGTAAGATAAACTGCCTGCGCTTCACGTTCGGGATCATAGGCAAAAATTTCACTGACAGTTATTGTGCCGTAAATCTGCTCGGCCAGGCCTGCGCCTGCGCCTGCACCTGCGTCTGCGTCGGCGCCAGCAGATACCGTTCCACACAAGGCGGCTAGCGGTTGTTTTTCAAGTAATGCGGCATCTTCAGCGGTAACAGGCAGCTGTATTGGAATCGGCCATATTTGCCCGTCAGCCAGACGCATTGTTTCCAAAACGCTTTCATAATCGTTTTTACCAAGAAAGCCTGATAGCGGTGTATAGCCTCCGGAAGCCAGCAGTTCTAAATCGGGCAAGATATGCGGCGGAACCTTGATTTTCGGAAGAGTCGCTACCGTATCCAGTGCCTCCCCGGTCTCCCCAGCCTCCCCGGCCGCAACAGCCTTCACATTATCAACAGTCACCATCTAGGCGTCCCTCTCTTTGTTTTCAATGATCCTTGGGATTTCAAATTCTTCTACCCGGCCTTGCGAATCTTTGCAAATCCAGCGAATCTTATCTTTGAAAAGCTGCGGCCGCAAAGAAGCGCCCGGTCCCGCAAGCATAAAAGGCAACTGTGTCTCTAATGCACCATTGGGACATGCTTTGATACATGCCATGCAATCCCAGCATTCTGCTTCATTACGGATTTCTGAATGACCTTGCTCATTAATAAACAAGAGATCTCCGGGACAGCATTCGACACACGGGGGCTCTGCGAACCCGGGGCAGCCCGTACAGCGCTGCGGGTCTATTTTTACGGTCATCTTCAAGAACACTCCTTTTTTCGTTCTATCATGAGGATATTCCTAAATCCCGTACTTTGACACTCACGCAATAAGACGTTCTGATCGCGCCTGCACAAAAAAAGCAGCGCCTTAAGCGCTGCCACTGCCCACCACCTTTGACGGCTACCGCTAATCCTGCCCCTTCTGTCAGGCGGCTTTGCCAAGCCTGCTGAGACGGTCCACCGCCTCTTTAGCCGTCGAAAATGCCGGATCCCATTGCAATGCCAATTTATAGTAAACTAAAGCCTCTTCTTTTTTCCCCAGCTTTTCAAGCAAGGCACCTAAGCGATAGGCTAATTCCGGATAGCCAGGCGCTTTTTTGATCCCTTCTTTTAGGACCGCAACTGCGTCCATATTTCTTCCCAATGCCTGATAAACGTCGGCCAGTTCCAGGTAGCCCGAATACCGGCCTGGTGATAACTGAATGGCCTTCTTGAAATATTCCTCAGCCTGAGTTTGCTGACCGGAGGAAAGAGCGATTTTCCCCAATCCAACAAGCGCAGTTACTGACTCTGGATCGCTCCTTAAGACTGTTTCAAAAGCCGCTTTGGCTGCATTGGAGTTGCCGGTTTCCTGATAAGCATTGCCCAGTAATGCCCATATGAATATTTCGTGGGGTGCAATCTGAAGAGCTCTTCTGTATTCTGGAATTGCCTTGGTATAATTGCCTTCCGCAGAGTATGCCATCGCCAGCAAAAGCTGCGGTTCAAGATCATTTTGACTCAGAATCACAGATCTCTTGAGAGTGTCGATCCCGCGTGCAATCATGCCATTGGAAATATAAAGCAGCGACCACTCAAAGTACTGATCTGTTGCAGCCAGAATCCGTATGCCTAAAAATATCAAGGCTCCCAGAATGAGCAGTACCACTTTATATCGTCTGATTGTCGCCATCTCAAACTCTCCCTTTACCTTCCTATCTCGGCCTTCCCTGCCGACCAAAGAAGCTGATCTGGTTATACCTATTCGACCGCTGCTGGCCTTGTTCCTTCGTACTTATTCAATCACAACATCTGGCAGCCGAGATGTGTTATACTCTTAGAGCGGAGGTGAAGTATATGGCCCTCGACGGCTTTACAATTCATGCCCTAATTGACGAACTACGCCCTATAATTGTTAACACCCGGGTTGATCGCATTCATCAATCTGCACCAGAAGAAGTCGCCATACAACTGCGCGGTGTCAGAGAATCCCTGACCCTGATTCTCTCCGCCCACGCGCAGTTGGCCCGTTTTCATCTTGGAGAGCGCCCCGGCGCACCGCAAAACCCGCCGCCATTTGCCATGCTGTTACGCAAACACCTGACCGGAGCCAGACTGATCAATCTGCAGCAATATGGCCTGGAACGGGTCGTCCGTTTTGAGTTCGACACTTTTGAAGAATACGCTGGCCAGGCAGCCAAGTATATATATTTGGAGATCATGGGCCGCCATAGTAACCTGATATTAACCGACCATGAAGATGTAATCCTTGGCGCTGTGAAACATGTCAACGAACAGCAAAGCCGGGTCCGTCAGGTTCTGCCTGGTGAAAAGTACACCTTTCCCCCTTCGCAGCACAAAAAGGATCCCCGTATTATGAAAGCAGAGGACTTTTCCTTGGTAATTGGCAGAAGTGAACCTGCCAAAAGAGTGCGGGAAATCCTTGTTAAGCATCTTGATGGTATTAGTCCGCTGCTGGCAGATGAATTGCTAACCAGAGCTGGCTGCACTGCAACCGCTACAGCCGGTGATCTTTCAGAATCCGATATCTCAAGGCTTTGGGCTGTTTTGGCGGATTTGGTGGATAAAGCACGTACAGGCCTCTGGGAACCTGGCGCAGCCTTTGATAAATCCGGAAATGTTATCGGTTTTTCCTGTGTCAAACCGACGCATCTTTTGACGCATCTCTCTGACGGCAAAACTATTGTACGGGATTTGCCGCTGAACCAATGCGTTGTAGAAAGCTTTGAAATAACAGCTGCCAACAACCGCCTGGCAGTATTAAAGCAAAATCTGTTCCGGATTATCAGCCAGGCCCTGTCACGTGCGCAGCATCGGGCAAAGGCCCATCGAGAAGCGATCGCTACGGCAGAACAGGCTGACCAATGGCGTATTTGGGGAGAATTGCTGCTCAGCGCCAGCTCTTCGGGTGGTAAAGGACAAAACGCCATAACCCTTGCCAATTACTATGATCCCGCCTGCGCACCGATTACTATTCCATTGGATCCGGCCCTTTCCATCGCTGATAATGCTCAAAAGCACTTTAAGAAATATGCCAAAATCAAGAGAGGTCTGAAATTCTCCGCTCAGCAACTGGAGAAAGCTGAACAGGAAATTGCTTATCTGGAGTCAGTTCAGACCGCCCTTGAGTTTGCCAGTCAACCATCAGAAATTGAAGAAATTCGTCTCGAGTTGCAGCAGAGCGGCTATCAGACTGTTCGAGGCCGTGCCCGTGCTGGAAGCCATACAGACAGCGGCAATGGCGTTCGCAGTAAAATCCATGACAAAGGCAAAGAAAAAAGGCGCCGTAGCGCCACCGAAAAAGCCGGTTTTCATAAATTCAAATCTTCGCAAGGAATCGAAATTCTGGTCGGTAAGAACAATGTGCAAAATGATCGTCTGACTACTGAAATAGCTGCGCCCAATGATATCTGGATGCATGTTCAGAAAGCTCCCGGTTCACATGTTCTAATCCGTAATAGCAGTTCCGGGAGTAATCAGGTCGATGATGTCACCCTGCTGGAAGCGGCAAATTTGGCCGTGTTTTTCAGTAAAATGCGCGCTTCCAGCAAAGTGCCGGTCGATTACACCAATAAAAAACATGTGAAAAAACCGTCCGGGTTCCGGCCTGGCATGGTCATTTACGATAACTTTTCCACGCTCATTGTCGATCCGGATCCCGCAATTCTGAAGCGATTCGGACTAAGCGGGAATAGTATGGCTTAATCAGGACGCCGCCATTTTAAGACTAATTGCTCTCTGTTGTAGCAGCTTCCACTTCAGCAGTTAGCTCAGACCATTGATCATAAAGCACCTTAAGACGCTCGACCAGCTCTTGATCGCTATTTGTCAGCTTTTGTGACTCCTGATAGTTTTGATAAACCTCTGGCGTGCAAAGCAACTCAGCGATTTCGGTGCGCTTTTGCTCTAAAGCGTTGATTTCAGCCTCTACGGCCGCCAATGCTTCCAAAGTGCGCCGGCTGACTTTCTTGGGACGCGGGTTCTGGACTGTGCGCGCCGGAGTCTCTTTTTTGGCGGCATCCAATGCTTCTTTCTGCTCAGTCAGCCATTGCTGATAATCCTCATATTTCCCTTCGAATGGCGTAAGACGGCCTTCGGGGCTTAACAAAAGCAGCCTGTCGGCAATTTTATTGACAAAATAGCGGTCATGCGAAACAAACAGGAGCGTACCGTCATAGGAAACCAGTGCGTTTTCGAGCGCTTCGATTGAACGCAAATCCAGATGGTTTGTCGGCTCGTCTAGAATTAGAAAATTCGCCTTATCTAGAACTAACTTGGCCAGAGCCAGCCGCCGCTTTTCACCACCGCTGAGATCCTCTACCCGCTTAAAGACATCCTCGCCCTTAAACTGAAAAAGGGCTAAATGATTGCGGGCAGCCTGATTGTCAAACCCTCTGATATTCAAAATCTCTTCAAAAGGCGTCCCGGACAGGTTGAGATCCGGCTGTTCCTGCGAGTAATATCCTATGGTAACACCGTGTCCCCACCGGAAGCGTCCGCTATCAGCCGCTATTTCGCCCATCAAAATGCGCAGCATGGTAGTTTTTCCGGATCCGTTCGGGCCCAGCAGAGCGATTTTATCGCCAGCATACAACCCAAAGGAAATATCATTGAGAATTTGGCGGTTGTCAAACGCCTTGGTTAGATGCTCAACTTCCAGAACTCTTTTCCCGCTGCGTTGCGCCACGCCGAATCTCAGGCGGATCCCGTCCTGTTCTGTCGGCGGCTTTTCAATTCTCTTTACCAAGTCCAGCCTTTTTTGGCGGCTGGCAGCTTCTCTTTTAGCTTTTTCTGTTTCCCGGGATTCGCGAATCAGTTTCTCCTGGCGGCTGATCTCTTTTTGCTGCAGATAATAGGCCTTTTCCCAGGACTGGATCAGTTGCTGCCGCTGCAACTGGTAACTCGAGTAGTTGCCCGTATAGGCAGTAATTTTGTGGTCTTCGAGTTCCAGGATTCGTTGCGCAATGCGATCCAAAAAATAACGATCATGTGAGACTGCCAGTACTGCGCCGCGATAGTCTTTCATAAAGTGCTCCAACCATTCTACGGCTTGAATATCCAGGTAGTTGGTCGGTTCATCAAGGAGCAGCAAATCAGGTTCAGATAACAGTAATCTGGCCAGCGACAGGCGCGTTTTCTCGCCTCCGCTCAGGCCGGCTGTCTGACGATCCCAGAATTCCCGGGGCAATCCCAGCCCGCTGAGGACGCTTCTAATACGAGCACGGTATTCGTAACCGCCCCGACGTTCATATAGCTCGCGTAAATTGCTGTATTTATCAAGCAAATCATTAAGCTGATCCTGGTGTTGACGGGAAGCTAGATCTTCCATGGCCTTTTCAAGGGCGGCGATTTGATCGGCAATTGCCTGCAAATCGGCAAAGACAGTCAGCATTTCTTCTTCAACAGTCAGGCCTTCGGAAAAATGCGGTTCCTGCGTCAAATAGCCGAGTCGCAGACCGGACTGAAATGTGATCCTTCCCGAATCATAATCTTCCCGACCCTCAATAATGTTCAGCAGGGTTGTTTTTCCGCATCCATTCGGGCCGATTAGGCCCACTTTGAACCCGGGATCGATCTGAAAGCTGATTTCAGACAAAATCAGGTTTGCGCCATAATATTTAGTCAGATTACTTACTTCCAGAAGGGGCATTGGTTCCTCCGGTTGTTAAAATAGATTAATTACCATTTTATGAATTGCGATTTGCCAGATTTGCTATTTGATCGCGCCGATACGATTCAGCGGCCAGAGCCTAAACACGACCCGGCCCCGAATGTTTTCGGCAGGCATGAATCCCCAATAGCGGCTATCCTCGCTGGCATTACGGTTGTCGCCCATCATGAAATAGCAGTTTTCTGGTATTTTAACCGGCGCAAAATCGCCATACGCCCTGAGGTTCTCAGGCAAATACGGTTCATCCAAAGGCTCGCCATTGATATATACAGTTCCATCGCGCATTTCCCACGTTTCCCCCGGCAAGCCGATCACTCTTTTCACATAATCAGTGGTAAACTGCGCGCCGGCAGGCGGCTTAAATACGAGAATCTCTCCACGCCGGGGAGCCCTAAATTTCAATACTATTTTTTCTGAGATAAAGCGATCATTTTCAATAATCGTTGGTGACATTGATCCGCTGGGGACAATCCGCACTTCAAAAATGAATGTACGTATGACCAGAAAGAGAATAATGGCTGGCACAATGACTTCTAGTATATCTTTAATTAGCTTGCGGTCTTTACTCAAATCACCAACCCCCGATCATATTGGGAAATAATGCAGCAGACGATCCTTTGAGCCTGCATTAATTCTTTTTTCGGATCCTACCTTGTTGATTATAACATATTATTATCATAAGTTTGAGTTCGCATAAAAAAACGGGCCGTCCCTTCCGAGACAGCCCATTGAGCGGTATTGTTATTTCTTGGCCACCGCTTCTTTCAGAGCCTTACCGGCCCTGAAG
>JBMNNY010000071.1:0-10195 GCA_050942765.1 Bacillota bacterium | reverse complement strand
AATATGGGAAAGTAAAAGCCAGAGGCAAAAAGTAAAAGCCAGAGACAAAGGAGCTGCATAGATGTTTCGCTCTGGATTCGTATCGCTGATCGGCCGTCCGAATGTCGGCAAATCAACATTGCTTAATACACTCCTGGGAGAAAAGCTGGCCATTACATCGCCAAAGCCGCAAACGACGCGGCGGCGGATTCAGGGTATTCTCACACTCCCGGAGGAAGCCCAAATCATTTTTATCGACACGCCTGGCATCCATCGCCCAAAGCACAAATTGGGTGAAAAGATGGTCAAAGCGGCTGAAGAAGCTTTAGAGGGCATTGATGCCATCATATTGGTGATTGATGCGGTTGACGGCTTTATTGCCTGGGATCGTGAAATTGCTGATTTGGTGGTCAAAGCTGGACCGCCGGTGCTGGCGGTCTGGAACAAGGTGGATGCCGTTCTGACTGCTCAATCCAAAGGGTCAGATCAGCTCAATCAGGCTATGCAGGACTTCCGGCAGCTGTATCCTGACTGGCCAACCTTTGCAGTATCAGCGATCAGTGGACAAGGCATCAAGGAGCTGATCGCAGCGGTGATCGAGCTTTTGCCGGAAAATCCGCCCTATTTCCCGGATGATATTCTGACGGATGATCCGGAGCGTGTGGTGGTCGCCGAACTGATTCGGGAACAGGCACTCACCTTGCTGAATCAGGAGGTTCCCCATGCGGTGGCGGTAGAGGTTACAGATATGAAGGAACGCGGCGGGGACGCTCGCGAGTATGTTGCCGCCACAATCTATGTGGAGCGGGATTCCCAGAAAGGTATCATCATAGGTAATGGCGGCAGTATGCTGAAGGAAATCGGCCGCCGGTCAAGAGCTGAGATTGAGACTTTGCTGGGACGTCCGGTTTACCTTGATTTATGGGTCAAGGTCAAGAAGGATTGGCGTGATTCTGAGTCCAAGCTGCGCGAGCTCGGCTTTCAGTAAAAGATAAAGCTTGCGGCTTTTGGGCAAAGGCCATCAAAGGCCACTTTCAACAAAGGGCAGTCAGGGCAAACGCCTAAGTAATTAACCAATAAATGCAGGAAATACCGTTCTTTCCGTCGAAAGGGAAACAGATTCGGTTTCCCTGGAGGTCGGGAATGAGACGGTTTTTTCTTTTGTTAACAATCGTACTATTATGCATCAACGCGAATCCGTCCGTCAAAGCCGCTGTTAAAATTCCGTCGGAGATCAGAATCGGAATCTTGCAGAATGTTAAGGCAGTCGATTTTCAAATTCCAAAGGGCGGCAAGCTCATTAGTGCTTCCGGAAAAATTCTCTGGAATGCCGCGAGTGAGCCCAAGACGTTGCGGCTTACTGCCAAGAACGGTACGATTTCTACACCAAACGGCAACTTATCCGAGTATTTCACCGTCACGTCCGGTGCCGACAACTCCGGCATCATTTGGGTGAACGGCAGGCAATACCGCGGCAAAATCCTGCTGCGCAGCGCTGGCAAGACGATGAACGTTATTAATGTGCTGGATTTGGAACATTACCTGCAAGGGGTACTGCCCAAAGAGGTGAGTCCCAGCTGGCCGATGGAAGCATTAAAGGCGCAGGCGGTGGCGGCGCGTTCCTATACGCTCGCTAATCTGAACAAGCATTCCGGGTCCAAGTTCGACCTTTGCGCCGGGACGCATTGTCAGGTCTATGGCGGCAAGAGTGCAGAATACTCACGCACTAATCAGGCTGTGAAAGATACCGCCGGAATGGTGGCCACCTATAACGGCAAAGCCATTGCAGCGCTTTACCATGCTTCTTCAGGCGGACATACTGAATGCTCCAGTGACGTTTGGAACTGGGATGTCCCGTATCTCAAGGGTGTAGCGGATCTGGATCTCTCGCCGCACTGTTATTGGGATAAAGTCATGACCGCATCCGAAATGGATGAGGCTTTTCGTAGCAATGGCTATCAAATAGGCCATATTACACAGATCATTCCCAGTAAAACTGGCACTTCCGGGCGGATTACTTCCTGCATATTTGTTGGTGAACGCGGGCAAGTTGAGCTGACCGGCGAGAAGGTCCGCACGATCCTTGGCTTGAAAAGCACGCTTTTCACAATCGCCTGGGAGCAAGCACAGCCTTCCAACGGGCTTTTAGCGATACCGACCAGCATGGAAGCATTGGCTTTTGCATCGCAGCAATCCTCAGCAGCACAGCCGCCAATCGGGATCTGGGCACCTGGCTATCAGCCGTTTCAATGGGTAATCCACGGCCGGGGCTGGGGCCATGGAGTCGGAATGAGCCAGTGGGGTGCCATGGCCATGGCTGAGCGTGGGCATACGTTTGACGAAATACTTAAATACTACTATTATGGAATTACAATCGAGTCCAGGAACCAATAGTGTTCTTTCGAACCGATCGCGTTCCTTTTCGGAGGATTTCCTTTGCGCGTTGACGATTTTGATTATGTATTGCCTCAGGAACTGATCGCCCAAACGCCCGTGGAGCCAAGGGATGCTTCACGGCTTTTTGTGTTGCCGTTGGATGGAAGCCCGGCACAGCACGCTATCTTTCGGGATTTGCCAGGATTTCTGCAGCCGGATGATCTGCTGGTGTTCAATGATACACGCGTTCTGCCAGCCCGGCTTTTCGGTGTTCGTTCAGAGACGGGGGCACATGTTGAATTTTTGCTCTTAAGACCGCTAGAGGAGCAGACTTGGGAAGTACTGGTCAAACCCGGCAAAAAGGTTAAACCGGGAACGTCGGTAGTATTCGGAGACGGGCTGCTCACAGCGGAAGTACTAGATACTACTGATTTTGGCGGACGGGTAGTGCGCTTTACAGTGGCCGGGGATGCCGGTGGTGACGGGGGCGCTGGCGGCGGCGCTGGCGGCGGCGCCAGTAGCGCCAATGCCAGCACAGACACGTGCGCCGGCGAGGCCGGCGGGATCGGCGGCGCCAGCGCCGCTCCCAAGCTCACACTGGAACAGGCGTTTGAAAAGCTGGGTCGCGTGCCGCTGCCGCCATACATCACGGCCGAACTGGAGGATCCTGAGCGCTATCAGACAATTTATTCCGCTGCCACCGGTTCCGCAGCCGCGCCAACTGCCGGATTGCATTTTACACCGCAGTTGTTTGACGCCTTGGAGCAGCACGGCATTAAGACCAGCTTCTTAACACTGCATGTGGGGCTCGGTACTTTCCGGCCGGTTTCGACCGATAATGTGGAAGAACATCACATGCACTCCGAGTTTTATAGTATCAGTCCTGAAACGGCGAATATTATCAACGAACAGAAGGCGGCCGGTAAAAGAGTTATTGCCGTCGGAACCACCACGGTACGCACACTTGAAACAGTAGCCGATAATGACGGGCACATTACGCCCGGTTCCGGATGGACTAATATTTTCATTTATCCCGGTTATCGATTTAAAGTTATTGATGCACTCATTACCAATTTTCATCTGCCGCGCTCCAGCTTGTTGATGCTAGTCAGTGCCCTGGCTGGCCGCGAGCGAATTCTGGAAGCTTACCAGACAGCAATCGCCATGCGCTACCGCTTCTTTAGTTTTGGTGATGCCATGCTGCTGATATAGGACGAGCTTAGGAAGAGCACACACTGCGCACACAGCGCGGACACAGTGCAGGCGCGGCATGTGCAAGACAATCGTACAATAGAAAGGGGCCCAAAGGTGGCTTTATTCAGTTTCACAAAAACTCATCAATCAAGTGAATGTGCGGGGCGCACCGGCATTTTTCAAACACCGCACGGCGCGATTGAAACGCCGGTTTTTATGCCGGTTGGAACCCAGGCAACTGTAAAATCTCTGGACCCGGCAGAGGTTCGCGATATTGGGTTTGGTATCATTTTGTCAAATACTTATCATCTTTATCTCAGGCCGGGACAGGAAATCGTCCGGCAGGCCGGCGGATTGCATAAGTTTATGAACTGGCCGGGAGCGATTCTCACAGACAGCGGCGGCTTTCAAGTCTTTAGCCTGGGTGATCTCCGCAAAGTGACTGACGAAGGCGTACTTTTCCGCTCCCATCTCGATGGCTCGAAACATCTGATGACTCCCGAAAAATCAATCGCCATTCAGGAAGATCTGGGTGCCGACGTGATCATGGCTTTCGATGAATGCCTGGCCTATCCGGCGGATCATCAGGCCGCCCGGGCCGCTATGGAAAGGACCATCAGCTGGGCTAAGCGTTGCCGCACGGCGCATCAGCGTCCGGACCAGGCTTTGTTCGGAATTGTGCAGGGTGTTGTATACAGTGATTTACGCCGCGAATGCGCTCAAAGGCTGACCGAATTAGACTTTCCGGGTTATGCTATCGGCGGTTTGAGTGTGGGAGAGCCCAAGCCAATGATGTATGACATGCTGGAAGTGACTGTTCCGGAACTTCCCGAGGACAAACCACGTTATTTAATGGGTGTCGGTTCTCCGGACTGTCTTTGGGAAGGCGTGGCCCGCGGCGTGGATTTATTCGATTGCGTTTTTCCGACTCGCATTGCCCGTAATGGGACCGCCCTTACTTCACAAGGCCGGGTGATTATCAGGGACGCGCGTTACGCTTCAGACTTCGGGCCACTGGATCCGGAATGCAGCTGTCCCACCTGCACCAGATTCAGCCGGGCCTACTTACGACATTTGTTTAAGGCTGGCGAGATACTTGCCCTGCGGCTGACAAGCTTGCATAACATATATTTCCTGTACAAACTGATGGAACGCATTCGCAAGGCTTTGCGCGAAGGACGTTTCTACGAAGAAAAAAAGGCATTTTGGGCAAGTTATTATAATGAATGAAAGGGAAAATTGGCAAAAAAAACGAACCTAAGAAAGCATGATCAGTAAGAGAAAAAACGCGATTATCAGAGGGAGGATTATAATTAATGGAAACCCAAACGGGACAGACGGCTCAAACAGGTTCAGGACTTACCAGCTTGCTATTCATCGGCGTGATCTTCGCAGTGTTCTACTTTTTCATGATTCGTCCGCAGCAAAAACAGCAGAAGAAACGCCAGGAAATGCTCAACTCCATGGAAATCGGTACTGAAGTCGTTACCATTGGCGGTATTCATGGAAAAATCAAAGAATTAAACGAGGACACTGTTCTGCTCGATGTCGATAAAGGCATGACGCTGAAAATGCTGCGTTCGGCGATCGGTACGGTTGTTCCTAAAGAGGATAACACCAGCGCTGCTCCGGCTGCTGCCCAGGAAGAACCGACTGCTGGCAATGATCCGCTCAGAAAATAACTTAATTGAGGTATAACAAAACACTTTATACAAAACAGGACGTTTCGAACAGAACAAGAGAAAGAGCCGGTGGCTCTTTCTCTTCGATTGGAGGTGTTATATATAGTTACTCTGGCTGATGTCAAAAACAACCCTGCCTTTGAGAGCTTAATCAAACAAGGCGATGCCCATTTGGAAGCAATCGGATTCACCGAGCATGGAAATCGGCATGCTGGACTGGTTTCTAATATATCGCGCAATATCCTGACCCGGCTTGGCTATGATCAGCGCCGGGCAGAACTGGCTGCCATCGCAGGTTACTTACATGATATCGGTAATGTAGTGACACGCCACGATCATGGTCAGACCAGCGCCCTAATCGTTGGCAATCTGCTCGCCCAAATGGGGATGGATTACTCCGAGATCGGGATCGTGATGGGTGCTATTGGAAATCACGAGGAAGAATATGGTGAGCCGGTTAGTGAAGTCTCGGCAGCGGTTATTCTGGCCGATAAGAGTGACGTCCATCGTTCACGCGTTCGTAACCGCGATTTGGCCACTTTTGATATCCATGACCGGGTTAACTATGCCGTAGTACATTCGTTCCTAAATGCTGACGATGTGAAACGCGACATTACGTTGAATTTGACGATTGATAATGAGATTTGCCCAGTGATGGAATACTTCGAAATCTTTCTGGTTCGTATGATGATGTGCCGCCGGGCAGCTGCCTTTCTGAACGCCGTTTTCCGAATTGAGATTAACGGCACCAAAATTCTGTAGTGGACCAGGCTCTGCTGCGCACATTATCTTTTTTTGTCAATTCACCCAATCAACTGTGCCGGGCGGTTTCATTGACAAGCCCTGGCATGGAAGTTATAATTGTAAAGGTGTATAAATGGCCTTATTTTCTTGGAAAGGGGAGAGTAAGCGGGTGAGACGGGAATATGTCATTAGATTAAGCCTGATCGCTTTGCTTGTTGTGGCTTGCGTAGTAGTGCTACGTTTCTTTCCAATCCGCCAGGGTCTGGATTTACAGGGCGGCGCCAATATAACCATGGTTGCTGATACCCGGGCGGAAAAAAACGTTCTGGAAGACGTTCGTAAGATCGTCTTGGAGCGTTTGCGCAAAGCCGGTCTTGAGAAAGTACCTGTAACCATTCACGATGATCGTGAAGGATTCATAGTGAAAGTCGGTTCCAGAGAGGCTGTCAGTGCAGTGCGTCAAGCCATCGGACAGTCAGTCGTCTGGGAAAGCGAAACCCGCAAAGTTAATCTGAACCTTAGCTACGGAGAGCCCAAAGAAGTGACCGATGGTTATGAGGTCCTTGTGACAGCGGCTCAGGAAATTACCAGAGAAGCCATGGAAAAGGCCAAAACTGTTGTTGATCTGCGCGTCAATGGCTTAGGTCTTTCAGAAACCGTTGTACAGCTTGATCAAAACAGCAACCGTTTAATCGTACAGCTACCCGGTGTCAAAAACGCCGCAGAAGCCACAGAGAATTTGGTCAGAGTGGCGCGCCTTACTTTCCGCATTGACGGCAAAGTCGTCATGGACGGCAGTGATCTGGTGCGGGCGGAAGCCACCTACGGAGGCAACTATAACGCTCCAGTACTGAAACTGATCCTGACCAAAGAAGGCGGTAAGCGGTTTGAAACGATTACCGGTCAAAATGTCAATAAACTGATGGCTATTTATCTTGACGAAGAAATGTTGATGGAAGCTTCCATCCGCGAAAAGATCAGCGGTGGCGAACCATATGTCGATTTCAACGGCAGCCGGACGATTGATCAGGTTAAGGTATATGCCGTTCAGATGAATTCGGGTGCTCTGCCAGTGCCATTGCGCGTCATTGCCAGCAGCACTGTCGGACCGACCCTCGGTAAGGAAGCCATTAAAGCCAGTATTATGGCTGGTATTATCGGTTTACTGTTGGTCTTCGCATTCATAACCTATTTCTATAAAGTTCCGGGTGCGCTTGCCAGCTTAGCGCTCATCATTTATGCCGTACTGGCGCTCGGTATTTTGGCCAGTCTGCGTGCGGTGTTGACCCTGCCTGGTATTGCCGGTTTTATTCTGTCGGTCGGTATGGCGGTCGATGGCAACATTGTCATTTTCGAACGCATCAAAGACGAACTGCGCACTGGAAAACACATGCGTGCAGCACTGGAGGCTGGATTTAGCAGAGCATTTGTGCCGATTCTGGACTCCAACCTGACCACCATCCTGACCGGTGCAGTGCTGTTCTTCCTGGGAACCGGTCTGGTACGCGGTTTTGCCACCACTTTGATTATTGGTGTTGCGGTTAGTATGTTTACGGTTCTGGTAGTAACCAGAGCTTTCCTGGGCGTCTTGGTCGATCGTTACCCGGACCGCTTTATGCGGTACTTTGAGTCATAAGGGGGGTGCACGCACGTGAATATTATTGGAAAACGCAGAATCTGGCTGACAATCTCAGGGGTTCTGATGCTGATCTTTATCGGATCAATTATATTCAAAGGATTTAACCTGGGAATCGATTTTACCGGCGGCACGACGATTGAAGTCCCCCTTCCCCGAGCGGTAACCGCCCCGGAAATCGAGGAAATGCTTAATATTCCTGAGCTTGCAGAACTTAATCTGGATAGCGCGGTAATTCAGCCGTTCAGCCGTCTGGACGAAAGCGGCAATACACGCTATGGTGTTTTGATCAAAACCAGACTGGTGGATGGCGAATTTCTCAGTAATGCTGTGATTGAGAAAACGGTTGCCCGTCTGGAATCGCAGCTGGGGATTACGATCGATCGTGAATCTCTGGCGATCGAGAAAGTCGGTCCGGTTATCGGAGCCGACCTCACCAGAAATACAATTTTGGCAATCATCATCGCCACGGCCGGTATTTTGATTTACGTCTCACTGCGCTTTGAGTTTATGTCCGGTCTGGCCGGTGTCCTGGCTCTGGTGCACGATGTCCTGTTCGTTCTGGGAGTCTTCTCCCTTTTGGGACAGGAAGTCAGCAGCAACTTTGTAGCTGCTGTACTGACGGTAATCGGTTACTCCATTAACGATACCATCGTCATCTTTGACCGTGTGCGTGAGAATCTCAGAAACCGCAAGAAGGGCGAAACCTTTGATGAACTGGTGAATACCAGTGTCATTCAGACCTTCCGACGCAGTGTTAACACGAGTGTGACGACCATCCTTGCCGTTATGGCGCTGTTCCTCCTGGGTGGCCGCAGTCTGAAGGAATTCACTTTCGCCATGATTATTGGTATGGTCGCCGGATCATATTCGACCATTTTCATTGCCAGTCCGCTTTGGGTAATATTCCATAACTGGCAGGAAAAACGCGCCGAGGCTAAACGCAGGGCGCACGCGACCCGCTAAGGGGAGACGCGAGGCGTAAGGCGTTAGGGCGTAAGGTGCGAGACGCGAGACGTGCGGTGCGTGGTGTGTGGTACGTGGCGCGCGATGATCAATTTTTGGCAGCCGGTCTGTGATAAAGGCGGGTCGGCTGCTTTACAATCATATGGCAGATCGCCTGCCCTACATCCAGAGAATATACTTGTCCGAAAGGGCAATTTTGTGGTAAACTAAACAAGTGAATGATTGGAGGTGCCGTGAAGCGATGATCCTTGCATTATCCATTTTACTGGGAATCGTAGCCGTTGCGCTCATCGTTATCGTTGCTATTCAGCCGAGCAAGGGCGAGGGCCTGGGTTCCATCGGCGGTGGCGCCCATTTGTATTTTGGAAAACATAAGGGTATTGAAGTATTACTGGACAAACTAACCTGGGTATTGTCAATACTCTTGGCAGTTTTGTGTGTTTTGCTGACTGTCTTTGACAAAGGCTAATCTTGCGGAGCCGAAGCTCTGTTTTGGCAGCTTCACGGTAACCGGATGAATAGAACAGATCAGCCCGCCAGCCGGTAACAGCCGGCTGTTTTTTTCGTTAGGCGAAAGTTTATCCGAGTTTATCAGAGTGGGCTGGCAGGAATGGCCTGGGATAGTGTCGAAAAAAACGGTAACTGATCCATAAATGAACCCAAAACATATTGGGAATCCATGACAATTAGTTAATGATAATCATAGCAGCACACGTAGTTGGGTTCCAGGCAACACAGGCAAATGAATTCCTAGTAAATGTGGCCGGGATGGACGAAGGAGGGGAAGCGCATGAGATTACGGCTTATCTTGCTTTATTTGATAGCCAGTGTGGGTATGTTGCTCGTATCAATATTGCGTCAATGGTTTTTTGCTGATGCCGGTATTGTGGTCACGATCGCGATTTATGCAGCAAGTTTTATAGCATTTCTGCTTGTGTTCCTGTCGCTGGCGCAAAAGCAGATTCTCAAAAACTTAAAACTCTTTGACAACCTGGCGCGTCGCGTTGCTCAAAACGACCTTTCCGTAAAGGTTGATATTAAATCCGGCGACGAGTTCCAAGAACTTGGTGATGCTCTCAACAGAATGACCAGAAGTATCCGAACGGTGTTGTCCGAGAACCTCGATGCCGCCGAACTTCTGTCGCAGGAAGCCCAGCATATGTCGCAGCTGGCCTCCAGTTCGTCCAAAATTACGGAAGAGATTGGCCACACGGTTGAGCAAATGGCGATTGGTATTCAGGAGCAGTCTTCAAGCGTTCAGCAGGCAGCTCAGTCCGCACAGCAAATGGCGAAAACCGCCAGCCAGGTGGCTAATGAAGCCCAGAAAGCTTCTGCCCTTACCGCACAGGCTTCTGAGCGAGCTCAGTCCGGTGCCGGGCTTATTAATGAGGTTCAGGAAAGCATGACCCTCATGAAAAACGCCGTGACAGAGTCTGCTGAAGTTGTGCGGCGTCTGGGTACCCGTTCTCAGGAAATTGCCAAGATCGTTGACGTTATTCGTAACATTTCACGTCAGACGAACTTATTGGCCCTTAACGCTTCGATTGAGGCTGCCCGTGCCGGTGAACACGGCAAAGGATTCTCGGTAGTTGCTGAAGAGGTGCGTGCACTTGCTGAG
>JBMNNY010000070.1:0-10243 GCA_050942765.1 Bacillota bacterium | reverse complement strand
GGAGTGTATTAAGCAATGTTGATTTGCCGACATTCGGACGGCCGATCAGCGATACGAATCCAGAGCGAAACATCTATGCAGCTCCTTTGTCTCTGGCTTTTACTTTTTGCCT
This sequence comes from Bacillota bacterium, assembly GCA_050942765.1. GTDB lineage: Bacteria > Bacillota > UBA4882 > UBA4882 > UBA4882 > UBA4882. Next base: position 10,131 of record JBMNNY010000070.1, on the reverse strand, counting down.
CTGGCTTTTACTTTTTGCCTCTGGCTTTTACTTTCCCATATTTTCAAGATTAGTAGCGCCAAAATATAGCGGCAGTAGTTCCTCGGCAGTCTTGATAATCACGTCGCCTTTCAGGTTGCCCATCAATACCCGGCATTGTGGGGCAAACTCGGTCAAGAACTGACGGCAGACACCACAAGGCGAGCTTGGAACCGGTGTATCACAGACGACTGCCAAATCGGTAAACTCGCGTTCTCCTTCAGAGATGGCCTTTAACAGGGCAGTGCGCTCGGCGCATACCGTCACCGAATAAGCAGCGTTTTCAATATTGCACCCGGTATATACTTTGCCCGATTTCGCCAGCAAAGCGGCACCAACTGCAAACCTCGAGTATGGTACATAGGCATCCTTGCGCGCAGCAGCGGCCAAATCCAATAGTTCTCGATCAGTCATCATGCCATTCCTCCCGACTTATGGTAATATTTACCCGGCACTCGCTTCCGGTGTGCGCCAGCGTCTCCATACACGACCTCAACCTCAATACGTCACAGAACGCTTCTGCGGCACCACCAGCACCCAGACGATCCCCGGCTTAAGTGTTAGCCTGCTTTCGTAGGGTGCTCCTGTTTCAGGGTTCACACCGCTAATGAAAAAGACTGTCCCATCGGTGGTGCGCCTCCATTGCCCCTCCACGCAGTTGCCGCCTGTGAAAGCGACAATCTTGCCGCCGTCAGAGGCATTGAATGACAGGCGTCCTTTATCATCCAGCACGTCCATATCGGCATACTGAATGATCAGATGATCAGCAGCCAAGGGCTGGTCATCCGAAACATGCGGGTTTCCGTTAATTAGCCGCCAATAGCGGCCGTTATCAGGCGCGTAGGTATATTCCACCGTATACCCCGGCCAGTACTTAATACTAATATGTTCGGCATTACCGAGCCCGGCTGCCACATCTTCCTCACTGATCAACCATGGCAGGCGCACACGATCTGTTCCCACCGGATCGAAACGTTTGGAAACTAACTGAAGCAACTGCTCAATCCGGCCATATAGGTTGTGCGGAGCGGAACGATCCTTGTGGCGATAAAAAGGCCCTGATTCAGCAATTTGATCAATATGAGGAACCTCACCGGCGCTCAAGCGTGCCAGCGCTTCCGGACTACCACCGCAATGAATTAATACTGCGCCGTATTCAGAGGCCAAATCAAGAAAGTATGGGCGTACACTGCGGATCGGACCAACCTCATCTAACTGCGGTTCGAGGAAAAAGGCCAGGAACCGCGTAATTCCACCTTCTACTGGCAGCTCATACACCAGTCGCGCATGACTTAAGCCACTCTGGGGACGTGCCCGGGACAAATTATCGATACTCACTGCCAGCGGATAGAGGCTGTCGCTTGTGAGAGTGCCAATGCCACTGAACGGATCTTTTGGCATGACAGCCGCGGGGTGTATCCCTTCCGAACCTGATACCGCCACACCTTCTGCATCCATAGTCGAATTATCCCCACCGCTGTTAATACCGCAGCCGCTGAAGAACGTGACATGCGTGACAAGCGCCAAAACCACCACTAATGTCAGAACTGGCATCCGTGGGATTAACAATGACTTTAACTTCTTAATAGTAGTACGCATAATTATAGTTCACCCCGCCATGTCACTAGAACCGATATAATTGGAGACTAGAACCGGTATAATTGAAAAACAGCAATCGTTAGCAAAATGCCGATCAGCGCTCCTGTAACAATCTCCCCCACGCTATGAATCCCTGCCTCCCAGCGGCTTTCTGCGGTCAGCAGAGAAAGCAGCAAGGATAAAGTGATCACGAGTCCGTTTTGAGACAGAAAGAAAACTGCCGTAGCAATCGAAAAAGCGATCGCCGTATGCCCGCTGGGCATGCCGCCCTGAATGAGGCTGTGGCTGCCGCTGAAGACTTTGCCAATGATCACAAAAAGGATTACGAGCACTAGCGCGATAAAAGTAAGATAGGGAGGTATCCCAATTACGCGCTGATAAACCAGTGGCACGGCCTGGCCAATACGTTCAAAGAACAGTAAATATCCGACAATCAAGGCGTTCAGAGCCGCCACCAATACCGCACCGGCGGCAAGGTGTTTGGCGCGCCGGGCCAGTGGATGGTATTCTTGCGTGATCAGATCCACTATCGTTTCGATCGCAGTGTTGATTAACTCGGCAATCAGCACCAGACTAATGGTGATAAAAAGCACCAACACTTCCACTTTGCTGAGCTTAAAGAAAAGCGCAGCGACCAGTATGGCCACCGCCGCTGCAAAATGAATTCGCATATTGCGCTGGGTCTTAAGAGTATGGGTAACCCCATCAATAGCATCATTAAAACTGTTAAGGAGTGTGCGGCGTTTCAGGGTTATCCCTCCCCAGCCCGAGCTCGGCCAGGATGCGTTCTTCTTCAGCCCTCATGACAATGCGATCTTGCTCTTCAATATGATCATAACCGTATAAATGCAGCAATCCATGAATCAGCAAAAACCCGATTTCCCGCTGCAGCGAGTGACCATATTCTTTGCTCTGTGCGGCGGCACGTTCCACGGAAATGATGACATCCCCCACCAAATGAGGCATGTCGGCATCGTAGCCAGCATCATAATCGGCATCCTCGCCATCATCAAGGGCAAAGGACAGCACATCTGTGGGAGCATCGATACCCCGGTGTTCCCGATTCATCTGATGAATGTCGGCATCGGTAACCAGTGTGACCCCAGCTTCATCATTTTCTTCCCCGAGCATAGCCAACACTTTCGTGCCGATTTGGGTAATAAAATCAGTTAGTTCGGTGCCAGCGCCTTCGGTCCAGTCGTTAATGTGCAGCTGCATTGTTGCCAGCCCTCTTCTTCTCAAATTCTTTGACGACATTTTCGGGATACTCAATACGCGAATGGAATATTCCGGACAACACCCGGGCAAAGCTTGAAGCAAGAGTACGCAGCTCTTTCATCGTAATGTCGCACTCACTGAGCTGACCCTCATCAAGGCGTTCCTTGATAATACGCTCAATCATAGCCTCAATCCGGGCCGGAGTCGGCTTGACCAGTGCCCGGCAGGCAGCTTCCACCGAGTCCGCCAGCATCAGCACGGCGGCCTCTTTGGACTGCGGCTTCGGTCCGGCATAACGGAAATCGGATTCCCGCAAGCGATCCCTGTCGCTATTTTCATTTTCAGCGGCTCTGGCGTAAAAGTAACGCACCAGATCCGTTCCATGATGCTGCTCGATCAAATCAATCACTTGCTTCGGCAGCTTGGATTCGGCAGCCAGTTCGACCCCTTCTTTTACATGGGAAGTGATAATCAGCGTACTTAAGGTCGGAGCCAGTTTCTCATGAGGATTATCCTGCCCAATCTGATTTTCCACAAAAAAGTAGGGGCGCTTGATCTTACCGATATCATGATAATATGCGGCAACTCTGACCAGCAAACTGTTGGCATTGACGCTCTCCGCAGCCGCCTCAGCAAGGTTCCCGACCATAATACTGTGATGATAGGTACCAGGTGCTTCTACCAAAAGCCTGCGCAACAAAACCTGATTGGGATTGGACAATTCCAGCAGGCGAATGGCAGAGGTGACTCCAAAGGTATTCTCCAAAAACGGCAGCAGCCCGATCGTAAGAATGGATGAGACTATGCCATTGGCAAAACTTAACAGGCTGCGCTGCAAGATACTGGTGTTATTCGGGCCACCCGACAGAACGCCCAGAATCGCGGTAGCCAAAAAGCTCACGCTTGCGGCCACAACGCCGGCCCGGGTCAGATTGCTGCGCTGCGAAACTTTGGCCAGGCTAAAGACTGCCGCCCAACTGCCAGCCAATAATGCCAACGCCGGTTGCAGCTGGTACCCGACTACAATACCGGCCAGGATGCTGATAATCGCCGACACGCTCAGTGCTACCTGCCTGTTAATCAGAATTGCCAACAACATGGCACCCATCGGAACAGGAATGATATATCCAGCCCAGGTACCTGGCAGATAGCCAATCGCAACCGCAGCGGTATTGACCGCCAGGAAAATGACGCCGATCAGCATCAGGCTGCCTGTAGACATGAGCAAGTCGCGGTTAAAAATGTATAAATAAATGGCGATTAGGCCAACCACTAACACAACCAGCAGGATTGAACTTAGGAACATCAGAAAACGGCTGGTGCCACTGTTCAGAACCCCCAGGTCTTCAAGGAGCGTCATGTCTTCCTCAGTGATTTCCTTGCCCTGCATCAGAATAGCGGTGCCTCTGGTAACATACACCGGCATTACTTCGCGCTTGGCGTTTTCCTGAGCCAGCAATACGCGTTCCCTATCCAGAGTTAAGTTGATAAACATCAGCTTTTCCAGAATATTGCGCACCAAATTGCGATCCGCAGATGACAGGCTTTCCGGCAAATGCTGCGCGATAATTGAATCCGGATCCAGAATAGCCTCTTGAGAAATGCGCTCGGACGTCATCATACCGGGGTAAATCGTCTCGATGTGTTTGCGGACCGTCTGGTAGTGTTCTTCATCCAGCTTGAGCAGAGTGATGAGCGGTTGCTCAGAAATGACCACCTGAACGCGATCGGCCAAGCGCGACTGAATTTCACGGGCTTGCCGCTGAATGAGTGCATCAGTTACGGGAGTGTCGGAGGCATTCAGTTCCTCATTTTCTTCGCGTCTCCAGTCGACCTGTTCAAATAACGCAGTCATTTTTTGCTTGGCAGTGGCGGCTGCAGTATTGGCAATGATATAGTAGTCCGGATCATTAACGGCTGCGCGGTAAGCAGCTTCCGATGCTTTTTCACGCAGTTGCTCAGTACGATACCGGTTTTCAATGCCGCGCGGCGCTTCATAGTCGATAGTACTTCTTTCGCCAATCTCGACATTGAGTTGTTTCGGAATGAGACTAATGTAGAAAAGGGAAACCAAGACTGCAAAAACTACTACGCCTAGCAGCCACGCTCTGGCAACCTGATTCTGAATTACGTTGCGCCATATAAAATCGCCAATCGACTTGATGACAGAAAGCAGTGAACTGAACACGCGCCTAAAAAGACTTACTGCACGCGCAAAAAAAGAGTGCATCGCAAACGCTCCTTATGAGTTTCGGTTGGCCACGCTTCATGATTGTTAGCCACGCTTCATGATTGACCGACAACATATTATAGCATAATGCACTGCAAACGGCCAAACCGATGCGCTTCCTTTATTTACCTGTAATTGCCTGCTATTTTACCGGGCGATCTTCTTTATCTGTCTTAACATCGGTAATTTGGCCTTCTTCGTAGCGCTCATAGGCCTTGATAATGCGCTGAACCAACTCATGACGCACGACATCCCGATCTGACAGGTAGACGATCCCGATTCCCGGTACTCCGGAAAGGATACGCGTCACTTGCGTAAGTCCTGATTCCGTACCACGCGGCAGGTCAATTTGCGTAACATCACCTGTAACGATGGCTTTTGAGCCAAAACCCAGGCGCGTCAGGAACATTTTCATCTGCTCAGGCGTAGTGTTCTGAGCTTCATCAAGGATAATGAATGAATCGTCCAGCGTACGCCCACGCATATATGCCAGCGGGGCAATCTCAATCAGACCTTTCTCCATATGCCGTTGAAAGGCTTCTACACCCAGTACATCAAAAAGAGCATCGTAAAGCGGCCGCAAATAAGGGTTAACCTTTTCCTGCAAATCGCCGGGCAGAAAACCGAGTTTCTCACCGGCTTCGACTGCCGGGCGGGTTAAAATGATGCGGTTGACCTGCTTGCTCTGCAAAGCGGCAACTGCCAATGCCACCGCCAGGTAAGTTTTTCCCGTACCGGCCGGACCGACTCCAATCACGATCCCATTTTTCCGGATGGCATCAACATACATCTTTTGGCCGAGCGTGCGCGGATGAATTCTTTTACCACGGTAACTGACCTGCACAATGTCGCTAGCCCACTCATTAAAGCGGGCATCCCGGCCCTCTCCGGCCAGCCGGACAGCATAGCGTACTTCCTGAACGGTCGGATAATCCCCGCGAGAAATGATCAGCCGAATATCCTCCAAAACCTCACGAGCTTTGGCAACGGATTTCGGCTGTCCACGCAGCGTAACAGTCTCGCCTCTGGCAAGTACTTCGACAGCAAGTCCTTCTTCAATCAGTTTTAAAAATTCGCCGCCATTACCAAACATAGCGGCAGCTTGCGACGGATCCGTTATCTCATATTTCTGTTCAATTACGTCTGCCAAGGCTTTGCATTACCTCCCAATACCAATATCCTCGATTGCCTCCAGAACTGCCGTTACCGTAACCGTCCCTTGTTCATCTTCGCTGATTTGCTGAGAACGTGCCAGTGTAGTGAGGCGTTCCTTATTGGCAATACTCTTCTCGATTTCTTGCCAGGCTTGAGCAGCGGCTTCTTGAGCCGCCTCTGACTTCGTCAGAGTAACTTTGGTACCGACAACTTCATAGTAACGGTTACGAATCACTTCGACAAAGCTCTTGCCATTCCTGCCGGGGAACCATTCCCTGACAAGGCGGGATGTTTTACTGTTGGCATAATCAGGTTTTTTGCCCAGATTAAACTGCAAATTGCCGATACGAAATGACCAAAGTGTGCGCTTTTTGCCGGTTGGCTGCCATGAGATGCGCGTGGTCGGAACCGTCGCTGATGCTTCATACCATACCCTGGCCTCCACCAGACCTTGCGCCTGAGTCTTCCGCATCCCGCCGTAGGCATTGCTGTTGGTATTGGTGCCTGCCAAAGGTGTAGGGGGGGTGGCGGAGATCAGGACATCACCTGCATGAACAGTATCTCCTTCAGCTACCATCGCGTATCCCTGTAGCACGAGCATTTTTTCGATCAATCCGTCTTTAGCAGCAACGATATTCACAGTCTCCTGTGGTGTGGTCGTCTCCGGCAGTTCCTTTTCGACAACTTGCAGCACCGCTACCGTGCCCTTGATTTTCAGTGACACCCAGGCAATTAATGATTCCCGTTTCAGCAATTCTTCCTCAATCTTGCGAGGGTTCAGAGCCTCACGCCGCACCCCGGGCCTTACCCCTACCCCCTCCAGGGTACTCCGAAAGGAGTCCTGCTCAATCTGACGGAGTCCTTCCACTTTGACAAACCATACAAAGCTGCTCAGGACATAGAGAACGGCTACACATACCACAATGCCAAAGAATAACACCGGGCGCCTGACAACGCGCCGCAATCCAAAAGCCAGGCCAATGCGCTCTTTGATGCGGCATTGACAATGCGTTTGACGAAAAACTGGCCGTAGCTTCCTGAATCCCTGTACGCCTACTTTGCAGAGCAGCCAATCCGGCCCGGAGCGCTGAACGTCCCAAAGGCGTACCCCTTGCCCGACAGCGGCATTAAGAAATTTCTCCAGATGTGGCCCTTTTACCAAAATGATCAAATAACCGCGCAAGAAAAACCAAATTTGCGAGAGAAACATCAGAACGCCTCCCAGTCCGTGAGTTCAAAAGCGATAATCTTACCGGATATGATGATCTCTTCGGTAATGATCACGCGAATTTGCAGCTTCTGCCCGCGAACCGCAACCTCACCTTTGGAAGTGTTAATGCGGATTAAATCAGGACGGTATTCAATAATACCGCGATGATTTTCAATTCTGAAATAATCGTTGCCGACCAGGGAGACCTGCGGCAAGTTCAGCATGATTTCCTGAGGCAGTTCAAGCAAATCACCCAGGCGCTCCACCCATCCGGGTGCTTTATTTTTATTGTTATCGCGGTTCACGAACGCACCTCCCACACCATCGATCCTGTCACCGATCACCGATTCCGCGCATTGATTCTTCTGGCTTGATTCTGCTGCATTGATTCTGCTGGCTCACAAACGCACTTTCTCTTACCTATAGGTTTATTCGACGCAGCTGCGAAAAAGAAATCGAATTGGCCGGTGTGCCGGTGTATTGGCGCATCGAAGTACCGTGGTATCGCAGCGCATTCGCATCGTAATGGGCATCGCCGCAGGTGCCACAACGAAGTAACCAAATAAAAATGGCCCCTGTCTGAACAGGAGCCATTAATCTAGGGAGGTTTTTTAAGAGGACCAGGTTAATCCGCACTTATTGCGCTTCGCTTATTTGCTCTTATTTGCGGTATCTGCGCTTATCTACGCATGGCGCCCATGCGCCCGGCTGCGCGTCCGCCCATGCGTCGGCTTTTTCCGCCGGGGGAATTTAGTAATTCGGAAACAATAATCCCCCTGAGCAGGTCTTCTTCGCCGGACAGCAGTCCGCGGCCTGCAAATGTCGGAACAGAATCGAAGTTACTCGTATCAAAGGTGTCTACATAATCGTCAGCAAAGTCCTCAGCATCTTCCTGTTCCCAGCTCGAAAAATCATCGCTGTCCGCCGAGCCCTTGAGCAGACTGCCAGACAAATGCTCTTCTTCAAGAACCGGCCCCAGGCCTTCCCAGTGGACGTCACCACCCAGTGAGCCTTCTGTAACGGGAGCGCCTTCGAACGAGCCGAGTCCTTCAGAGCTAAGACCTTCGGAACTCAGATTTTCGGAGTCGAACCCTTCGCGAGTGAGACCTTCGGAGCCCTGACCGAGAGGTTCCATCACCACCTCGCCAATCAGGCTGCCCTCTCTTTGTGGCGACCAGTTATCGTATATTTCGGTGGCCTCAGCGTTTTCGCCAAAGAATTCTGAGGTGCCAGACCCTTGGCCCTCATGTCCGTCTCCAAATTGATACTCACCCACAGAGTGGCCTTCAGATCCTTCCCCGAGATCTTTGCCTTCCATACTGGCTTCTTCCAGCGCTTCTCTCAGCATATCCTGGAAAGTCTTACGTCTGGCATCCGGATCGCGTGGAAATGGAATGACTCTCCCTCCGCCTCCACCGTTCCCTCCGCCAGTTTTAGTGGAAGGCGCATTCTTATTTTTCTTGGCCACTTCATTGATAACTGAAGAGATTACATAGATGATCAGCCCGATAATAATTACTTCCATTGGGCCATTATCCTTTCAATTATTTCTTGGGTCCTGACATCGGATCATCCGGACGCTGGCCAAGTTTGGAAAGGTTTTGGCGCATTTCAGTATCAGCGAGTAAATTCTGCAGGCTATAATAATCTAACGCACCCAGCTTACCGCTACGTAATGCTTCTGCCATGGCGCGTGGTACTTCTGCCTCAGCTTCCACAACGCGGGCACGCATTTCCTGCACCGAAGCCTTCATTTCCTGCTCGCGAGCGATAGCAGCAAAACGGCGCTCGGAGGCTTTGGCCTGAGCAATGTTCTTGTCTGCTTCTGCCTGATCCATTTGCAGTCTGGCACCAATATTGCGACCGACATCAACGTCAGCGATATCGATGGAGAGAATTTCGAACGCCGTTCCGGCATCCAAACCCTTATTTAAGACAGTGGTGGAGATACGATCCGGATTCTCAAGCACTTCTTTATGGCTTTCTGAAGAACCAACCGTTGTTACAATACCTTCACCAACGCGGGCGATAATTGTCGCTTCACCGGCACCACCGACCAGCCTGTCGATATTGGCACGCACGGTAACGCGAGCTTTGGCGCGCAGTTCAATACCGTCTTTAGCGACAGCGGCCACGATGGGGGTCTCGATAACTTTCGGGTTAACGCTCATTTGAACAGCTTCCAGCACATTGCGGCCCGCCAGGTCAATGGCAGCAGCTCGCTGGAAAGTTAAGCCCAGTTCGGCACGGTGCGCGGCGATCAAAGCATCCACAACCCGATCAACATTACCACCGGCCAGATAATGAGCTTCCAGATTAGTGACGTTTACATCCAACCCGGCCTTTGTGGCCTTGATCAGCGGGAAAATGATGCGAGACGGAGTAACACGTCTCAGGCGCATACCAACGAGCGAAATCATGTTGACTTTAACATTGGATGCCAAAGCGGAGATCCACAGACCAATCGGAACAAAACTTAGGAAAATCGACAGAAAAATGATGGCACCGGCAATGATCAACAGAATAATGAACAGCTCCAAAGTGATTCCCCCCAACTATATTTTTACTTTTTATTTTTTAATGGACCTGACTACAATTCTGTTTCCTTCGACCTTGACTACCCGGACGGGTGTTCCGGCCGGTATATAAGTTCCTTCTGAAATGGCATCGATTCTGGCATCATCGATTTGAATGCTGCCCG
>JBMNNY010000069.1:0-10264 GCA_050942765.1 Bacillota bacterium | reverse complement strand
CCGCCAAGCCCCGGACCGCCACGCTGAACGTTAACGATCACTGCGGGCAACTCCGCGGTGGCAATATAAGAAATACCTTCCTGTTTCAGACTGATACCAGGGCTGGAAGAAGAGGTCATAACACGTGCTCCGGCGCCAGCGGCACCATAGACCATGTTAATAGCAGCCACTTCACTTTCAGCCTGCAAAAACACGCGCCCAAGCTCAACCATGCGTTTTGCCATGTATTCGGGCACTTCGTTCTGCGGAGTAATTGGATAACCGAAGAAGCATTGGCATCCGGCTGCAACAGCGCCTTCACCGATTGCTTCATTTCCTTTCATAAGGACTTTTTCGGCCAACTTAATCCCTCCCAACAAAGCCTTATTTCGATACTTCAATTACTACATCAGGACACATCCGGAAGCAAAAACCACAACCGATGCAATCTTCCTGTCTCTTCATCTCTGCCGGCTTATAGCCTTTGACATTAAAATGCTCTGCAAATCCGAGACACTTTTTTGGACAGAACTCGATGCACAAACCACAACCTTTGCATAAATCCTCTTTGAAAGTAACAAGATTGGCCACCCTGACGCTCCCCCCTTCAGTGGTTCTCAGCTTTTACTGCCCTGACTGACCTTTTTCCCAAAATGGCATCATGAATAATTTCAGCGGGAAAAGAGGCTCTGCAAACTCTGTCTGACTGATCTGCAGCCATTCCGGAACACAAATGAATGAAATAGGCAACTGCAGGATATCAGCGCTTTGCTTAATGATCTCGTAGCCGCGTTTAATAATTGACAGATCCGTTTCTGATTTCATATGTGCATTACAGACGATCCCTGTCAGCTTAATGCGGCTGCGCGCCTGAATGGAATTTGCCATATCAATAATCCCTTGCGGTGTTCCGGTCATTGGCCTGTAGGTATTGACTACCAAAAACATCTGATAGTCAGGCTCTGCCTCAAAATACTGGTGAAAACGGCCGAGAACTCTGGCTCCGTTTGGATCTCCCCCGACATCAAAAACGGCGTTATAAGAAACGTCCTGAAATACAGAGTAAATCTCCGGGCTCAAAGCTGGCATATCCGCCTGCTTGGTTTCCGGAGAAGTGCATATGACTCTAATATTGTGTTCAGTCAAATATGGTTCTTCTTCCCGGGAACGGAAATACGGATTGACTATATCCAAATCAATCAAGGCGTGTTTTTTTTCGGGATGGTCCTGTGCGCTTCTGAGCACATAGTTGATGGCAGTCTCGGTCTTGCCACTGCCAAATGCCCCCACGAAGACTGCGATGTTTCTATTATCCATCAATGATGAATCCTCTCTATGCAGATTATAAAAAACTCCATTATAAAAGCCACATTGTTACTATTAGGCAAACGAAGCTTTATTCCTTCCTATTGTCGCATCTGTTTTACAGGTAGTTTTGCACAGCGCCATGCATTGCGGCGCGGCAATCATCGCCGTACATTGCGGCAATCACCGCCATGCATTGCGGCAATCATCCTCGTGCGCACCTCTCCCACCAGATAAAGCGAACCACAAAGGCATACGATTTCATTAGGCTGAACATCTGACAAGGCTTGGTTCAGGGCGTTCAGCCCGCCTTCCACGATGCTGATTGCCACACCCTGATCAGCGACTGCTTTGGCAATTCTGTCCGGGGAGGCCACTCCATTATAAACAGCAGCCGTAGCATAGAAATGGACTGCCAGAGGCGCAAGGGCGGCTACCATCTCTTCAACTGGCCGGTTATCAAGGATGCCGATAACAAACCGTACTTTATATCCTGGAAAAAGGTCCGTAAGGGCAGCTGTCAGTCCTCTAATCCCATGCATGTTATGGGCTCCATCAATCACCAATGTTGTTGAAACCCCAGCCTGCAGCGGATGCGGTATGTGAAAAACCTCACAACGCCCCGGCCAGACAACCTCCGCCAGGCCGCGCCTGACTGCCGTACTGTCAAGCCGCAATCCAGTTCTGGCAGCGAACACCTCACAGCTTGCGACAGCAGTGGCAGCATTATCTGCCTGGTATTTGCCATAGAGATTGATGTGCAGATTTTCGTAACTGCGTTCTACTCCTTTAATTGTACAAAAGGTTCCAAAAGTTCCGGGGATCCCGTTTTTTTCTGGCCATGTAGACTCTCTTGCCGATACAGTTGTTACATTGGTCACAGAAAAATTCTGGCCTAAAGCATACAGGGGTGCCCCCTTTTGCCGGCAATGCTCCCTGATTACGTTCTCGGCAACGCTTTTTTGCCGGGAAATCACCACCGGACGCCCATCTTTAATAATGCCGGCTTTTTCGGCTGCGATCTCTGTCAGAGTGCTGCCAAGACGATCCATGTGATCCATGTCAACCGGTGTAATTACCGAAACAACCGGCAGGATGACGTTCGTAGAGTCTAGCCGGCCACCCATACCAACTTCCATGACACAGACATCTGGCTGACGGCTGGCAAAATAGCATAAGGCGGCCAGGGTCAGTACTTCAAATTCGGTCATCGACCCGTCCGGTCCGGCGGAAACCCGATCGATCACCGGCTGCAAATCGGTAATCAGGGCTGAGAAATCCTGATGGCTGATCGGCTGTTCATCAACGACAATGCGTTCGCAATAATCACTCAAATGCGGCGAAGTAAACCGGGCTGTTCTTAGCCCGGCACTCCGCAAGATCGCAGTCACCATAGCCGTGGTCGAGCCTTTGCCATTGGTACCGGTGATATGAATAAAACGCAAATTGCGTTCCGGATTTCCGGTAAGGTTCAGAGCTGTGCTGACGCGGCCTAGTCCCGGCTTAATCCCAAACCTGCCTAAAGACTCAAGATAATTGATGGCTTCTTCGTAGTTCATATGTCGGCCGCTCCTTCCGTCCTTTATGCTCAATTATGCTCCCATATGATCTTTTGTGTTTTTGCCAACGGATTAAGAATAACACAAAAAAAGAACCGGAGGAAGTACCCCCGGTCCCCAAGTTTCAGTATGGCTAGTTATTCTCGATTATTGCTACTTATTCTGAATCTCCCTCAGTAATTTGGCGGCCTTTTCTTTGTCACTCTTAGACTCTATCGGATCTTCTTCATTATCTGGCAGGGAAAGAACTTTATTCAAAGCCATCCGTGCTGTCACATAATCTTTATTGGAGATAGCAATTTCGCCATATAATAGCCAGTGCCCGATGTTTGTGGGTGCCAATTCGGTAGCTTTCTTGATGTATTCCTGAGCTTTTTTCTTGTCACCGATTGATAAAGGACGGCCAGGCACTTTCCAATACAGCTGCGCCAAAACATTATAGGCATCATGATAATTCGGATCGAGTTTTAAAACTATTTCAAGTTGCTCCTTCATAGGCCCAACCATAAAAAGACTGTTCAGAATGCCTTTTTCAGTACCAACAGCGCCGATCAGAGACCCTAGCCAGTAATGTCCTTCAACACCATTAGCATTGGCAAGTACGGCCAATTCAGCATAGGCCTTGCCGTCTTCATAATGTGGCAGTTTCTTCTTATCGGGTGAACGATCGCCTTTAAACCAGTAAAAGCGGGCTTGCCGCCAAAGAGCGTCATAGTTATTCACATGGGTCGCCAGATAGCTATCGAGTAAAGCAATGCCTTTCTCAACCGAGCCGGGTTGTCTCACTCTGTTTGAATACAGCATATCGGCCTGTTCAATGACGGGATCAGCTGCCAAAACAGCGAAAGCAGTGGCTAAAGTCGCAAAACAAGCGCTTAGCAAAACCACGCGTAGGACCATTTTCCTTTTTTGCACGCCATTTCCCCCTAATTCATTGATTTGCTGCTATGGAAATTTCTACTTCACAAGCCTAAATCCTTCATCAGGGTAACCTGTTGCGAAGCAGCATACCGCCCAAGACTGGCCGATTCAAACTTCAATGGCAGCGTACCGGCGTGCCGCAATTTTACGCAGAATCAATTCCAGTCCGACCGCCAGTAACAATAAATAGGCAATCACACCAGCATAGACCTGCCATAAACCTAGTTTAAGGGAGATTAATATCACTGCCAAAAAGGCCCCTATTCCTGTAATCCAGATTGCTACAAACATCGCAAAAACGATGTTCAGATTCTGCTTGGCTACTTTATTGGGATGATCCCAGGTCAGGTATGGTCTGATTAGATCGATCAGCAATCCCGATGCCAGAACTCCCCATAGGCCCAGAATACTCAAAGCGATACCGGCTAGAAAATAAAGCAGTGGAATTCTGAGTATGACACCCGTCAGGATCCAAGTAGGAAGTATGGCGATAATTGTCATCACAAGGGCATGCCACATTTTGGCGCGTAACTGCACTGCCGGAGCAACCGGGATTACTTTGGAAATCCAGAACAGTTGGCCTTCCCGGGAAACGGCATAACAGGCCACTTCGAACATGCCGCCAAGCCCCATTGATACGCCAGCAATAATCAGCGGCATAATACCCCAAATGTTGGCCTTTTGCAGCAGCCCTGCAAAATCGGGTATGGCCGCCTCGCTTGGATTCATTAAGAATGTCATAGCCATGATCAGTGGCAAAATCAGCGCACCAATCATGTTGTTAAAGACCCACATTGAATTGCGCCAGAAATATTTCCATTCTCTGACAAACATTGCTGCCATAGCCGACCGGTGTTTTCCGGCGGCTCTGGTCAGCTGTTCTTCATCTATTGCCCTTTTTGAGGCGCGCTTTTCGTTGCCGCTCAACAAGCCGCGATAGAAAAACTTTTTGGCTAACATAAACATTAGCGCGCCCAGAACTGCCGCAAGCAGCGCAAAGAGCAGGAAATAACCGCAGCCTGCCAGTGTACCCGCCTTGTGCAAGGCCAACATAGCCCAAAGGCTGGGCGGGAAATAACCGCTGATGTTTTTGCTCAGTCCCAGACTGGTCTGGAAAAGAGCTTGTTCGAGACTGCCATCTGTGGCATGCTGCATCGCCATCCGCTGAAACGCAAACTGACCGGCCAGCACAATAACCAGAATGATTATCGACAGCACTGCCGACCAGCGTTCCGAATCACTGCTGGCTCTGCGAAACCGCATCAGCGGGATTACCAGAATCCCCGCAATCAATAACGGAATCACAGGCAAAAGCAGAAACACGGCCAGGGATGCCAGCCAGTACAGCAGCGATGGTTGGGCCTTCACGCCATAAACAATAACAGTTGGCCAAAAGAAGAACATAATCGAAAGGTACTCGGTCGCCAATACCTGCACAAATTTCGATGTCAGCACCTGAACCGGGGTCAAAGGCAACGGCACAAGGATACTGAGATCATTAGAGAAATAGAACCCGCTGAGCAAACTGATGAGTCCAAAAACCAGTGTTATCAGCAGCGAACCTAGCACCGCCAGCATCAGAATGAATTCTGGCTGCCCTATGGCAGCTCCCATATCATAAAATGCGGTTATTAGTTTGATACTGGCGTAAATAATCGGCGCAAATCCCGCGATCATTGCCAATGCTATGCCCAGCGGCTGCAAGAGCTTTTTTTTGTCATTCTGATAATTGTAACGCCAGAGCGAAAATCCAAAATAGACTTTCAGACTGGTCTTAATGAGCGCAAGCCACTTTTTCATGATTCGGTCAACTCCAGGAAAATATGCTCCAGCGTTTCCTTAGAATCGCCTTTACGCAGCTGATCCAAAGTTCCACAGGCAATCAGCTTGCCGTGACTGATAATACCAACGCGATCGCATAAGCGTTCGGCAACATCCAGAATATGAGTTGAGAAAAAAACGGATTTGCCCTTATCACAGTGTTCACGCAGCACGGTCTTAAATAGGTGGGCGGATTTCGGATCCAGCCCTACCATAGGCTCATCCAGAATCAGCAAATTCGGCTCGTGCAATAAGGCTGAAGTGAGCGCTAGCTTCTGCTTCATCCCATGCGAATAACTTTTAATCACGTCTTTGACTGCACCGGTCAGGTCGAACATCTCAAGATACCGGGCAATGTTTGTACGCCGATCACGCTCATTTACTTCATAGACATCCGCAATGAAGTTCAAATACTCCAGACCGGTCAGACGGTCATACAGGTCGGGATTGTCTGGAACATACCCGATCTGTTTTTTTACTTCCAACGTAGCAGTCTGGTTATCAAGGCCATTGACCTTAATCGTCCCGGAATCGGGATTCAGTAAACCAACCACCATTTTGATTGTAGTAGTCTTACCCGCCCCGTTGGGCCCAAGAAATCCAAAGATCTCGCCGGAATTAACTGTGAGATTTAGGTTATCAATCGCCTTTACTTTACTGCTTGCGTAACTCTTTGAAAGACCGCTTATTTCCAGCATCTTACCCCTCCTGTGTTTAGTCTGATTGTCGCCGCGCGCTATTTTGGGCCCATTTGGGCGTCCGGGATACGTCCGCGTTTACCTTGCGTTTACCTTGCGTTTACCTTGCGTTCACCTTGCGTTCACCCTTTTAGAGCCTCCAGGCGCTCTTTCAGCTTCAGCGCTTTCTCACGATAGCCCTCCAGTTTTTCTCTTTCCTTGTTGACCACTTCAGCCGGTGCTTTCGCCAAAAACGCCGCGTTGGACAGTTTGGCATTCAGCCCCTCGCAAAGATTGTGCATCTGCTGATACTCTTTTTCCAGTCGTTCAATTTCTTTATTGAGATCGATCATCCCTGCCAAAGGCAAGAAAACAGAGACTCCGCCTGCCACGGCAGCAGCCGCTTTTTCCGGTTTGGATGCATTTTCGGGAATCACAGTTATCGCCGCTAGCCCTGCCAGGGTCTGTAGCAGAATGCGATTGTCGTCAATAAGTCTGCCTTTTTCTGCGTCCGCCTGAAAGATAACTTCCACCTTCTTGGCAGGCGCTACATTCATTTCAGCCCTGACATTGCGAATCGCTCTGATGATATCCATCAGTGCACCAATTTCCTTTTCAGCTTCAGAATCTATCAAACTCGCATCCGGCTGCGGCCAGGGCGCGATCATGATGCTGCCGCTACCGTTGCCGTTGCCGCTACAGCTGTTACCCGGCAGTTTCTGCCAGATCTCTTCGGTAATAAACGGAATAAACGGATGTAACAGCTCCAGCGTTCCTTGCAGGACATGCCGCAAAACCGCCTGCACGGTGCGGCGTTCGCTGGCATCAGAACTCCGCAGCCGCGGTTTGGCCATTTCGATATACCAATCGCAATATTCGTTCCAGACAAAATCATAAAGTACCTGGGCAGCCATTCCTAAATCGAAGCGTTCCAGCAGGCGCTGCACCTCAGCGGCAACATTGGAATACCTGCTCAGAATCCATCTGTCCGGAAGCGTGAAATTGCCCCTAAAGTCATTCAGGTTGAGAGATTCACCATCCAGATTCATCAGCACGAATCGGGAGGCATTCCAGAGTTTATTGGCAAAGTTGCGGAATCCTTCAATCTTGCCCCGCTGATAGCGGAAGTCTGATCCCGGAGTATTGCCGGTAATCATCGCCAGCCGGAGAGCATCCGTTCCGAACTGCTCAATTTCCTCGAGCGGATCAATGGCATTTCCGCGCGATTTGCTCATCTTCTTACCATCTTGATCCAAGACCAGGCCATGAATAATCACTTTTGCGAAAGGCGGTTTCTCCATGAACTCCAGAGCCATGAAGATCATGCGCGCCACCCAGAAGAAGATGATATCTCTGCCGGTAACCAGTACAGAAGTAGGATAAAAGTATTCCAACTCGGGAGTTTTGTCTGGCCATCCCAGAGTGGAAAACGGCCATAACGCCGATGAGAACCAGGTATCCAGAACATCTTCATCCTGAGTGAGGTTGGAGCTTCCGCAGGTTCCACAGGTCTGCGGTGCATCCTGAGCCACGATCAGCGCACCGCAATCCCCGCAATACCATGCCGGAATGCGATGGCCCCACCATAACTGCCGGGAAATACACCAGTCCCTGATATTCTCCAGCCAGTTAAGGTAGATTTTCGTAAAGCGCTCCGGAATAAATTCTACGGCGGCATTCTTTACGGCCGCAATGGCAGGCTCCGCCAGAGGTTTCATCTTTACAAACCATTGTTTCGAGATCAGCGGTTCTACACTGGAATTACAGCGGTAACAATGACCGACATTATGGACATGAGGTTCGGTTTTCACTAATAGTCCGGCAGCGTCCAGTTCGGCAACGATCTCTTTGCGACATTCAAAGCGATCCTTACCAGCATATTTGCCAGCGGCGGCAGTCATGCGACCGTCCTCGCCAATAACTGCAATGCTGGGCAGCTGATGCCGCATGCCCATTTCGAAGTCATTGGGATCATGTGCCGGAGTAATTTTGACAGCACCTGTACCGAACTCCATCTCAACATATTCGTCAGCAATAATGGGAATCGGCCGGTTCATTATCGGCAGCAACACTTTTTTGCCGATCAAGTCACGATAGCGCTCATCTTTGGGATTCACCGCCACTGCCGTATCACCGAGCATGGTCTCCGGACGGGTGGTGGCAACAATAATTGCACCATCGCCTTCCGCGAACGGGTAACGCAGGTACCAGAGACTGCCTTCTTCCTCTTCATGCTCCACCTCCACATCTGAGATGGTCGTCCGGCAGACGGGGCACCAGTTAACCATATAATCGCCGCGGTAAATAAGACCTTTTTCGTAAAGGCGAACGAAAACCTCCCGTACCGCCCGCGAACAGCCTTCATCCATAGTAAAGCGCTCTCTGGACCAATCGCATGATGAACCAAGACGCTTGAGCTGATTGACGATAGCACCGCCATATTGGCGTTTCCACTCCCAGACTTTTTCTAAGAAGCCTTCCCGGCCAAGCTCCGCTTTGCTCAAGCCTTCCTTCGCCAGCATTTCAACAACTTTGGCTTCGGTAGCAATGCTGGCATGGTCTGTGCCAGGCAGCCACAGGGTCTCATATCCGGACATGCGTTTCCATCGTATTATAATGTCCTGCATGGTTTCATCCATGGCGTGACCCATATGCAGCCGCCCGGTAATGTTAGGCGGCGGAATGACGATACAGAACGGTTCCTTGTCTGGATTGACGTGCGCCGCAAAATAGCCGTTCTGCTCCCAATAGCGGTACCATTTTTCCTCGGCTTTACGGTAATCGTACGCCGGTGCCATTTGCTTGTCTTCCGCTGCTGCTTCTGTTGGCACCGTTGCCATCTGTTTGCTATCCATGTCACTCATCTATTTTCCCTCCGCAATAAATAAAGTCATTTGAATCAAATCGATGTAATGGCCATCGATTTTAATCTGCTTCTTACGAATCCCTTCCTGGTGAAACCCGAGTTTTTGATAAAGCGCAATAGCTCTGGCGTTATCATGAAAAACCTCGAGATTGAGTTTTTCGATACCGGCGGCATCGCACCAGAGTAGCAGACGTGCTATTAGCTGACTGCCAATGCCGGCATTGCGGTACCGGGCTAGCAGCGACAACCCAAATTCAGCGACATGAGCGCGATATTTGCCTCTGGCCCGCTGCGCAGTCAGAGTGCCGATCACTTCATTTTCGTGCAGCGCCACCAGGAATAAATTTCCGCTAATGGCCTGGTTGGTGATAAAGGCCTGCTCCTGTTCAACAGTAGCCTCAAAATAATCGGTTGTCAAATAGCGCTTTTCAGCGGCCACTTGATTAATCGCCGCGATAATCATGGCGGCGTCTTCTGGACGCGCCGGCCGAATTTCGATCATTCTGCCTTTTTTATCGGAAAAGAAGCTTTGGCGGTAAGCACAATCCATCTGGTTTTCACTCCCCGCTTATCTTCAGCAATTATGCCCGGATTTTTGCGCCCGCAAAGCCGCAAAGACAACGCCCGTCTAATAACACGTCTAATAGCACGTCTAATAGCACGTCGTCTGATTGTGCCTGTATAATCATGCCCTGATAACAATCAAAAAACCTTTCACCCATACAAGGGCGAAAGGTTTCTTCCGCGGTACCACCCTGCTTTCCCGCCAAAATGCGGCGAGACGCTCAACTGACAGCGCTAACGGGCATTCCCGGATCAGCCTATTAACTTAGCTGATCAGTTCCAGGGCGACCTTCTCCAAACGCCTTCTGAGGAAACCTTCCACCCGGTGGGTTCCCCTCTCTTGCAGGGCTGATTTGGGTACTCCTCCCTATCATCACAGTACACAATATACTATCATTACTAGCTATTTTACCCGTTAATCGCGAATAATGTCAAGCGAAATTGGCAGATTGCCTGTCAATTGGGTTTGAGATTTAAAATGCGTATTTGTGAAACCAGCAGCTTCAGGTCTTCGTCGCGACGTTCCAGCTTACCCCTGACCAGGAGCACATCATCTATGGAGAGCGGACGCT
>JBMNNY010000068.1:0-10345 GCA_050942765.1 Bacillota bacterium | reverse complement strand
CCATATCTGTCCGGGGCTACCAACGCGACCTATCGGGACCGCCTAATGCGGGAATGGGGATTACCGGGAAAAATTATTAAGTCATCCACAGTCGCGCGGGCTGCGGAGGAATTCGAAAAGGGTCATGGAGTCATGGCAGGCGTGAATGCCGGTATTCTCTGGAATAATCCGAACTGTTACGGTAATGGCTTTTCTAATCACGTGGTTTCATTAATTGGAACAGAGCGCGACGAGGCGGGAAATCTTACCGGTGTGTATATTTGCGACAGTGGCCGCAATCGGCTTGGCGACGCTGCCAGATATGTTCCGATAGATTTATGGCAGGAAGCTTTGGAAGTGCCGGGTAGTTCGCTGAACGTTACCTTGCGTTCTCGGAAAAGGGAGGAATAAATGATGCGCATTATGCCAATTGTAGAGATTCGCCAACGCTTGAGAGAACATGAACTGTTTGCCGAAGAATTGCCGGATTATGCTGCATTATCATGGCCAATGCTTAAGAAAAACGGGAGTAATGTGGATTATGCCTTTTTCATCTACCCCGATCCCCCCGTCATTTCGATTAGGGATGAATGGGCGCGTCCTTCGCACTGGCTAATTGCATCCGGAAAAGATGGTCGCATCCTGTTGTTTGCCGATTGCCGCATTACCGATTTTATGCCGCCGGGCACAAAGGATAGTGTCCCGCGTAGAATGATAGAGGAATCCATGACCGATCTCAAGAAATCTATTGCCGAAACAGATCGACTCTTTGATGCTATTGCACCTTGGGCTTTTCTGCAGAAAGATGATATTCCGCCGGAAATTGGCCTCCAGGTCAGAACATATTTGAATAATATTGAGAACTGGCAGCAAGGTTTCATGCCTTTTTACAGGCGTTTGGCTCCGGAATTTTTTGAGTGGGCTGAGGCTGTATCAGATAATTAAAGTAGCAAAGTTGCGCTGATGTGCAGTGTGCATGATTAAACGGAAGGAAGGCCATCGAATGCTAACCCTCATTAAGAATGCAACGGTGTACAATCCCGAGCCAATAGGTCATCAGGATCTGCTCCTGGCAGGAGGGAAGATTATACAGGTTGCCCCGCAAATCGAATTGACCGCCACTGGCTGTCAGGTACACGAGTTTGATCTGGGCGGAGCCATCGTAACGCCCGGACTCGTCGATCAACATGTGCATCTGCTGGGAGGCGGAGGGGAAGGCGGTCCCGCAACAATGACTCCTGAGGCGAATCTCAGCGATCTGACCACAGCGGGAGTTACGACCGTTATAGGCTGCCTTGGGACAGACGGAGTTGCACGCCATGTTGACAGTTTGCTGGCCAAAGCCCGCGCACTCATCCAGGAGGGCATTTCAGCCTATATTCTCACCGGGGCATATCAGGTTCCGCCTCCAACACTAACTGGAAAAATCATGTCAGATATTATGCTGCTGGAGCAAGTGATTGGCGTTGGCGAAATCGCGATTTCCGATCATCGTTCAGCCCAGCCGACTCGGGATGAGCTGGCCCGTATTGCTGCAGAGGCACGTGTGGGAGGGATGCTGGCCGGGAAAGGCGGAAAAGTAACGCTGCATGTCGGGGCAGGTTCCCGCGGGCTAGAAATGCTTTTTGATATTATCACGCACACCGAAATTCCCGTGGAGCAATTCGTTCCGACCCATATGGGCAGGAATCGGGATGTATTGGAATGGGGCGTCAAATTTGGATTGGCAGGCGGATATGTGGACCTAACTGCATCCGAAACCGAAGAAGATGATTATCCGACAGTGGGTCAGGCTGTTGTCAGGCTGCTGGAAGCAGGGGTATCCCCGAACAAGATTACCATCAGTTCTGATGGAAACGGGTCTTTGCCCAAGTTCAACAGTGCCGGTGCACTGCAGGGCATGGAAGTTGGCAAAGTGAGTGCTTTGACCCAAACATTCCGCAGACTTGTTCAGCAGTATGATGTTCCATTTGAAACAGCTCTAAAAACAGTCACCAGTAATGTTGCTGAATGTCAGCATCTCCGTGGCAAAGGCAGGATTCAGGCCGATTGCGATGCCGATTTGGTTGCATTTGATCAGGATCTCAAAGTGCAGCATGTGATCGCTCGTGGCCAGTGGATGATTCAAGACAAAAAGCCGTTAGTCCTGGGTACTTTTGAGAAAAAGGATTGATACAACATGATTGCGATGATTGGTTTAGTTATTGCCGTATTGCTGATGCTGGTTGGTGCGCGGAAGAAAGTCAACGTGGGCTTGACGGCACTGGCCGGGGCGATCATTATGGCACTAGCTTCGAAAGACGCCTGGCAGGTCTTGAAAAACGCATTTATGGACACTTTTCTGGAGCCTTCCGGTTATGATCTGCTCATTGCTATCGCTTTGATTACTGTTCTGGGAAACACCATGAAAGTCTCGGGAGCATTGGAGCAGCTTACTGCCAGTATCAGAGGGGTGGCTCGTGATCCCCGTATTATTACCATCGTTGTCCCGGCACTGTTCAGCTTTCTAAATGTGCCGGGCGCAGCTGTTTTCTCTGCACCAATTGTTGACTCAGCCGGTGATCAGGTTGGCATGACAAAAGAACAGAAAGTAGTCGCCAATATCTTTTTCCGGCACATTCCCTTTTTCTTTTACCCGCTGTACCCGGCTTACTTATTGACACGGCAGATGGTCGATTTGCCCTTTTCATACATATTATGGCCGGGGTTGGCTGGGGCGTTGGTGGCATTTATCGTCGCCTCTTATCTGGCTTTCCGGGGTACTTCGTTTAAGAGAAGAGACTGCGCAGAGGGAATTTTCCATAACTCCGAACTGGCAGCTGCGCAGGAAAATTCCCACTCCGGAACCTTCATGAAGCATTTCTGGCAGTTTATCAGAACATTCATTCCGGCGTATACGCCGCTGATTATAATTCTGTTCCTGGCGCTTTTTTTGCATTTACCGTTCTCGCTCTGCATTCTGGCTGGCATAGTGACAGCGGTATTCATTGCGCCGACTGGATCAGGCAATGGAGCATCATCATATATGGCCGAGGTGCGCCGACGGGTAACAAAGGGAGTGCTCAAGGGTCTTAACTGGGGGCTCGCAGGAGCGATCGCCGGCATCGTGTTCTTTAGCAATTCGATATTGCACTCCGCGGCGGTGGATTTTTTGAGCAGCTCTATGTCGGGGAGCGGTGCCTCAATAATTATTCTGGCCAGCGTGGTGCCATTTCTGACCGGATTCTTCATTGGTCTGCATCAGGGGGCAGTAGCCGTTACATTGCCGCTCTTGATATCTGCAGCGGCCGGACGCAGCGATTTTCTGTATTTGGTCGTCATGTTATATTTTGCCTCAATGATGGGTTACATACTCTCTCCGGCGCACGTCTGTGTAGTAGGAACGGTAGAATACCTAAAAGCCGATTTCATGAAATCTTGGCGCCTGGCCTGGATTCCAGTCGTTTGTGTTCTGGCATTGCTGGCGGTCGGCGTGGTTTTTCTTCAGATCGGCGGTTTGGCTTGGAGGTAAGAGCAAGGCGATGATTAGAGCGGCACTAGTTCAATTATCAGCTTTTGATATCCATCAGCATACCCAGGCGCTGGAGCACGCAGTGGCTATGGTGCGCCAGGCGGCCGCACAAAAACCCGACCTGGTTTTGTTACCCGAATGTACGTATCCCTCTTACTATTTGGGAGATCCGAATGCTCCCGGCACTTCACAGGAAGAACTGGAATTTGTCATAAGTACTTTTGCCGATCTGGCCTGTAAGTATCGCTTTCATCTGGCTGTGGGCTTGCCGGAAAGGCAGTCGGAAAAGCTGTATAATTCAGCGTTCCTTTTCGGTCCACAGGGTGAAGTGATCGGCAAAGTCCGGAAATCATTTTTGTGGCATTTTGATTCCAGGTGGTTTTCATGCGGCGAGGACTTTCCGGTTTTCGAGACTGCTTTGGGCAAAATCGGCATGCTTATTTGTGCTGATGCACGCCTGCCTGAAATATCCCGGATGCTAAAGCTCGGTGGAGCCAATATTATCTTGGATCCGACGAACTGGGTTTCATCCGGAGGGGATAGAAGCAAACTGACTAATCCCCAATTCGAATATATGGTTCAGACCCGGGCTCTGGAGAATAGGGTATGGTTTCTGGCCGCCAATAAAGTTGGGATGGAAAGGCGATCGATTCTGTTCTGCGGGCGCAGCTGTATCGTAGCGCCTACGGGACAACGAGTTATCGAAGCAGCTTCTGATCGCGAGGAGATTCTGATCTATGACATGGATTTGGAAATGCCCTGCCATGGCGAACCCGGCCAAGACGAGCAACCCGGTCGTGAAGAATCCGGTTGTGACGAAATTGTGCCCGGCTTTTCCTGCGTTGCGGATCGCCGCCCGGAAGTATACACTATGTTAACCTCCAACGATATCGGACATGGAAGGCAATCCACTGTTGCCGGAAATATCAGTCCATGGCTGGCAGCTTGCGTCCAGAGCATTAAAC
The DNA here is from genome assembly GCA_050942765.1 of Bacillota bacterium. Classification (GTDB taxonomy): domain Bacteria; phylum Bacillota; class UBA4882; order UBA4882; family UBA4882; genus UBA4882. The sequence goes on along the minus strand of JBMNNY010000068.1, from coordinate 5,890 downwards.
AACAGGGTGCGGGCAGCCAAGATACCGGGAGTGCAGATGGCGCTGAAATAATCAGTGTCCTCGGCACAAAGCTGGCGGTCTTTAGCAGTCTGGATGTCATGCAAGCAAACGGGATTACGGACCCGCACCGCTATGCCGCAGAAGAGGGGATTGCGCTGGCAGTCGCCCGAAACGAGAATGGGCAAAGATCCGCGCTACTATTTCTGCCTGATGGCCGCTGTGAAACTTATTACAAAATACATGGCCAAGGACGAAAGAATCACCCGGAAGATCCGAATAACGGCGATGCCGGACAGCGCATCAATGACACCTGTGCGAACACCGTTATCCAAACGCCACTAGGCAAAGCAGCCTTGATCCTGGATGAAGAGGGTTTAATCCCTGAACCCGCTCGCATTGCAGCCTTGGGCGGTGCGGAGCTAATAATCTGGATTAGCGACAGGCCTTATCCACTGCATGAAAAGGTGGCCAGAACAAGGGCAGCCGAAAACTGCTGTTTTCTGGCTGTCTGCTTTCCAGTAGCGCACGATTCTCATTCTGGAAACATGCTGGTAGCGCCAAACGGAACAGTACTGGCCGCGGCACTGCCAGGAGAATCACAGATTATTACCGGCATGATCAATCCGATTATGGCGCACAACAAGCTAGTTGTACCTGGCACTGATGTGATTGCTGGCCGGTTACCAGATAAGTACACACGTTTGTCAGAGTAATTCCCTCAAAGTGGAATTATGGCCTAAAATCTACATACCGCTATTCCGCTCGGACGTGCAGGAAAACTGCCTTGGCTGCGTACATATTAGCAGAAGTCCGGAAGGCGGAAGGCGGTATTTTATGTCTGTGGCCATTGATCATTACAAAGACTCTTACTTGTCTGGTATCGTAAATGTCTACAATGAAATGAGTACGCAACTGCCGTATCACTGGCCGGTGTCTGTTCCGGACTTTGTCAACGCGATTATGGTTGACGGACCGCTGAATGATAGTCTCTATCGCTTTGATCCGCAAGAGTTACTCGTGGCGCTTAATCCTAAGAAGCAGGTAACGGGGTTTTTGCATTATGCCGATGTGCGAGGGAGCGGGAAAGGAGCTATACGGGTAATTTTCGCTTCCGGAGATGATCCGCAAAACACGGCGGAGGTTTTGTTGGATGAAGCACTCAGTCGTCTTTCCAAATCAGGAGCGCATCGAATTGTCGCCTGGCCGTTCAGGAATGGGTATCCTTTTTACGGCATGACCAGAGGTGCCTGCTGGTCGGGTTTCCGGTTGGATGAGTTATTTTTAGCAAAAGGGTTTCGGCATTATCCTTCCGAGACTCCAGAGGTTTTTTATGCGACTGTATTGCCGAAGGTGCGGTTTATCGCTCTGCCCGGGTCGGCTATGCAATTTAACTGCGTAATTACGGAAGAGCAGGTTGGATTAAAGGCGCCGCTCTTGATGCACAGACATACTGCGCTATTGAATGGCACAATAATTGGCGATACCACGTGGCTGAGGCTTGATGTGCTGCAGGCTCATCCGGAGGCGCGGCAAATCGCACATATTATGCGGCTCGGGGTTTTACATGATTTGGCCAGAGCAGACATCACCCGTACCCTATTATTACAGGCTTTTCAGGCGATGGCGGGCGAGGGTATCCGGGCAGTCACATTGACATGCGGATCGGAGGCCGCACCCGAGACGATTGATTTGCTAAAATCGCTAGGTTTCGTTCCACTTGGCTCATCATACCGCTACGTTAAAGAAACATGAGTTTTGGGAACGGTCCGTCCGCCGGGGCCGCCCCCAAACACCCTGCCATGGCTGCAAAAGATTAGTCGGTTTTAGCCCGTTCCCGAAAGAGGAAGCTAATGCTATATAAGCCGGCCAGGCCAACAATGGAATAGATGACGCGGCTTAAAGCAGTGGTCTGTCCACCGAAAATGCTGGCTACCAGGTCGAAACGGAAAAGACCAATTAGCAGCCAGTTCAGGGCACCGATTATCACCAGGATTAGCGCGAATCGATCCATATTTGCATCTCCTTTCTAGTAATTTAGCGTTCCGCGATATCGCGAAATTTATGATCAGCTTTGGCGGGATAAAGATGTTTTTTTTCCAGTCAGCAGGAGATAATTAAATCGATGCCAAAATAGGTAACGAATAAAAGTCAACAATAAACATTGGGAGGAGCCGTAGAATGGTAATTTCATTGAATGGAGAGAACATAAAAGATCGCGCATCAGCCTCGCTCCTAAAAATGGGCGAGGCGGCTAGGGAAACTCTTCAGTTGGCTGTTCAGGCCCTTCGTAATCAGGATGCTGAGCTTGCCAGAAAGGTAATGGAACAGGATGACGTTATCGACAATTACCAGATCGTAATTGAGGAAGAAGTAAGTCGACTGGCGGCTTACGAGCCGGCAACCTCCATGGAATACAAGCGTCAAATGGCAATGGTCAAGATTGCCAGCGATTTGGAGCGAATTGGTGATTATGCGTCCAATATCGCCTCTGTAGTTCTTAAAATCAAGAATGATCCCTTAATCAAACCTCTGATTCACATTCCGCAATTAGCCGCTTTGGCGATCCAAATGCTCAGTGCAGCATTGCAGGCATTTCTCGAATGGAATAGTGATCTTGCCGAGGCCGTCTGCAAGCGCGATGATGAAGCGGATGACCTCTATGAGCTTATTTCTGAAGAACTGGTCACTATAGTTGGATCCGGAGTAAGCCAAAAGGAAGTCAATCAGGCGATTTGGCTCTTGCAGGTGGCCGAATGGCTGGAGCGAGCTGCAGATCATGCCACCAATATTGGAGAAGAGACTGTGCATATCGTCACCGGTAAAAGGATCAAGTATTAGGATAAGCGCCTATGGCAATATGGATCCTGCCGCATGGCAGGATTTTCTTTGATTATCATGAACTGGAAAGGAAGGAAGATTATGACACAATACCAGAATGTTCTAATAACAGGCGCTTCCTCAGGGATTGGCGCTGCCATGGCAAAGCTACTGGCGGAAAATGGTTACAATGTGTGGGGCACTAGCCGCAAGGTTACCGGCCAGCTTCCTGCGGGGATTTCGCCGGAGGCAGCGCAGCGTGTTAAGTTTGTACAATTGGATGTTACCGATGACAGTTCAGTTCAGAAATGTTATGAACAGGTAATGCATGAGGCAGGTCATATCGATGTCTTAATCAACAATGCCGGATATGGCATTTATGGAGCGATTGAAGATGTCCCCATTGAATTGGCCAAAGCACAGTTTGAAACCAATGTGTTTGGGACTTTGCGCATGATCAGGGCCTTCTTGCCAGCGATGCGGCAAAGAGGTAGCGGACTAATCATTAACGTTAGCTCGCTCGCCGGAAAGCTTGTGATTCCTTTTCAAACTCACTACTCTGCCAGTAAGCACGCCATAGAAGCCTTTACGGAAGGTCTGCGGCAGGAAGTGCGGCCTTTTGGCATTAAGGTTGCGATGATTGAACCCGGCGATATTAATACCAATTTTAATAATGCTACCCAGTTTAGCAGCATTGAAGAATCAGCTTATAAAAAATGGACCGATGCTTCCTGGAGGACAATTGACGTAAATCTGCAAAAGGCTCCGCCACCAGAAGTAATTGCCAGGAAGGCGCTTAAAATCATTCGCAGTAAGAACCCGGCTACCAGGTATCCGGCTGGCGATTTTATGTCGGAGAAATTCCCATTCCTGGTCAGATTTTTATCAGACCGGACTAAAGAGTGGGCCATCAGGCTGTTTTATAACATAAACTTCTAGGACAAGCGTGCGGGACAGAAGAACCGTCCCTGAACCGTCCCCGCGTCTCGCCTTCCCACGTCTTTTTCTGGGCATACTATGTCAGAGGAGGCGGGGAAATGGTAGACGGCAGATATCCAGCGAAAGCGGCTGTGGTTGTAATTTTGATTACACTTGCTTTCTGGCTGGTCATGGAAAGCGGTCTGCTCGGACCTGAAAAGACTTTTCGGGTTCAGCAGGCCGCTTCGAATTTTATTGAGGAAGATATTGATAATGACGGAAAAACCGAGCGTATTTGGGTTGCTGAGGGTGATGTGCGCCGCCCATCCTGGCTGATTGTTCTCAAAGATGGATGCCGGTACGTTGCATCTGAACAGATCGGAACCTTATCTGCCGGCTTTATTCTCCCAAAGGTTTGGGAAATTGCCCCCCATAAGAAAGCAGTCGGCATATGGTATCCGACTGAAGGAGACGGGGTGGCGATTGAAATGTTTATTTTTGAAAAAGGCGCGTTTTTCCCGCTAGGATCATTTTACGGCACACAAGGGGCAGAAGTTGTCGATCTGAACGGTGATCAAAAGGCTGAAGTAATCCTGTTCAATGCAGATAAGGACAATCCCGCAGAGCCGGAAGCTGAAGTCTATATCCTGCGGGGCCGTAAATATGTTTTCGACCCGGCGCTTTCGGAAAAAGCACTTGAGTTCTATGATCGCCCGGCACGTCCATAAGGGGGACAAGACATGAATAGGACACGGATGTTGCTTTATGGCTTGATTCTTCTGGCTGCTTGTACCGCAGCATCATCTGCAGAGGCGCTTGAAATGGCCAGCATGGGCGGATGCACGGGAGGCGGTCGCATCAACGACGGTCGCATCGACAAAGATGGCAGCATCCGCGGCAGTCAGGAGATCGCTAGTTTGCGGCTGAAGTATGTATGGCCGGAGTATGGTTTTACTTATGAGGTCCATGATCAAGGGTTAATCAGTGAGTTGTCAGCGGCGCTCACTGAAGTCGACCAGGCGACAGAACCAGCACCCTCGCCCGCGCCCGCACCGATCACAACGCCTGGTCTGACTACTACGCCTGCGCCACCCGCCTACCGGAGCTATCAGACACTTTCCTGGACGGCTGGCTTTGGCAAACAGCATCGCCATTACCATTTGCGTATTCTTGACGATGGTTCGCTTTATGATCCGAATTGCGGCCGCTGGCTTCAGAATGAAAAGCTGTCACTTATCCTGGACAGAATAAACGTTGCCGCGCAGGCTGAGTTTTTTGGTGAACCACTTACATGGCCGGAAGTAGCTGCCTTTTTTCCTGTAGGAGGGATTGCCACTGTCCGCGATTTGGAGTCAGGGCTTGAATTCCGGGTGCGCCGCCATCGGGGTGACAGCCATGCGGATGTAGAACCGTTATCAGCTGGAGATACCGCCACTATGAAAAAAATATATGGCGGCAACTGGAGCTGGTCCCGCCGGGCTGTGGTGGTCGACTTTGGAGAAAACCGCAAAGTGGCCGGTTCTATGAACGGGATGCCGCATGGCTGGGGAGATTTGGATCAGAATGATTTCGAGGGGCACTTTTGCATTCATTTTAAGGACAGCAGGGTGCATACGACCTGGAAGCGGGACCCCGGGCATCAACTGATGGTTTTGAAATCAAGCGGCATGCTGGCCCGCGAATTACTGAATGCCACTCCTGACCGGCTAATCTATTGGATATTGGCGGCAGTGCACCAACGAGAAAAGTGTACTCTTAGATATGCCACCTACGGGTTGCCATTGGCCGTGTTGCTGAAGATGATCCAGCTCATCAGGCATATGGCAGCAATAACCTGTCGCACAGTTTCGAAATCGGAAGATCAGGCGGTGGTCGAAGCCAGCCTGTTAATTTATTACTACCTGCCTGATCCGCAAAAGGCACATCAGATAAAGGTTCAGTTTACGCTGAACAGAAACATGCGGGAATTACAACCGGGATGGAGATTATCCGCTTTTCAGCTAAAAGACTTATTGACAGCTGGTAACAATTGAGATATAGTTATCTCGTTCCATTAAGAATTACAGTTGAGTCACGGGGGGTTGTTTATGTCCTTGGTCGGGTGCTATATGGCTAACTTAATAGCCTGATTTGCCCTGCCGAAATTGCGTGCATG
>JBMNNY010000147.1:0-5493 GCA_050942765.1 Bacillota bacterium | reverse complement strand
AAAAATGGGTCCGGAGCATTCCTCCGGACCCGTATCAATATTGGTACACCACCGGGGACTCGAACCCCGGACCCGCTGATTAAGAGTCAGCTGCTCTACCAACTGAGCTAGTGGTGCACGCAAAACTAAGTGCAAATATGGTGGCGGCGACTGGATTCGAACCAGTGACACTACGGGTATGAACCGTATGCTCTGACCAACTGAGCTACGCCGCCAAATGTTTCTTAAAGCGGACGGCTAGATACCAGCCGCACAAATAATTATAGTACATAGATAGACAGAGCGTCAACTGGTTTTTCATCAATGCCGTTACCAATTGTTTGCTGCCTGAGTCACTTCAAAATGAACAGCTTCCGGATCGGATATCCGGAAGCCCCAAAAGCCGCTAAGGCTTAAATTAAATTTCAGAGGTTTAAAACCCCTCGGCTCTGGCACTTCTGGCCCGCGGACCGCCACCACGGCCGCCGCGCTTGGCATCGGTGCTCCTCTTGAGCTCGCCTTGGCGTTCTTCGCTTTCTTTTAAGAAGCGGCTAAGCTTGTCATCAAAGGATTGTCTGGGGCGGACATTACGCTCCGGACGTGGGCGCTGCTCCTGGGCCTGCCTGATCGAAAGGCCAACACGACCCTTATCAATAGAAAGCACACGCACTTTGACTGTGTCATTCAGCTTCAGAAAGTCTTTAATATCCTTGACGTATTCATCTGCGACTTCTGAAATGTGAACCAGACCAGTTTGCCCGTTGGATAACAGTATAAAGGCGCCGAAATTCGTGATACCAGTGATTTTCCCTTCAGTGATTGCGCCAACCTCTATGGCCGACATACCGGAAGTATTCCTCCCCTTTAAATCTTTGGCAATAAGCTTATAGGAGCTTATATCTTAATTTATTATACTGACAGTTAAAGTGTGTGTCAAGTTAACAATACACTATTACTTCAGCATATCACCACAGAAAAATGTGCCGCCAAGTGCCCCAAAGCGCCCCCAAGCCGCGCCACCGCCTGTCCGGGCTGCTATGCCATAAAACAGGCAGCGGTTTACTTCCATTATTCCCTATTTAGGACCACCTTCCTCGTTTGCGGCAAAAGAATAATCGAATGCTCACGATGCAGAGCTTCCCTGTCATTGACCACAGCCGACTTGATGGTGAACGGAACCTCCCAGCGCAAAGTTTGTGGCGGATAGCGATACTCGCCCTGCAGCTGCAACTCCACTTTTCCGGCATCCGCTGTAATGCGATATCCCAAATTACCAAAACTGGTCGGAGCATTATCTACCGTGATAACTGTCCCCGGTTCATACCACTGTGCCGGGAACGAAGCGCCCAGAATCAGCGAATCGCTTTCCTCACGGATTAAGATACTTCGGATTACCCACAGGAACAACGCTGTGACTAGCGGATCATGCCCCTCTCCGAAGGATCCTCCGCCTGTTCGCGGATGCACGGCGCGCGGCCAGGCGTAGGTGGGCAGTGCCATCGCCAAAAGCTGCTCCAGGGCGGCATAGGCGCGGCTCTCCCGCATCCTGATCAGGCATTGCGTTATTAGGAATCCGGCGGCCAGGTCATAACCAGACATGCGCGGGTTGTAATAAAGGACATTCTCGAGCAGATCGAGATTTGCCGGCAGCCCTCCTTGATCTGGTGTGATTAATTCTAAAGGATCAATAGCCATCAAATCGGCAACTCGACCGCCACCTTGCGGAAAGTCTTCCACTATTCTGGCGTGCGCAGCGGCGTATACCTGTCGCAACCCGTCCGCCGTCTCCGGCTTCCCAAAACGCTGCGCAAGCAATGTTGCGTCCCGCAAAGCTACTGAATTCCAGTATTTTCGCAGCGGTGGCATGATCGGTGATACGTTCCTCGTTTTCCCTCTGTGCGACCTTACCCGCCCTTTGCTTGACGCGTCGAAACGCCGCAGCGCCGGAAAGAAAAGCGCCACATGATCATAGGCGCTCTTAAGCATGGCGTCATTGCCTGTGGCCGTAAGCGCGCTATGTTTTTGCAGCGCCCAGATCGCCTGCTCCACCTGGGCGAGATTGCCGTGCACAATCCTGTTAGGTTGGTGATGGACGATCCCAAGCATTTGCTCGATTACTTTCTCGGCTTCCTGGTGCAGCCCCCATCCATCCAGTGTTGCTGCCAATATGGCCCGTTCTGCTGAACGCTCCATCATCAACTGTTCATCAAGATAAGCATCCTCTGTCCCGCCCCAGTTACCGATGCCCCGGCCCCCTGCCGACTTATTATCCGCAAAGGTAAGCGCATATGCCAGGTTGGCCTTTACTGCCTCACTTAGCCGCTGGTCGGGCAGTGTTACCTGCATGGCTTTAGACCGCCGTGCCTGCCACTCATGGCGCAAATCCGAGAGAAACACCTGGCGCGAAACGGCTGCGGGCCGATAACCCTTTTTAACTTGGCCCAGTGGCACAAAAACCTCCAGCGTTTTTGAATGCGTAGTTGACGCCTGCGCATCCGGTCGCGTCCGCTCCTCCGGCCGCACTCGCTCCTCCGGCCGCGCCTGCTCCTCCGATTGCATCCGCTCATCCGAATGTGCCTTAGCCACGCCCTCCTCTGTGCCACCTCCGTTGCCTCCAAAGTTAAACGCTGCCACTGCATTGGCTAACCCCGCCGGACTCTCAGCGTAATAGATCTGTGGTCCGTCAATTAAACGCGCCCCATCTCCTCTGGTACCATCGCTGCAAACCGCCCGATCTGGAAATTCCGTAGTCAGCAATATTAGCTGGCCATTAATCATAAAGCCGTCCATGGTGTACTTCACAAATTTTAGCGGCGCAAATCCTTCAGGATTATATGGCCGGATCACCATGAGCAGCCGCACATCCTCATACTCCGGCGGCGGCTCCGCGCCAAGATTACCGGTTAGTGTGACTGTACAGCCCAGCCATGGGAAGGAACCTGTCTTAAACGTAACCACACTGGTGCGCACATTCATCGGGCCAGCCTGCCAGATTGTATGAACTTCCGGCACAGGATCTCCCAGGTACTGTTTCAGCGTCTCTGCCTGCATTGGCGTATACAGTTTCCCATTGATATCGAGCCAAAAATCCACAGACCAGCCGCCCCTGAACGGCGTGATCATTCCGCGCGGATCAACAATTGGACCCGGTGCCACTCCCGCCACTGTCCAGTTGCGGTTTGTCTGATTATAGGCCAGGCTGGATTGTGCCCGGGGAATGAAGGCTTCGTCAGCCGGGTTTTCCTGACGACCCGCCCAGTACGGAAGCTCCCAGGCAGCGCAGCGCTCCAGAAAGAGCGCATTGCGAAACCCGGTCCTGATTTGACGCAGGCGCCGCAGGCCGCGTGGCAGAGCAGCCGGTATTGGCAATTGCGGTATACGGATGCGGAAATCGGACAGCAGCCTCCTGAAAATGCCCCTCACATCAACCCAGCGCGCCATGATCTTCCTCCTTTTGGATCTATGGGATTATTATGCCCGAATATACAAAAAACCGCTGTCTGTCATGACAGCGGTTTCAAAATGCTCTAAATCTCAAAACGCCCAAAACTCCAAAAGGGCTTCTGTTCCATTCAATCTGCGCAAGTACTCAATAGCCGATTTCGGGATCCTTTATGCGTTTTTCCGGACCGGTCTCTCCCTCGGCACCCGGAACCGTAAACTGATACTTGACTTCATCCGGTTTGGCCATCCCGAACTTTCTGGCTTCCTGCTCCACATAATCAAGAGTGCTGCGCCAGGCGACCTCATTTTCCAATTGCGCATTGTATTCTTTCAGCCTGTCGATCTCCTGCACCAGCTCACGGGTGTATCTCACCTGACTGATCCTTACGCCGATAACGCTGACCAGATTAAAAGCCAATGAAGCCATGATCACTAATGGGACGATATAAAATAATCCCGGTTTCGGCCGGAAACGCCATCTTTTTTTCACTTTTGCGCGGGGCTTATCTGGCTCATGCTTTTCACCATGAGTCCGAACCGGAAACGGATAGACTTTGTGTTCACTCACGTTCATCCGGTATCGCCTCCTCTGCCCCCGGATCCGCATCAGCATCTGCGTCTTCATCTTCGGGTGGAATCAGTGAAGTGCCCGGCAAAATGATGACTACCTGATAACCCTTGCGTCGTGCCCTGCCATAAAGATTAGCTACTGTACTGGCGCTGACTTTGAGTTTGCGGCAGATCTCTTCGGTCGATAACCCCATTTCCTTTAAGGCTACGACCTGACGTTCGCGAAAGCTAAGTTCTTCAACGCCCCGAATCTCGACCTGCATTTTAACTCACCGCCGTATCGGCGCACCACTGTGCTGCCGAACCGTCGCCGCGGCGGCCGCGCCGCCACATCGCATCATTGCGACACCACGCCATTACAGGGACACCAAAGAGCCCCTCGCAGGAGCCTCATAAGTCTTACTACGAATATACTACAAATTTACTACAACATCAAGATCAAAAAATCCCCTGCTCATCACCTTTGAACTTCTGCCAGGAAGGTTTGCAAGATGATGCACGATGTGCCCCGAAGATATGCTTCAAGACGCGCTATGAAGCGCCATGAAGTGCTATGAAGCGCTTTTTTCCCGCCGCTCCCGCAGTCGATCAAGGGCGCCGGCGCCACTGTCCCAAAACCATAATACCGGTGTCACCAGTGCCTTTTTCAGCAGCCTGAAGATACCCCGGATGAATCCCGCTATTCCTTTGATGATTAAGCGCAGGAGGCCGCGCATGGTATCGCTGAGTACTTTGAAGTAGAAAAATACACCCAATGCAATTGCCAGCAGAATATAAATGCGCATCTCGCCCCAGTTACTGAAAAAGATGAGGAACATCAGCGACGGAGTGGCTATGATCCAAAACAGCGCGTCAAATAACCAATCCAGCACACCGGCCAGCCTGAGTCCTTGGCGGAACAAGCGGTAGAGGTCATACAACAGGCCGAGCGTCATCCCGGCAAAAAAGACAACTGTAAAGGCACTAAACTGCATCTCCACCGGTTCCATCGGCGCACCCCCCATGCCATGCCAGCGAAGCCATTCAGCGAGTCGTCCCCGCCCTGTAGCTCATGTAATCAACAATACAATTTATGCGGAGATCAAAGGCTTCATGATGGCATGATGGCAAGCAAGGCGGCCGCGCGGTGTCAGGTAAGGGGTGGCGCAAATGGCAATGGCGGCAGGTCATAAAAAAGCTGCTCCTTATCAAAGGGCAGCCTTAGTGCTATTTGCCAAGTCGCGTTATGTTACGTTGCTCCTTTTTGTTTGCTCTCTGCTGTGCTGTTCTAAGTTTTATCCTATATATCAATTAAAGCTTCTTGATCAGCCATGCCAGCAGGATAAACCAAAGCCCCAGGGTAACAATACCGGCCCATTTCAAAGCCTGACGGGCGCTAATCGCCAGATCAATCAGATCCAGTACCCGATTCTGACGCATGGTCTTCAGTTTCTGGGAAATGCTGCGGGTAAAGCTGCGCGTCTCCGGATAAATGTGCTCGCTGCGGGAAGTATCAACGGT
>JBMNNY010000156.1:0-5102 GCA_050942765.1 Bacillota bacterium | reverse complement strand
GTGCGAAGCCGATCTCCCCATCGAAACGCTCCACCAACTGTCTCAGATACCGCGTTCCGGCTGCAATATTGGCACCCGGGCAAAAGATACATTCTGTCTCATGACACTGATAACGATCATGCGTGCCGTCGCAGATCCCATTCGGGTTCATTTCTTGCCAGGTTGTCGGCGTCAGCTGCATCAGACCTTTGGCGTTACGTTCGGAAACGGCAAAACGATCAAACTTGCTTTCTTGATCAATGACGGCGTAGACCAGGAGCGGATCCAAATTATATTTCAGCGCATAGTAAGAAATCTCCTGACTGAATGCCAGATTTTCACCCAGCTGCTCCTGCGTGGCTGCGAAATTGCCGACTATGGCAAATGCCTTGTTGTTCTGGCTTTGCGAAACCAGGATACACGTCCCCGTAAACAGCATGACTAATGTAAGCAGCAGCGAAAAGGCAAACACCACTTCGTTGCTCACGCGCTTTTTCTTGCGAAAACAATCACTAATCAAGAGAATCGGACTAAAAATAAACATCAGCAAATAGGCCACTGGCTTCCATAGGTTTACTGCCACTGTGCTGCGTTTGCGCGCCGTTCTTATGTTACTGCTGCGGCTCCCGGTTCCGGTCCCGGTAGATGTAGAGTTTGTGTCATTCGCTGCCATAGAGCACCTCTAAATAATTCAGTATTAGGTTAAGTTTTCACCAGACGGCCCTGCTTTTCCTGCTACCGGGTTGGTGATCGCTTACGCCGGCCCGCCATCTTTCAGGCGGCGCAAATCTTCCCACGCCACCGTGATAATTTCGCCCGGACTGCGCCCTAACTCGGCCAGGCGCTGCGGACTGGCCACCGGATGTTTGCGTCCTCTATTGACGATGTAAGCCGTCCGGTTCGGGCCCTCAATTAAAGTGCCATCCCGAAATTCCACAGCCGGCATGATCGGATAGGTGGCCAGCTCCTGATCACTAATAGGAATGACATGCATCCAATTACTGAAAGAGTCCAGAACAGCGCGGCTGGGTACATGCCTTTTGCCGGCACCCTCCAGTAAATAGACATCCGGGCCACTGCCTTTCACCAAAGAACCATTTGGACGCACGCCGGAACAACAGGCCCCGATCAGGTTGAAGACTTCCTTATCCGACAGCTTCCAATGCGGCTGTTCATTGTACCGCTTCTGATCAGCCTGAGGCATCATGGCCTTGGCAGCCTGCAAAGAATGGGTATGCAGCGGATCCATCGACGCCCAGACTGGCAAATAGGAGTGATGCTGTCGGACCATTTCAGGATCGCTCAGGTTGGACCATATGAACAGCAGCCGGTTGCGGTGCCAGATCAGCTTGCTCTGGTCAGCTGGAACATGTTTGGAGAATGTACTGCCTGCTTCATGCCAGGCAACCGCCCGCGGCTCATACATCACCTTCCAGCCGCGTTTCCAGGCGCGGTAGGAAATGTCCACTTCTTCCCAATGAAACGGGGCGAAAATTGGATGGAACCATCCCAGTGCCATTAACTTGGTTTTGTTGAAAGCCGAGCATCCGCCAGGCGCATAAAAAGTATAGCAGGGGCCAGCTACTTTGCCACGGTCCGGTTCATTGAAACCCGGCTGCTTCTGCCCGATAATCCCGCGACTGTCCCAGGTGGCGTGCAGATATTCCACTTCGATCAATCCGGTGGGTGTCAGAATTTTGGGCGCGACCGCGAAGACATCCGGAGAATCAAAATGAACCAACAGGTTCGTGAGGAAATCCTGCCTGACCCAGGCACTGTTGTTCAATAGTACGACCAGATGCTGCCTGGCAATGGCCAGCCCGGCGTTATATCCGCCAACAAACCCCCTGTTTTCGGGAAGCGGCAGCACACCAACTCCGGGATAATTATGCAGGACAAACTGTACACTCCCATCGGTGCTGCCATTATCGACCACCAAAATGTCATGGCCGCCACCGTCATAATTGACCGCCTTTATAACTGATGGCAGGCACCTGCGCAGCAGATGCAGCCCATTCCAATTCAAAATAATTATGGTCGCTTTATACTTACCCATCTGCCCAGCCCTTTCTCCTGCTGATTTGCCCCCGCGTCATGCGCTGCACTTGTGTGCGTCCGTGTGCGTTTGTGTGCACTCGCTCATGAGCCATATATATAGATTAGTCTCCTGATGCCAGTTCCAATAGTTTTCGGATAGCTTCGAAGTGTGCCGGAGAAGCCTCGACCATCCCGGCCGTAAATCCAGGATTGAGTGGCTTGCCACCAACCAGCATTTTGATTTCCGAGGGATGCGCCACTGGCAGGGTGCTTGGATTTACGCCGACCATATGGGCTGATTGAACGGTATCGATCATACGCGCCTTGCCATGATCCACCTTATAAACCACACCCGCCTGATCACGGGCTGCCGATCCATCCGGCCACGTCAGTGGTTCACCATGCGGAAACTTATCAAAAGTGGCTTTATTAATCGAAAGATATGATCGGCTGGCGCCATAGGCTGCCAGCATGGCCTCGCCTGCTACATGGCGCAGGCGGCCGTACTCAACCCGGTAAACCCGCCTCTGGTATTCGACAAACGTCCCATTGGGCACAGGTCGCCCATAATCAGATAGTTTTGCAAACACGGCGCGATCCGTCAGCACTTGATGCGGACGCTCCCAGCGCCGCCGGTTCAGGATGTTGATCATATAAGGCAATGCCTGACTGAAAGCAACCCGCCGCATGGGCTCAAGATGCACAAACTTGCCCAGGTGGGCAAAATGTTCCGCCAGCATATCGTGATCCGTGAGATTAATCCAGTTAAAGATCAGCCAGTTACGAAAATAGAGCTGCATGCTCTGTAACTGATCCATTTTGCCGATGGTGGCGTGGACATTATGATACCCGATGCTGCGTGGCTCGAAAATTACTTCCCAGCCGCGTTTCCAGGCCCGATAGGACAGGTCCGACTCCTCCCAGTGAAATGGGGAATAAATCTCATCATTGCCGCGCATTAGCCAAAATTTGTTGCGATCATAGGCAGAACAGCCTCCCGGCGCGTACATGGAAAAGCACGGCGCCTTGAAGTGATCAGCATCCGGCTGAAAAGCGTGCGGCTGCCTGGGATAGATCATTTTGTCCTCAAATGAGGCGTAGGACAACTCTGCTTCAATTGTGCCATCCAGCGACACGAGTTTGGGATGGACCGCAAACACCTGCCGGTTTTCAAAGTGCGGCAGCATATAACGCAAAAAGTCGGGGTTGACCCGCACGCTGTTGTTGAGATGCACCACAATATTGTGCGAGGCAAAGCATGATCCGAGATTATAGCCGCGTACCAGCCCCATATTCACCGGCAGAGGCAGAATTTTCACGCCCGGGTAGTTCTGGCGCATGAACTCGATGCTACCGTCGGTACTGCCATTATCCACCAGGATGATCTCGTGGTTCCCGCCGGCGGCCGCCACCGCATCGATCAGCGCTGGCATATTCTGTTGAAGCAAATAAGCGCCGTTCCAATTCAGGATTACGATACTGGCTGGCTGCATCTGCATCGCGGCGTTACCCTCCTATTCTTCCGGCTATTTATCCTACGAAGAGAATGAGCCAGTTGACATCTTTTCGCGCAAAATTTCTCTGGGATCAAGTCACGGCGGGCCGTAATCATATCACTTCTGGTCTGATCGATCCATAACTTGGAGAGAAGACTAATATGGAGTGATAACTTTGCATGTGATGGTTACCGGTGCCGCCGGACTATATGGTGTACACTTGGTTGATCTATTGGTTTCACGCCCGGAGATCACAAAAGTAACAGGCATCGACAACTTTTCACGTCTGTTTCTGATCGATGACCCCTTTTTACCGAACCCGGCTTTGAAATCCAAGTTTCAGCTGCTTAAGCGTGATTATCGCAGTTTAACCCCGGAGGCAATTGACGCGGCCGGTGTCGATGCCATCGTCCATTTGGCAGCCTATGTCTCGATTGATGAATCTATGGAAGATCCGGAAAAATATTTCCAGAACAACGAGCGCGGCGCATTTGAACTGGCCAGGACGCTGCTGGCCACAAAGAGCAAGCCGCTTCTTGTGGTGGCATCTTCGCCGGAAGTCTACGGCAACCCGGTTTACACGCCGATGGATGAAGATCATCCCATGTATCCGCGCAGTTTCTATGCTGTCAGCAAACTGGCGGCCGAGAAGCATTGCCGCGTATTGTATGAGTGGTACAAATACCCGGTGGTTGTGGTGCGCAATTTCAATACCTTTGGCGAAAACCAGAATGTCTGGGGCTATTCGGCAGTGATCCCTGCCTTCATTGAATGCGCCTTGCGCGGCGAAAATTTGGTGGTGCACGGCGATGGCACGCAAACTCGCGACTTCCTGTACATCGGTGACGCAGTGAAGGCCTATCTGGCCATTTTGCTGCGCGGCAAGGAGTTGTCAGGCAGTGTTTTCAATATTGGGACCGGAATCGAAACCCCTATTGCGAAGCTGGCGGAAATTATCCGGGATTTGGCGAGTGAGAGTGGCAGTGGCCATCCTGCGCCAGATGTGAAGCCGCAAATGACGGGCGCAGGTGCGAAACCGCAAATGACGGGCGCAGGTGCGAAACCGCAAATTATTTTTAAGCCCGGTCGTCCCGGAGATTTGCTTGCGCTGGCTGCCGATATTAGCAGAGCCAAAGCAACATTGGGATGGTCTCCGGAATATGATTTAGTGAGGGGTTTGCGGAAAACGATCGACTGGTACAGGAGGGTTTGGTCATGAACGCGTTAGTAACTGGAGGCGGCGGCTTCATCGGACGCTGGGTGGTCGGCAAGCTCCTCAGTATGGGATATCAGGTGACTGTGCTTGACAATTTCTCAAGCGGTTCGTCAAAAAATCTGCATGAGTTCCGATATAATCCCGCCTTGAATATTGTGTGCGGCGACTTATTGTCAGATAAGGCGCTGCGCCGCGCTTTGTCGATAAAGCCAGATATCGTGTTTCACCTGGCAGCCCGCATCAATGTACAGCATAGCATCGATAATCCGCGCGACACTTTCAACACTGATGTGCTGGGGACGTTTCGACTGTTGGAGGCGGTGCGCTTTATGCGGCCGCATTTCGTAATGGTCAGCACCTGCATGGTGTTTGCC
>JBMNNY010000206.1:0-3353 GCA_050942765.1 Bacillota bacterium | reverse complement strand
GGTATTCCAGAATCGTATCCACCAGCGGGTGCGCTCCGGAAAGCTCCTCCAATGTTTCAGCATCTGTGGAATACCCGGTTTTCGTTTTCTTGCCGGCAGGCAGCTGCAACTTCTCAAAAAGAATCACGCCCAGCTGTTTGGGAGAATTCAGATTGAATTGCTCGCCGGCTAGATCATAAGCCTGCTTTTCAAGCTCGCTAATACGCTTGCCAAACTCGCCACTCATCTCCTTCAAAAATGGAACGTCGATGGCGACCCCGTTTTTCTCCATTTCGAATAAAATGCTAATCAGCGGAGCCTCGATGGTAAAGTATAGATCCAGCATGTCCGTACGAGTCAGTTCGTCAATCAGGATTTTGCTTAACTCGCTGACCGCTGCCAAACGTGCACCGGCACATTCCTGACAGACATCCTCCGGTACTTTGTCACCAGCATTAAGTGGATCAGGAAATCTGTTACGTGGATCGCGCCACCCGCCAGGCTCGGCATCAAGCAGACGCCGGCAGACGATTTCCAGGGCTTGGCCGGAAGCAGAAGGATCGGTCAGATAGCTCATGACCATTGTATCGCACAGCTCGTCTTGCGCCTTAATGTCAAGGGCATCCAGCACACGCATCTGGCTTTTCAGATCATGACCCCAGCAGCGCGCCCCGCAGCTAAATAGGCCTTTTAGAATATCCGGTTCCACAAAAGCATCTGTGGAGGGAAAAAGTGTTGCTTCAGAGGCAGCAGCGATGGCATTTTTAAGCGGTAGCCAGTATGAATCATTGCCAATGGCAACAGCCAGCCCAAAAGGTTCAACGCAATCCCAATCAGTTTTCAGTGACCAAAATTGAATTGCATAGTTGCCCGCCTCTTTGGCCTTAGCGATTATTTCCGGCAGATCAGCTTCGGATGCGGATTTCATTTCAAGAGGCGCAATCGTACGCAGCGCAGCACCTGCATTTAATGCCTGAGCCTGTGCGCCACCGCCTGGGCTGTCTGTGTGTCCGGCATTACCGCTGGCACCGGCTTTCGCCTGCGCAGCCGCTCCGCTGGCAATTTTGGCACTGGTATTACCGCCGACTCGGGCTGCCAATGAGCTAAACTCCAACTCATTAAAGACCTCAATGACTGCTTTTTTGTCGGGCTCAGTATAGCGGCAGGCTTCATAATCAACTGCAATCGGAACATCACAGCAAATGGTGGCCAGTCGCTTACTGGCAAGTGCCTGTTCCGCGTATTCAGTGAGAAGCTCCCGTTCCCGGGGCCGGCTCACCTGTTCCCGGTTGGCCAAGAGATTATCGATGCTCTCAAACTGATGCAGGAGTTTCAGGGCTGTCTTCTCGCCGATGCCGGGAACCCCGGGAATATTATCGGATGTATCGCCCATTAAGCCTTTTAAATCCGGAATTTGTCCCGGCTTTAGTCCGTATTTCTCCATTAGCTCCGACGGGCCAATTTTCTCCGTTTCGCTAATCCCTTTACGAGTAATCATAATACGGACACGCTCATCGGCCAGTTGGAATGCATCCCGGTCGCCGGTGAAAATTAAGACATCAAGGCCACGGTCTGCGGCCTGACAGGCGATTGTTCCAATAACATCATCCGCTTCATAGCCATCCATTTCATAAATCGGGATCTTGAAGGCCTCCAGAATTTGCCGGATTAGGGGGAACTGACTGCGTAACTCATCCGGCATTTTCTTGCGGGTCGCTTTATAATCTTTGAATTCTTCATGGCGAAAAGTCGGTCCTGAACGATCAAAAGCCACCGCAAAATAGTCCGGCTTTTCCTCTTCCAACAGCCTTAAAAGCATGAGGGAAAATCCATAGGCAGCATTGGTTGGCACTCCCGCCTTGGTTGTGAATGGCGGTAGTGCAAAGAAAGCCCGATGCACCAGGCTGAATCCGTCAATTACGATAAACTTCTCAGTCATTCATTTCACCCCCGGTGGCCTGATCCTGATCCTGATCCTGATCCTGTTTCTGCTTATGTTCTAGTTCTTTTATTGAGGCCTGGTCTTGTTCAATACTCCGTAAAGTGCGTCCTATATAAGCAACCCCCACGGCATTATCGCCGGAAAAGGCGGGACTGCCAAAAAACACCCGACCGTTTACCTCAGGCTGCTCCAAATCCTTAATCAGTCGTTCCCTGATCAGGCGGTTGGCCGCCACTCCGCCCACAATAAGAATATTGGAGATCTGTTCTTCCGACACAGCCTTGCGCAGCATTTTGGCCAGCGCAGCAGCAATACATTGCAGAACAGCGAAGGCCACCTCCCCGGGGGGTACCCCCTGCTCAATGGCACGCAAGGCTGCAGTTGTCGGTCCAGAAAAGCTGATCTGATAATGATCGCATGGTGCAGGCAGCCTGAAAGACCCGGGCATCGCCTGCAAGGCAAGCTGCTCCAGATGTGGCCCGGACGGAAATGGCAAGCCTAAAGCTTGTCCAACCCGGTCAATAAACTGCCCCGCACTTAAGTCGCTCGTGCCGCCGAGCAGATCAATCTCCCAGACGGCATTATGCCGGATTGTCTTTAGTAATTCTGTAGTTCCACCGGAAATATGAACAGCCAGCATTTTATTTTCTGGCGCACCTTCTTCTGGTACCCCTTTTTCGCGCGGCGTCACGCTCTGAAAAGCCGCCTCCAAATGCCCTTCCTGATGGGTTGTCGCAAAGAATGGCACATGTAAGGCGGCTGCCAATGACTTTGCGAAGGAAGTCCCCGCCATAAAGACTGGCATGTAGGATCCTTCCTGGGGTCGCGGGCGAACGCTGGCAGCAACCGCAGTGATATTAAAATTATCGGGAATTTTTTGCATCAGATCCGGGAAGTTTTTGACATGTTGAAAAAGGGCCTCGGATTGACGAAGGCCCTTTGCTCCCGGCTTAACTAAGAGTGGCGTTCTGGCTTCCCATTCCAGACCCTTCGCGGAAACCAGTGCTACCGAAGTTGTATAACAGCTCGTGTCAATTCCAAGAACGCAATCTCCGGCATTCAAAAACCGTATCACCCCTTCGGACTGTCACCACGCCGGCCGCTGCGAACCACATTGCCCAAAATTCCGTTGACGAATTTGCCTGAGTGATCATCGCCATATGTTTTTGCCAGTTCAACTGCTTCGTTTACTGTGGCACTGTCAGGTATGTCTGGGCAATAAAGTATTTCATAGACCGCCAGACGCAAAATATTGCGGTCAGTTGCCAGCATTCTTTCCAGCTTCCATTCTACGGCCGTTTCAGCGATCACACGGTCTATTTCAGGCAAATTTGCGATTGTGCCTTCAACCAATCTTCTTAGAAAGCTGATATCGGTTAGGGCAGTCTGATCCTCATCCAGCATGTGAATCATGGCGTCGTCTACATCAATT
>JBMNNY010000109.1:0-7276 GCA_050942765.1 Bacillota bacterium | reverse complement strand
CCCGACGTCTACCTGGAACAAAACCTTAAAAGCTGTTTCTCTAGCCTGTCGTCTGGTCATCTAATTTCCCTTTCGAATTTGCGTATGCTGAGGAGCACCCATCTGCTGCCTGTCTGAGTGAACAGGCAACAGGCGACAATCTAATAATCATTACTCGTTGGGAGGAAAGATACGTTCAATAACTTCTCTCAGAGAATGCCTGTTATCAAAATATTTGCCGATAAAGTTTCCGAGAATGATGCACAATAGCATGAACATGCCTTCCCAGAAACCCCATATAGCTGAAACAAGCCCAACTAAAAAACCAGTCGCGATACCAAGTATGCGGCCTTTATTGGCGATCAGAAAAGCAAGAAAATCAGGTTTGTTCATGTCGTCCATACCAGACACCTCTTTTCGTTACTCAACCCGCGAACGAATTTCGGCCGCAATTTTCCTGACAGTAACCTCAACATCGGCAACTGATATGCCGGCAGTATCATGAATGTAGGATCCCATTTTCTGCCGCAGTTCATTTATCACTTCGGGGATTGCCACATCAGGGGCCACCCCGATTCGTGCCGCAAGAGCCAAGCCAGTCTGAGACTGTTTAACATAAACATCGGCATCCCTTACACCTTTAATTTTTTTAGCAGCCCTCAAAGCTAAATCTTCGATAGCTTGAATAGAGATACGCACCTCACCCAGCGGCGTAGAGTACTGAATGGTCTCATTGGTATTTCTGCTTCTGAATGCCATGGCGAAAAGGTAAGCTGCCGCAGCGCCTGTAATGACAAAGAACAACAATGAGAGCAGCTTGTCCGAGAAAATCGCCTTGAACCACGAAACGGCTATATCGTGGCCCAAGCCGAGAGAACTACCTAGCAGCGCTACGCATAACGCCAGAAAAAATAAACCCAAAATCAGACTAAAAACGCGGTCAAATGTACGCATTATATCGTCCCCCCGTTTTGATCAACGAACCCGTTCTTCGGTATTCTCGTCCTGAAGTTGGACCCCTTGAATATGGACATTTACTTCAACTACATCCAGACCTGTCATGCTCTCAATGGCTTTCTTGACATTTTCCTGGACAGCGGTAGCAACATCGGGAAGACGATGACCGTATTCCATCGAAAGGTACAGGTCCACCGCCGCTTCTCTCTCACCAACCTCCACCTTAACTCCGCGGTTTTTATTTAGTAACCCGGCAAAACCGGTATTGGCACCGGTGCCGCTCTTAACTACTCCATCAATCTCAGCTGCGGCCAAACTTGCAATAAGGCCAACAACCTCATTAGCAATGCGTACGCTGCCAACTGCATCCCGACGCATTTCAGCCATTAAAACACCTCCTGAATTCTATAGAACCCAATTGCCATAAGTTCTGATGTCATTGTGCTTCTAAAGCGGGTATTATAGTATTCCCATCTTATTTATAGTTAAGTTTTATTCACCAAAGATGGGATTAATCCCTTTTTAATCAGATAGTCTTTTTTCATAGATGCGGATTCCTTCACCGGGAATTCCGGAGATACGCGCAATAATTCCGGCGATGTCTGTGACCTCGGCATCTTTAAGATTAGTCTTCCCAACAAAAACGGTGGCACTGCGATCCTGCAGCAATACGATTACCTGCTGGTAGCCGCGTGCCCGGAGGATACCTTCCAGCTCATCCTCTAACGTTACTATCCTGGTTAGGCGCCATAATTCCTGTTGGGCGGCGTTTCTCAAATCACTGCTGCTTTCTGGATCCTGTGTAATTTCCTCAAACAACTCCTGTTTACGACTGCGGCTCTTTTCGCGCTCAAGACGCAGATCAGCAAAGATATCGGTGTCACTGCCTGTGCGCTTTTGGGAGGGCAGCAGCGCTCCGGATGTGGATGTTGCGGTGGCGTTGTTGGCGGAGGCGGGACCAGTAGCCGCCAGTTCCGATTTGTCTGCCATCCCGGCCATTTCTTGTTCAGAACCTGGAAAAAGTGCCAGTATTAATAGGAAAGCCAGAATCAAGCCCACCATTAGTATGAAGATCACATTAAGGCCACCTAATTTGTTGGGCAACTTAAACACATCAGTCACCTCTTTCGCGCGCCAATACTTCAACACGGTAGATCGGTATGTTCAAAAGGGCTGCCGCTGCTTTTGCCAATGCCAGTCGCACTTCATGATTATTCGCTCCATCAGCAACGATAACTGCGCCAGATATTTGTGGACCCATCTGACCAATGATTACTGGAGATTCCTGTCCTCGCGAATCCCTTTCCATGACAAACTCATGCGATAATGCTTCTTCCTCCGTTACTCTGCTCAAGCCATCCTGCCCTTGTTCCTGAGTTGTCCGTCGCTCGGTTCTGTTGTTCGTACCATAGCGGACTTCTCCCAGATTGCTGATACTGACATCAACCGCCACATTGCCAGCTCCGGCAATACTACTCAACAAGGCGGCTAGTTGACGCTCCATAGCCTCTTCTTGATCCGCCTCAGTGGCTGGTTCATACTCGACAGCATTAGGCGCATCTACTAACTTGGTTTGCTGTGGTACGGTTCGCTCACCCTGGCGCGGCCAAAGCAGGATTACAATACCTATGGCCAGGATAGCGATCAACACTTTTATTACAAACATGTCATTCTTTTTTAGCAGTACCTGTAAACCGGCAGGCCATTTGGCACTCTGGGAATCTTGGTCATTGTCCGCCACCGGGATTCTCATCAGGCAATCCCCCTTTGCCATTCGATCTATAAATCAGAATCAGCGCTGGATCCATATCCAGTAGAGCCGCCATGGTTCTTTGGATTTTATCGGCAGCCACATCATAATCGCTGGCCGGGCAATCTATTGTTACCGCAATACCGCGAACTTGATCATATCTATCCATTTGGATCGCGACAGATGACGACTTTACGCCTTCGACCATCAGGGCAATTTCATTAAGGCGTTCTTCCAAACGTTTCTGCCCTTCACTCAGAAATAGATTCTGGGATTGCTGCGCCACTCTCTGACCGGCCGCGACTAGCTTTGCAGTCTCGCTGGCAGCAGGCAGCGTAACTTGCGGAAGCGCTAAATCCTGTATGTCTTTGGTCAATAGTGGTACTAGCGGACTGATAATCGCCAGTACTATTAGGAGATTGACAACCATTCTGACATACTTGCGCATATCATCGGCAGGCATGAGATTCTCGAGAAAACCTCCGATGATAATAATGACCGTCACGGATTTGAGCCATTGCCTGAGTACATCCATGCAGTTTCACCATTCACACCGGCTGTTCATCTGACCATCACCGTCAGGTTACTAAGCCCGGTCATAATGCTCAGTCCCACAAAAAACAATACTCCAACCACTGCCACGGCGGCAAAGACTAAGGTTAGCGCATTCCCCATGGCAGTTAAGGCGTCAGCCAGTCTGGGCTCGCCCAAAGGCTGCAGCAGTGCGCCGACCAGCCGATAGAGCAGCGAAAGCACCAGAATCTTGACTGCTGGAAAAGCACAAATTACGATTAGGCCAGCCACGCCAAATACACTCAGGCTGTTTTTTAACAGCAGCGAGCATCCGGTGATCAGCTCCACCGTATCAGAAAAGAATTTGCCAACTACAGGTATGAAAGAGCCAGAAACATATTTGGCCGTCCGGATAGTCAGTCCGTCAGCTACCGAGGCAACTAACCCCCGCACGGTGATCACTCCCGTAAATATGCAGAGCCCCAGTCCAAGAATGCTAACCGTAACGGTGCGCAGCAGGCCTGCCATTTTGGAGAGCGGATATTTATCAGATAGATGTCCGACAGCTCCGACCACTGCGCTGAGCATCGCCAGCGGAAGAACGACCACCGATACCAGTCGGGCTGTTGCCCCAATCAGAGCCACCATTACGGGATGGATCATGGCTGCTGAGCCGATTCCTCCGACCGCCGCCAGCAGAGTAATCATGATGGGCAGCATCGCATACATGAAATCAGACATCTGATTAACAGCGGCTGCCGCCGTCTGCTGCGCAAATCCAAAGCCATGGATCCCTAAAACAAACAGCGTTAAAAAGCAGACCGTAAACGCTAGTTCTCCAGAACTGCCCTCGCTGAGCTGTATATGTCTGAGTACCACACACAAAACTGCCAAGACTACCATTTGCCCAATCAGATTGGCATTCAGGACAATCTCCCGAAAGAGCTGCCGTAACAGTTGCGAAAAGAGGTTTCCCCAATCAACGCCCTTCCCGGCAGCCAGTTCACGCAAATCAAATTCAGGAAACAGCGCTAATGTCTCGCTATCAAGAGTAGCTATGAAGTGATCCATGGCGCTCAGATCCAAGGACTCAATTTGGGTATCCAACACATCCTTGAGATCGATCGATACCGCTTCTGCCTCTGCTTGGCGACCGCTCTGTGCTATTGCTGCCTCCGATGACGATGCCGGTAAGGCTGCCACCGCCAATACCGCGTGTGACGACAGCAAGCTCAAGCTTAAGACAACTAAAAGGAATGCCAGTGAACGATTGTGGCTTTGCTTTCTTCGTATCATTTCAATAATCACAGGGGGGCGTTGTTTTTGGTCCATTTCACAACAACCTCAGCACTGTCTCAATAATCGCACTTAAAATGGGAATTGCCATAAACATAATCAGAACTTTGGCTGCCATATCAATGCGCGCTGCGATTGATCCCTGTCCTGCATCGCGGCAGATTTGCGCCGCAAAACCAGCCAGGTATGCCACCCCCAGAACCCGGAAAACCGTGTTCAAGTAGACTGGATTTACATTGGCACGGCCAGCCAGTTGCTGAATCGTGTAGATCACTGCGGTAAGCTTCCCAAGCAGTAGAAAGAAAATGAGGGCACCGGTAACCAGACCGATTTGAAGCGCCATTTCCGGCCTCTGTTCTTTGATCAACAAGTATAGGAATGTGCCCACCAAACCGATTCCGATTATTTGAATAAGTTCCATGTTAAAACCCAAATACTCCGCGCACGTCCGTGAATAACTTACTAAGCAGCTGCACCACCATTAGGAGGACAACCACTACTCCTGCCAGTGTCAGCATCTGGGCCTGTTCGTCTTTGCCAGCTTGTTTCAACACCATGTTGAGAATGGAAATTAAAATGCCAATCCCGGCGATCTTGAAGATCAAATTGACGTCTACCAGCATATTAGCCCCTCCGTTCCCGAAAACATCCCGTCAGGCTATAGCAGTACCAAAACCAGAATCCCCCCGCCGGACAGCCCCAGATAAAACCATACTTTAGCGGTATGATTGGCGCTTTCCTCAAGTCGCGCGATCCGGCGGCGGATTTGCTCGAGCGCCAGTGACAGATGCCGCTCCTGGTCAGTCCTGTCAGTCATTCCGAGCGCATTTCCGGCATCTTTGAGCAAAGTCTGATCATCCTGATCCAGAGGCAAGAAAGGCCCCCAGTATGTAACAGCCTGATTCCAGGCTTCTCCGCCTGATAATCCCTGGCCGGAAGACATTAACTCGGCAGCACTGCTGAAAACTTTGGCAACAAATCCGCTGCTGTTTTGCGCCACCTTTCCGAAGGCCTGCGGCAATGGCATATAGGAATAACTAATCAGTGATCGCAGCATTTCCACCGCCTGGACGAAACGCCCCAAAATCCTTGGTCGCTGGCGGTAATTGTTGGCGATAAGCGAGCCAAGCCATGCCGATGCCCCAATAATCATCATTGCTCCAATAATTTTCATGGCTCCTCACTCCCCGGCCGCAACACTAATTTACCGGTAATCAGACTGTTTAAGCTGCGGTCCGTCAAGTTTTCCACAGTGCCAATCCCAAGTGATCGGCCCAGAAAAATATAACGCTCAAAAACTTTCCACTCCATGAGCCTTGCCAGACCAGGCCGCCCCACCAAATCCTGCATACTATTGCCATGCGCCGTTGTGAGCAGCGATGCTCCGGCATTTATCAGCTCCTCGACTGCTTCGATATCTTTGTGGCCACCAAGTTCATCGGTCGCAATTACCTGCGGAGACATCGACCGGATTAGCAGCAAAATGCCTTCCGCTTTCGGGCAGCTGTCCAGAATGTCGGTTCTGACACCTACATCCATTTGTGGCACGCCCCCATAACAAGCAGCTACTTCGGAACGTTCATCCACCAATCCGACTTTCACGCCCGCAAAACCAATTTTGGGAATACCTGTACTCCATTGCCGCACAATGTCCCGTAGCAATGTGGTTTTGCCAGCGCGGGGCGGCGAGACAATCAGGGTATGAAGCGGCCTGCCACCCACGACGAGATAGCGCATAATCGGATCTGCCAATCCCTTGATTGCCCTGGCTAGACGATAATTTAGGCCAGAGATATCGATTAGACGCACGATCCGGCCGCTATCAACAATTGCTTTACCGCACAGTCCTACCCTGTGCCCGCCCGGAATGGTAATGTAGCCGCTACGTAACTGTTCTTCCAGCGCATAGGCGGAACCTTGGCCAAGTAATTGCAGTGAACGGTTCAGATCTTCTCTGTCAGGAAGGTAGGCGTGTACCGGGCTTTGGCTGATTGCTCCCTGAGGGGTAATAAAAAAATCACCATTGCCGGTTATTGCCATTAATGGCCGTCCGCAGCGAATGCGAATTTCCTCCAGCCCCGGCAATGATCCCGCCAAAATGTCGGCACATTTTCCTCTCAATGAAGGAGCCAGAAATGGCAGGATCAAATCCCGGAAATCGGTCACCGCTGTGCAAGTCGCCGCAGTTGCCGTCACCCCGGAACGACCTGAAAACTGTGCCAACGCCAGTCCCCCCTCTTTCCATCATTATGGACAATGCCCTCCAAATATGCCACGAACCGCCGGAGGCGGAGGCCAGGGCGGAGGCCAGGGCGGAGGCGACGGAGGCGACGACGGTGGCGACGGAGGCGACGACGGTGGCTGGCGGCAAAGCTCTCTCCGATATAAAAACCCGGCGGCGACATAAAAAAGGACCCCGCCAGTTGACGGAGTCCCGTATCCCATAATCCAGAAATATGTTCCTGTTTGATGCGCTGTTATTTCGATACGCGCTTCAAATACTCTTTGCTGCGCGTGTCTACCGCAATAATATCACCAATGTTGATGAAAAGAGGAACGTTAACAATGGCACCAGTTTCGACCTTCGCCGGTTTGGTACCGCCGGCGGCAGTGTCACCCTTTACACCAGGATCGGTGTCCACTACTTCCAGTTCAACTGTATTGGGCAGCTGAATACCGATCGCCTCTCCCTGATACATCTGCACGGAAATAGTCATGTTTTCCTTCAGAAACTTAATAGCATCGCCCAGTTTTTCTTCCGGCAGCGCAAGTTGCTCGTAC
>JBMNNY010000067.1:0-10668 GCA_050942765.1 Bacillota bacterium | reverse complement strand
GCCCTGGAGACGGGGTGGGAGAGTAGGTCTTTGCCGGGAATTTATTTTCCAGGACGGTGCATCATTTTATGCGCCGTCTTTTTATATTTTTTTCTCTCCTATCATTTTTTCGCTGCCATTTTCCTGTTATATTCGTTTTGTCACTTCGGCACTTTAATACTACTTTTTTTTACTTTGCACTCAATTTTTCACAACCTTTTCCGATTAGAATAAAGAGAGTCTTTTTAACTTCTTTTATTTCACAGGATGAAAGCAACTAAACACTGGATGGTGAAAAAGAAAAATGCAGGAAACCAAAGAGCAACAAGACCGAAGCGTTTTTGAAAGACATCAGGTCTGGACAAATCGAGTCGTAGTCATCGTAATACTTTGTGCTATTCTGGCAGCCTATCCTATGTTTTTGTGGCTAAAAGGGTTTTCTACCGCTCTACGCTGGGGCATACCAACGGTTGGCGTTTTGCTGTGGGCGAGTCTCGCTATAGCCACGCGCATTCCCAAGTTCAGCAAGTACTCCGGGTATTTGGCATCCTTTATATTGAATGCCTTTGGCCTGGTACAGATGATCTTTCTGGATACGCGTAACGCCGCCACTCCTTTTTACTTCTTTTTAATACTGGCGTTTAGCGCTATTTACCTTGATCAAAAATTTATCATATTTACGGCGATCGGCTCCTTGGCAGTCCACGGCATATTGATCGCATTATACCCGGGTGTTGACATCAACCCTATGTTTTACAATTTCACTTACCGTACCTATATCTACATAGGATTTATGTATTTGCTCACAGTTCCCGCGCTGGTTGTCGCCACCCGACGGGCTTGCGGTCTGCTTTTTGAAGTGCAGCGTCGCGAGGATGCGCAGCGTGTTTTGAACGATTCATTAAATCAGGTGCTGGAGCAGATGTCCCAAACCGCGACAACACTTTTACAGAGCAGTGAAGTCCTTTCCAGCCACGCCGCAGTATTGCAGTCTTCCGCAGAGGAAGTTGCTGCCGGTATGGAACAGATGGCTCATATGGTCGAAGTACAGGCCAGCGATGTAACACAAGTCTCTGGAAACGTCGTGCAGATTAACTCTATCGCTGGTGATATTCTCAAGAAAGCCGAAGAGTTGTCCAACTCATTTGAAAGGGCATCTCTTGCAGCCAGCCGCGGCGTTGAACTGGTTCAGGAGACAATGGCCGGATTACAACAGGTTGGTGCTCATATGGACCGACTATCCATCGGTACGATGAAAATCAAGGAAACCTCATTCAGAATCGGTGAAATTCTGAGCTTCATGGATAACTTGGTGCAGCGTACCAATTTGCTTTCCTTAAACGCCAATATTGAAGCTGCCCGGGCAGGCGAAGCCGGAAAAGGCTTCTTGGCGGTTGCGGAAGAGATTGCCCGTCTGGCTGAACAGACCAATCAAGGTTCGAAGGAAATTGAATTTACGGTTAATAAGTTCATGGAGGAAATCAACGAGGTCTTTGAATCCATGCGCCGTGACTCCGCAATGGTAGCTAAGGGAACACAGGATTTTTACGGAGTACGCGAAGGCTTTGAAAACATCATGGATACCATTCAGCAAAACAGTGAACAGGTCCGAAAAGTCTATATGGCTATGGAAGAACTGGTTGCGGAAAACAACTGTATTATGGATGCCGCCAGCGGGCTAGCCAGTCTTTCTGAAGAGACCGCTGCCGGAACGCAGGAGATCTCGGTATCAATCCAAAGCCAGGCTGTTGATATTGAGAGCGTCGCCAATCAGGCCAGTCAGCTGAGCGAAACCGCCCGTATGCTTGACGATATTTCCCGCAAATATTTTTCTGTCAACAAATCGGCTAACTAGCTCGCAGCTCTCGCAGCTGTGCTTTTGATCATTTTGGATATAATTGCTGATTGACTAGCCGACTTAATCGTGCTATTATCATAGTGTTACGAGATTCCTCGATAGCTCAACGGTAGAGCACCCGGCTGTTAACCGGGTGGTTGTTGGTTCGAATCCAACTCGGGGAGCCAGCATTTGACAGACTGTTCCGTGTTAACGGGACAGTCTTTTTTGATGCGTCCATTGCCTTTATCAGCGAAACATAGTAGAATTGAAAATTGGAGAGGTATGAGTGCGTCTATCATATAAAAGATAGCGCGACTTCGATAAGGAGGAAGACTAATGGTCGAGAAAGGGACTGGAACCGTAAAGAAAGGTCTGGCCGAAATGTTCAAAGGCGGCGTTATTATGGACGTTACCAATGTGGAACAGGCCAAAATTGCCGAGGATGCAGGCGCAGTAGCTGTTATGGCACTTGAGAGAGTGCCTGCCGATATCCGCGCAGCAGGTGGAGTTGCCAGAATGAGCGATCCGGAAATGATCTTAAAGATCATGGACGCCGTCACAATTCCAGTCATGGCTAAAGCTCGTATCGGCCACTTTGTTGAGGCTCAAATTCTTGAGGCAATTGGTATTGACTATATCGACGAAAGTGAAGTTCTAACCCCGGCTGATGAGAAGTATCACATCAACAAGCATGCCTTCAAAGTGCCGTTCGTGTGTGGTGCGCGGAACCTTGGCGAAGCACTGCGCAGAATCGGCGAAGGCGCATCCATGATTCGTACCAAAGGTGAGGCCGGAACCGGTGACGTTGTAGAAGCCGTGCGTCATGCCCGTCAGATGACGGACGAGATTCGCATTGTCCAGAATGCTCCCGAAGAGGAACTCATGAGCCTTGCCAAAGAGTATGGCGCTCCCTATGAGTTACTGCTAGAGGTCCGCCGTCTTGGCAGACTGCCGGTCGTCAACTTTGCTGCCGGTGGTATCGCGACTCCTGCAGATGCCGCCCTGATGATGCAGCTTGGTATGGACGGAGTCTTCGTTGGCTCTGGTATTTTCAAGAGCGATAATCCGGCAGTACGCGCCAAAGCAATCGTCGAGGCTGCCGCCCACTACAACGATCCGAAAATGCTGGCTGAGGTTTCCAAGGGAATCGGCAATGCCATGCGCGGCATTAACGTCGGTTCAATGAAAGAAGAAGACAAAATCGCCAGTCGCGGTTGGTAAAAAGCTGGGCTGAACACCATGAAAGTAGGAGTATTAGCACTTCAAGGGGCAGTTCGCGAACACATCTGGGCTCTCTCCAGATGCGGTGCGGAAGCTGTTCCGGTCAGAGTTCAAGAAGAAATAGAACAAGTGGATGCTCTGGTCTTGCCAGGCGGGGAGAGCACAACCGTCGGTAAACATCTGGTGAGATTAGGGCTCGACACCTATTTGCGCCGCCGCATTGATCAAGGCATGCCCGCTTTTGGGACATGCACCGGCCTGATTTTGCTGGCCAAAGAAATCGCCGGTTCTGATCAACCGCGCATCGGTGTCATGGATATCAGTGTGTGCCGTAATTCGTTTGGGCGCCAGATTGACAGTTGTGAGACTGACATTGAAATTTCGGCGTTGGCACCAATATCAGCGGCTACGGGTGATGCCGAAAACCGGCCATTTCCGGCCGTCTTTATCCGCGCACCCCATATTAGCAAGGTAGGTCCGGGAGTTGAGGTACTTGCCGAGTTCGAGGGACGCATTGTCCTGGCACGCCAAGGATGTTGCCTGGCGGCGGCTTTCCACCCGGAAATCACTGATGATGACAGGATCCACCGTTACTTTTTGGAGACGGTGTGTGCTGGCCACTCGTAGTACTCGGCCAATCGGACAATAAAAATGGGAGTGAGTTTCGTGAATCCAATTTTGGCGAAGGTTGACCCTGAGTTAGCACAGGTCATCGAGAACGAAACCAAACGACAGGGCGACAAAATTGAATTGATTGCCTCCGAAAACTTTGTGAGCAAAGCGGTTTTGGCCGCGCAGGGCTCCGTACTCACCAACAAATACGCCGAAGGTTATCCCGGCAAAAGGTATTACGGCGGCTGCGAATTTGTGGATGTCGCCGAAAACCTGGCCATCGAGCGTGCCAAAAAGCTGTTCGGCGCTGATCATGCAAACGTACAGCCGCATTCCGGTGCTTCCGCCAACACCGCGGTCTATCTGGCAGTACTGAAGCCGGGTGACACCGTACTTGGCATGAGCCTGGCCCATGGCGGACATTTGACTCATGGCAGCCCCGTCAACTTATCCGGCCTCTATTTTAACTTTGTTTCGTATGGTGTCTCCCGTGAGACCGAGACCATCGATTATGATGAGGTACGCAAACTGGCCCTCGAACACAAGCCCAAGCTTCTGGTCGCCGGTGCCAGCGCTTATCCGCGCATCATCGATTTCAAACGGCTGCGCGAAATCGCCGACGAAGTCGGATGTCCTCTCATGGTAGACATGGCACACATTGCCGGTCTGGTTGCCGTCGGTCTGCATCCCAGCCCGGTACCATATGCCCAGTTTGTAACGACCACAACGCACAAGACCTTGCGTGGTCCGCGTGGCGGCATGATCCTTTGCACAGAAGAATATGCAAAGGCGATTGATAAGGCGATCTTCCCCGGTCTGCAGGGTGGTCCGCTAATGCATGTAATTGCAGCCAAAGCGGTGGCCTTCCACGAAGCTTTGCAGCCCGAGTTTAAGACCTATCAGGAGCAGGTGCTCCGCAATGCACAGGCTCTGGCAAGCGGCCTGACCGCAAAAGGTTTCCGCCTCGTATCTGGCGGCACTGATAACCATTTGATGCTGGTTGATACTCGCAACGTTGGACTGACCGGCAAAGTGGCCGAAAGAGCTCTGGACGATATCGGAATTACCGTTAATAAGAACGCCATCCCGTTCGATCCGGAGAAACCGTTTGTGACCAGTGGTCTGCGCCTCGGAACCCCGGCCACCACCACCCGCGGCTTCAAAGAAGCCGATTATCAGGAAGTGGCGGATATTATCTATTGGACCCTGACGCATCTAAATGATGAGAAAGCTATGGAAGAGGCCAGAAGCCGCGTCCATATGCTCACCGAAAAGTATCCGCTTTATCGGGATTTGCTGTAATCGCGTCAGTAATCGCACCCGGTAAAACGAAAAGCCGCACCTCACGTTACACACGTGAGATGCGGTTTTTTTTGCGCATTGCACTTTGCGTCGTGCACTTGCTTGCGCTAATGCGCCTATGCGTTTGCGCACATGCGACTGGGCTCGCGCCTATGCGCTTATGCCGCCAACCCGGGTTTCGAAGTGCGCTGCATATTCCGGCGCACAACCTGCAGAATAATGGCAGCAGCCATCAACGCCGCGCCAATAAGGTCAGTAGTTATGCTCGGTTCAATTAGCAGCAGGCCCGCTGCCAGGAAAATGATGCGCTCCCACCATGGCGAATTGGTCAGGAACCATGCTTCCGTAGCAGCGCCAACGCAAACCATACCCAGCAGTGCGCCAATGACCACTCTGATGGCCACCACCCAATCAGTATTGATCAGGAGCAGGGTTGGCGAGTAAACGAAGAAGTATGGCACCAAAAACGCCGCAATGGCCAGCTTAGTAGCATTAACACCGGTCTTCAGCGGGTTCGCTTTCGCAATACCGGCTCCCGCAAAAGCCGCCAGCGCCACCGGCGGTGTGACGTCGGCCACAATTCCGAAATAGAAGACAAACATATGGGCAGCCAGCATAGGCACACCCAATTTTATCAAAGCCGGGGCGGCAATTGTCGACGTAATAACATAGTTGGCAGTGGTCGGCGCGCCCATGCCCAAAATCAAGGAAGTGATCATGGTGAAAAACAGCGTCAGGAGTAGATTGCCCTGCGCCAGGGACACCAGGCCATCTCCCATTTTCAGGCCAAGCCCGGTTAGTGTGACTGTTCCAACGATGATACCGGCGGAAGCGCAGGCCAAAGCGACCCCCACTGCTCCTCTGGCACCAGTCTCTAAGGCCTTGACACAATCCCAGAAGAACTCGATCATCGTGGCCTTTAGTCTCTTCTTACGAATGGCGAGGACAAGCGTAGAAATAAGATCCACACCAATTGCTGTGTAAATGCCAAAAAGGGCGGCAAAAGTCGGTGTGCGTCCTTCTACCAGCATGTAAATGATCGCTACCAGCGGCAGAAACAAATAACCTTGCCTCTTCAAAAGTGTCCAGAAGCTAGGAATTTCTTCTTTGGGCAGTCCTCTCAGCCCGGTCTTTTTGGCCTCTAAATGAACTGTGATAAAAATGCCTGCGAAAAAGAGCAATGCCGGAATAATAGCAGATTTCGCAATTTCAACGTAAGGCGTTTTTGTAAACTCGGACATCAGGAAGGCCGCGGCTCCCATAATAGGCGGCATGAGCTGACCACCGGTAGAAGCGGCGGCTTCGACTGCTCCGGCAAATTCGCGCCGATAGCCGAGCTTAATCATCATTGGAATGGTGAAGCTGCCGGAGCCAACCGTATTGGCAACCGAACTTCCTGAAACAGTACCTTCCAGCGCACTGGTAATGACGGCAACCTTGGCCGGACCGCCGGAAGCTCGACCTGCAATGGCATTGGCAATATCGATAAAGAATTTACCGATGCCGGTTTTCTCAAGAAACGCTCCGAACATAATAAACAGGAAAATAAATGTTGATGAAACGCCCAGCGGAATTCCCATAATTCCTTCCGTAGTAAACCACATGTGACTGATAATGCGGTCGACAGGGAAACCAATGTGCTGCATAAAACCGGGAATGTATTTGCCAAAGTAGTTATACAGCAGAAATACCAAGGCAACAATGACGATCGGCAATCCAACCACGCGTCTGGTGGCTTCAATCACCAGGAAGATGCCCACCGCGCCAATGATTAGATCCAGCGTCGTGTAGTCACCGGCGCGGAACGCGAGTTCCCAGTGATTTGCGACCATGTAGATGCCGACGGCCACTGTGGCAAGCGCCAAGAGGACATCAACCGCGGTCAGGCGTTCGCGACTTTTCTTGCGCGCCGGATATAACAAAAATGCCAATAATAGTACGAAGCACAAGTGGATCGGCCGGTGAACCTGGGCGGTAAAAATTCCAAACTGAGCCGTGTATAGCTGGTAACCGGCAAACGCCAGTGCAATTATGGAAATGATAATAGACATAACGCCTTTGTAGCGGCGAAAACTGGATTCCTTATCGTATTTCGCCATCATTTCGTCGACATCAATTTCGGGGACCAGGTCACCATCTACACCTTCCATGACCTTTGTTACCTTTTTGTCATTTAGATCATCCATGGCTGTGCTCCTTTCTCCAACAAAGATTTGGATCGTAGGTAATCAAAGATATATGATCAAGGCCATCTGGTGTGCCCAGTAAGCCGCATGGCACTGGCCCACCAAAACGGGCGCCTTGTGACCATAATCGTGATTAGGGTACCGGGAGCGGCTAACTCGCTCAGGCGCAGTTGCTTCGCTCCATAGAACAGGTGATGATCAGCGATTGTGCCGACGGCCAGGTTAACGGATGGCAAAACACGATCCATGTTATAAATTCGGAGGTAGTTCTCATGAATCTCCATCTTTTCTCCTGGCCCGAGATCAGTTGGTAATCCAGCTCCAAAAGAATCATAAACTGTTTCTTTCAGGATCAATACTTTATCCGCAGATACTTCCCAAAGCTCATCCACAGGCCGCTTGGCAACTGAATGCGTAAAGCGCAAGGTTACGATGGAACCGCGTTGCACTTGACCGGCAGATAACAGGCGACCGCTTTGCCGGTCCCTGATCTCCAAATAAAGCTGTCCCGGCCACATACAGACCGCCAGCAAAATTACGGCCAAAATGATCCATATGCCTGGCAAAAATCTTTTCAAGTTTTTCATGATTGTACAGAAACCGGGCGGTTGGCCCGCCCGGTCCTCCATGAACGGACAAAAATTATTTGATACCTTTTTCGTTGAAGTATTTCAGGGCGCCGGCGTGGAACGGGGTCGAAATACCATCCTTGGCGTTCTGCAGACTAAACTCTTTGGCTTTGGCATGACCAAGCTCATTTACATGCTCGAATAAGGTTTTGGTCAAATTGTATACCAAAGTCTCATCGAGATCAGATTTGCAGACGAGCGCTGCCTGAACCGCAACAGTCGTCACGGCTTCGGTCTGTCCGCTGTAAGTATTCGCCGGGATGTTAACTTTGCTGTAGAACCCGTATTCCTTGCGGAGGCTTTCAATTTCTTTGTCGCTGAAGTTCAGGATTCTGATCTTATGCTGGGCAGCGATGTCCTGAATGGCTGCAGTCGGATGGCCAGCTACGATAAAGAAGGCATCAATATGTCCGTTTTTGAGCTGGTCTGCCGATTCAGCAAACGAAAGGAAGAAGGTTTGCATGTCGCGATAAGAAAGATTGACATTTCCTAAAATCTGGCGGGCGTTGGCTTCCACGCCGCTGCCGGGAGCGCCGACTGATACGCGCTTACCTTTGAGGTCGGCGACAGATTTAATGGTGCTGTCCGCTTTGACAACGATCTGCACGGTTTCAGGATACAGAGCGGCAATAACTTTGAAATCAGGAAGCTTTTCGTTGAAAGTCTCTATGCCATTGTAAGCATAGTGGTTGATGTCGTTCTGTACGAAGGCCAGATCGACCTGCTTCTTGTTGATCAGACGAATGTTCTCAACTGAAGCACCGGTTGCCTGTACGGAGACGTTGACACCGGAAACATACTTATTCCATACCTGGGCCATTGCTCCGCCGAGTGGATAATAGGTTCCCGATGTTCCTCCGGTGGCAAAGGTCAGCTGGGTCGCGGCTGCCGTAGTGAGGGTGGCTGCCAATACTAATGATAGAACAAGCATCAGCACGAGATATCTCCGCATAATCTTTCCTCCCCAATTTGGGGTACAGTTACCCCCATATTTTGAAAAGAAGTTCTATCTTTGCCCATATTTATCCTTCTACGTGATGATATATTATCATAATAAAATATATAAGTGCTAAAGCACTGAAGGGCAAGGTGGGGCGACAACTCGCGCCTCTGTCCCGTTTACTACTCCCATTTAGGTATTTAAAGGAAGAGTGCCATGCGCAAGCCGACCTTGATTGTCTTAATCAGGCCAGCGCCTATTTTGGTGCTGACCGTTATCCTGTTTTTATCTGGCATCACTTACGATTTGGCCGAGCCGGTCCTTAATACGACTCCCGGGGTTTTACAGCAGGCTCGTATTCTGATTGATCCTGGTCACGGAGGCATTGATCCGGGGACTGGCGAGAAATTTAAACTTTATGAAAAAGATATTAATCTGGATTTGGCATTCCGGTTGCGGGAGCTGTTGGAGTCGAAGGGGGCGACTATCGACCTGACGCGCTGGTCGGATCAGGAACTGAGTTATCTCTCTCCGGATTTAAAAGCCGGGCGGCATCGCCGTGATTTATGGGGGCGGGTCTTCCTGAGTCAGGCGTATGACGCGACGATACTAATCAGCTTGCATGTTAACTCTTCTTCTGATGAGAATGAACGAGGTTCAATCGTGTTCTATGCGCGCGGATCAGAGGATGGTAAAGCGCTTGCCGGGGCGGTGCAGGCACAGCTGCTCAAATTGCAGCCCTATAGCAAACAGCAACCCCTGCCGACCAGCAGTATGCGTGTGGTCAACTCTACCCAATGCCTGACGATACTAATCGAAATAGGCTTTATCACTAATAGCGCCGATCGCCAGCTGATGCAGGACGTAGAATACCGCGAACAGCTGGCCACCGCCATTGCGCAGGGGATTCAGGAGTATTGGACCCAAAGATAAGGAGCAGGGCGGTGGCAAGACATCAATCAATGCCCTTTTCGCTATAATACCTAAGAGCGCCGGGGTGGAACGGTGTCGTAATGCCGGCCTTGGCATGCTGCAGACTAAATTCGCTGGCTTTGGGATGGTCGAGCTCCCGACGATGCTCAAATAAAGCTTTGGTAAGGTTGTACACCAAGTTATTATCGAGGTTAGAGCTGCAGACGAGTGAGGCCTTTACTGCAACAGTGGTTGCCGGGGGCACGAGTCCATTGTAAGTACTTGCTGGGATAAAAACCTTGCTGTAGAACTCATATTCATGGCGCAGGCTTTGCAGTTCTTTTTCGGAAAAGTCCAGGATTCGGATTTTGAGTTGGGTGGCGATGTCTTGAATGGCGGCAGTCGGATGACCGGCTACAACAAAAAAGGCATCGATATTATTGTGTTTTAGCTCTTCGGCCGATTCGGCAAATGGCAGAAAGACGGGGGTCAGATCACGATAAGTGAGTTTGGCATTA
Source organism: Bacillota bacterium (assembly GCA_050942765.1). Taxonomy (GTDB): domain Bacteria; phylum Bacillota; class UBA4882; order UBA4882; family UBA4882; genus UBA4882. Next base: position 529 of record JBMNNY010000067.1, on the reverse strand, counting down.
CCCAAGATCTGACGGGCGTTTGCTTCTACGCCGCTGCCAGAGGCTCCGACCGATACACGCTTCCCTTTAAGATCAGCAACGGTTCTAATGTTGCTTTCGGCCCGAACCACTATTTGTACGGTCTCCGGGTACAAAGCGGCAATTACTTTGAAGTCGGGAAGCTTTTCACCTTTGAAAATTTCGATGCCTCTGTAGGCATAGTGGTTAATATCGTTCTGTACGAAGGCCAGGTCTACTCGCTTGTTATTAAGCAAACGGATATTCTCAGCAGAAGCTCCTGTTGCCTGTACTGAAACCTGGATCCCAGATATGTTGTTATTCCATACTTGAGCCATAGCTTCTCCAAGCGGGTAATAGGTTCCGGATGTTCCTCCCGTGGCAAAAGTCAGTTGTTGCGTCGCAGCTGTAGTTGCAAATGTAGATGCCAGGATTAAGGACAGAACAAAGAAAAGCAAAAGGTATCTTCGCATTATCCTTCCTCCCATTCTGTTTGTCAAGCTACGAAGTAAAATCACCTTTCGATCGCTTC
>JBMNNY010000065.1:0-10711 GCA_050942765.1 Bacillota bacterium | reverse complement strand
TTTATTTCGGCCATTTTGACCCAATTTAAACCTGTCCCCAAAAGGATCAAAATGGCCGAAATAAACCAGTCCCCGATCGATCGTTCGTTGGATCAAAAAAGGGGACAGGCCCGACCCCGGGCCTGTCCCCTTTTTTGTTCCTTTGTTCGTTGTGCGTTCTTTTTTTGGCGCGTTCTGCGTGCGCTCTTATCTTATCGTGCGTCGTGCGCACTTATTTTCCCAGTCTGACTACGCCCACGCCGTTGACGTTCTCAATTATTGTGCCGAAGCGCTTGGAATAGGCTTGCATGTCGCGGATCACGCGCGCACTGTTTTCGGCATCATGCAATCTGGTACGGAACTGCACGATGCGGTTTTCGACCAATACCGGATAAAACCGGAGTCCCGTCACTTCTTTGTTTTCAATAGTAAACTCGAAAACTGCGCTATCCTGAACCCTTTTGGTGGAATAAGTGCCAAATAAGAAGTTGCCCAGACTGTAAGCAATGTACTTCCCTTTATATACCTGAATGCCCTGCAAAACATGCGGGTGGTGCCCGATGACTATGTCAGCCCCGCTATCAATAGCCATTTTGGCATAGTCAATCTGGTATTGCTTCGGATCGGTGTAATGTTCTCCGCTCCAATGGAAAGAAACCACTACAATATCCGCCTGCTTGGCAGCAGCCGCAACATCCTTCTTAATGTAATCCGGATATCCCGGCGCTGTTCCCGCACGCGACTTGCCAGCGTAAAACTCGGTAGGATAGGTATTTGAGAAGGAAAGGAACGCAAATCGTACGTCCTTGATTGTCAAATAGGCACAGCGCCGCGCTTCCTCCAGGTTCATTCCGGCACCGGAATAAGCTATCCCGTTGTCCTTGAGTACCTTCAGAGTTTCCTGCAATGCCAGCGGACCATAATCCATCATATGATTATTCGCCAGGCTGACATAGTCATAACCCGCTGCCACAAGCTCAGCGACCATGCGCGGATTAGCCCGCAATGTATACTCCTTGGGCACATAAACCTCACCCTTGGTCGATAGCGGGCACTCCAAATTTCCGGTTAGAACATCGGCTTTATCAAGCAGCGGCTGGATAACGCCGAAAAGGTAACCGGGTTCATTGGGACGCGAACTTTTTTCCGCCCAACTGCCTAAGTGCAGGTCACCCGTAGACATCATCGTGATAACTTGCGGTTCTTTCCCGGCAGTAGCACTATCGTCTGCCGCATTATCTGCATCTGCTGCTTCATCCGCCACAGCCTTTCCGCCGCCAGCGCCCGGAATCAACAGCACCAGTGTGCAAACCGCCACCATCGCCAGCATCATCATCAAATGCCTACTCTTCTTCAAATCAAAACACCGCCTCGCAAATAACCATATTACTAACGAATATTAATAACATCTATCAGTCATGCTTGACTTAACTATAGACGTTTTCAACATTTACGTCAATATGCGCCAATATCTCCGAACATGACCTGATGGGAATGAATTGCGGATCAGAAGGGAATAAAGACCATTAGCAGAAATAACTCAATAACTATCCAGACTTTATGGCAACTATGCAGTATTGGAGTGTGTATTCATGCACCAGTTTTTTTCATTAACTCCAGCTGCCGAGGCTTTGGAATTATGGCTGAACGATATCAGGCGCATTGACAAGTATGAGGATCTGCCCCTGCAGGAAGCCTATGGCCGCATTCTGGCGGATGACCTGCGCGCCACCGCTAATTTGCCCGGTTTCCGCCGTTCAACTGTCGACGGCTATGCCGTGCACGCCAAAGATACTTTTGGGGCTGGCGAAGGCTTACCGGCTATTCTGAATCTGGCCGGTACAGTTCGCATTGGACAACCTGCCACTCTGACCCTACTGCCCGGGCAGACGGCCTGGGTGCCTACCGGTGGCATGATCCCGGGTGGCGCCGACGCGGTCGTCATGGTGGAATACACGGAAACGCTGGCTGACTTGGTACAGATCAGCCGCCCCGTGGCCCCCGGCGACAATGTCCTGCTGGAGGATGAGGATGCCGCGCGCGGCGATTTGCTGCTGCCAGCGGGGCAAAGGATCAGCTCCGGCGAAATAGGATTATTGGCTGCCCTGGGTTGCACCACTGTGCGGGTTGTTCGCAAACCTCGTGCCTGCATTTTATCGACTGGTGATGAAATAATACCGATCGATGCCAATCCTGAGCCGGGACAGGTTCGCGATATTAATCTTTATACAATCGCCGCCCTGATCGATAAAGCCGGCGGCCGCGTTACCTCTGCCCGGCTGCTGCATGACGATGCTGATCTGCTTGCCACAGCGCTGCAACAAGCGCTCTCCGATTGTGATTTAATCATCTTAAGCGGCGGCAGTTCCGTCGGTGATCGCGATTATACAATTAGCGCCATCAATCGGGCTGGCAAACCCGGGGTAATGGTTCACGGCATTGCTGTGAAACCCGGTAAGCCAACTGTTTTGGGGAATATCAACGGGATCCCGGTCATTGGCCTGCCCGGACATCCGGTTTCAGCTATGATTGCCTGGCGACTGTTTGGCGATGCACTAATCTCAGCCCTGCTTGGCACCTCACCACCGCGCCGCGCCATGATTAGGGCGCGTCTGGCAGCGAATCTTCCCTCCGCTCCCGGTCGTGAGGATTTTTACCGGGTTCGTTTGCACGATCGCACCGAAGCCGCATACGAAAACGCATGCAAGGGCAAGCCGAATGGGCCGAATGACATCCACGTCGGTATGCTCCCAAATGTGCACGATGCGTTACCCATTGCTGTCCCTGTACTGGGAAAATCCGGCCTGATTACGACCATGGCACGCATTGATGGGATTGTCAGGATCCCACTCGACAGCGAAGGATTTCAGAAAGGCGAAATTGTGGAGGTTGAGCAATTTGACTGATCAAAAAGATGCTGAGCGCAGTGGCCGCGCCATTCCATTGGCACGCCGCAAACTCTATCTCGACCCGATCCCTGTTGATGAAGCACTACGGCGCTTTCAGGACGCTTTGGAGCAGGCTGGCTGGTTTGATGCCCACACCATTGAGACCATTGCCTCTGAGACAGCAGATGGACGCGCTCTTGCCGCCCCTGTTTATGCGCTCGTCTCATCACCACACTATCCCGCTTCTGCCATGGATGGAGTAGCTGTCAGCGCCGCAGACACTGCCGGTGCTTCGGATCACACCCCGGTCACGCTGGCTCTGGGCAGCCAGGCAATTATCGTAGATACAGGTGATCCTATCCCGGAAGGATACAACGCCGTTGTCATGTGGGAAGATTTGATCAATATTAATGATCAAAACGTTACTATCACAAGCGCAGTTCCTCCCTGGCACCATGTGCGCATGGTCGGTGAAGATATTGTCAAAAACGAGCTGCTGTTTCCGGCACTCTACCAGTTGGGTCCGGCTGATATCGGGGCTTTGCTGGCCGCCGGTGTCCTTTCTGTTCGCGTATTAAAGCGCCCGCTTTTCGCGCTGATTCCGACCGGTCCGGAACTGGTTCAGCCCGGGAAAGTCAGCAAACCCGGCGATATTGCCGAATATAACTCGGCGATGCTGCGCGCCTACTTACGCCGCTGGGGAGCCGAAACCAGGATCTATCCGTCCCAGCCCGATGACCCGGCAGTCATTAAGGCATGCGTTGCGACTGCGCTGGCAGAGTGTGATGCAGTTTGCCTGCTCGCAGGCTCATCCGCCGGGCGCGATGATTATGCGTCCACCGTTATTAGTGAGTTCGGGCAGATTCTGGTGCATGGCGTTGCCGCTAAGCCGGGCAAACCGGTTATTCTGGCGGTCACCGCGCCAGCGTCTGCCACGCCAGCGTCTGCCACGCCAGCGTCTGCCACGCCGTCGGCCGTCGCACCATCAGCGGCCGCGCCATCGGCCACCGCACCGTCAGCTACCACACCGTCGGCCGTCGCACGATCGGCCACAGCGCCGCCACCCACCCCGGGCAAGCCACTCATCGGCATTCCTGGCTACCCGGTTTCGGCCGCTACTATTGCCGATTTATACCTGGCGCCCATCGTTGCCGCCAAAAGCGGTCGCGCCCCACTCGCCCCATCCGACAAAAAGGTCGCCACAGCGCGCTTTGGTCGGCGCCTGGAATCTTCCGGCGGAGTGGATGAATTCGTTCAGGTGCGCCTGGGATCGGTCAACAGCACCCTGACAGCCCTGCCGCTCAGCAGAGGCGCTGGCGTCATCAGCTCATTGGCACGCGCGGATGGCCGCGTGATCATACCACGCGGACAAACCGGCATCGAAGCCGGACAAACCGTCCAAGTTGAACTTTACCGCGAACTCTCCGCCTTGAACCGTCAGATTTTGCTGGGCGGCAGTCATGATTTGACCCTTGATATCATCAACGGCCGCCTGATGCGCCGCCGCCCCCCGTATTCGCTGGCCTCTGCGCCGCTTGGCAGTCTGGGCGGGCTAATGGCACTGAAGCGCGGCGAAGCCCTGATTGCCGGCTCGCATCTTCTCGATCCCGAAACCGGCCGTTATAATGTGGACTATGCCAATAAATATCTGCCGGAGATGAAGCTGATCGGGCTTTCTTTGGTCCGCCGGGAGCAGGGATTTATGGTCGCCAAAGGGAATCCCTTAAACCTAAAAACATTGCATGATCTCACCCGGCCGGGAGTGCGCTTCATCAACAGACAAAGAGGTTCGGGAACCAGAGTGCTGCTGGACTGGCTGCTGTCCCGGGAGCAGATCGACCCAAACGCCATCTTTGGCTATGAGACCGAAGAATACACGCACCTGGCAGTTGCCGCGGCCGTCTCCGCCGGATCAGTTGACGCCGGAATTGGCATTTTCGCTGCCGCCGCCGCACTAGATTTGGACTTCATCCCAATCGGCAGCGAATGGTATGATTTGATTATCCCTGCCGACATCTTCGACAGCGCCATGATTTGCGCACTGCGGGAAGTCCTGGCCGATGAATCCTTTAAGCAGGAAATTGTTGGACTCGGAGGCTATTCTGTCGAAGAAACCGGATCAATTAGATGGACTACCTGAGCTGAAGGAGGAATTATCTTGCGCATTGGAATTGTAGGACTCCCGTCCGCTGGTAAAACAACATTATTCAACTTACTGACTGAAGGGCATGTTGAAACGGGTTCCGGAAAAATGGAGTCCCATCTGGGAATTGCCAAAGTTCCGGATCGTCGTATCGATTTCCTATCTAATATGTACAAACCGCGCAAAACGATTTATGCCCAGATTGAATTTGTCGATGTGCCAGGATTGGCGCGCGGGTCGGCTGCCAAGGGCGGCGTGAATCAGTTTATGGCCGGAGTCCGGGAAGCGGATTCCCTTGTCCAGGTTGTCCGGGCCTTTGATAATCCGATGGTCCCAAATCCGGAAGGGTCCACTAATCCGGTGCGGGATGCCGAGCTGCTACATACCGAATTACTGCTTAGCGATCTTGAAATCGTCGAAAAGCGAATCGAGCGCCTGGAAGGCGGCAAGAAGGGCAAGGAAAATCCAATTGAACTGCCTACTTTGAAAAAATGTCAGGAAGTCCTTGAAAGTGAAGGCCGCATTGGTTCAATCGACTGGATCCCGGAAGAGCAGGCTGCCTTGCGTGATTACGGCTTCCTGACCGAAAAGCCCGTGATCCTTGTCGCCAATGTCGGTGAAGATGCCCTGGCTACCGATGATTATCCTGGAAAAGCTGAATTGGCCGAGTATGCCCGCGCCAAAGATATCCCTCTCTTAACAGTCAGCGCCCGCACCGAACAGGAGATCAGCGAACTTCCTGACGAAGAACGCGATGCCTTCCTCAAGGATCTGGGCGTGACCGAATCCGGCATTGAACGCCTGGCCCGCGCCGCCTATGCTCAACTTGGCCTTATCTCTTTCTTTACTGTCGGCGAAGATGAAGTGCGTGCCTGGACGATTCACCAGGGAACGGAAGCCAAAAAAGCAGCCGGAAAAGTACATTCCGACATCGAACGCGGTTTTATCCGCGCCGAAATTGTCTCCTATGAGGATCTGCATCGTTTGGGATCCATGGCCAAAGTACGCGAACAGGGATTATTCCGCTTAGAAGGTAAAGACTATGTCATGAAAGATGGCGACATCGTTAACTTCCGCTTTAATATCTAAATGTAATCTATTGTGATCTAATATGACCTTTTTATTACGGGGGTATGACTGGTGATCAAGTTTGGAACCGATGGCTGGCGTGCGATCATGGCCGAAGAATTTACATTTGCGGGGGTTCGCAAAGTGGCGGCCGCCATTGCAAAACATGTAAATGCTCACGGCGGGGCGCAGCGGGGAATCGTGATCGGTTATGACACGCGATTCCTTTCGGAACGTTTCGCGGATGCCGCCGCCACAGTACTCCTTGGCAAAGGAATCCGGGTGCTGCGCACCGTCAGAGATACTCCCACCCCGGTCGTGGCCCATGCCGTTCGTGATACGGGCGCGTTTGGCGCGATCATGATCACGGCCAGCCATAATCCGCCGGAATATAACGGCATTAAGTTTATCCCGGAATACGCCGGGCCGGCCTCACCGGAGATCACGGCGGAAATCGAACGCTTTTTGGGAGATTTGGGCGACGCCGAAGGCGACCATAAAGAAGGCTCTGCTGCGCCCGCGCCTAATCTGCAACCCGAAGCTCTTGATCCAAAAGATCATTATCTGACACATATGCGGACGCTTGTTGATACCGCCGCCATTGCCAAAGCTGGACTGCCCCTGTTCTATGACGCGATGTACGCTACCGGGCGCGGGTATCTGGATGCCTTGCTCAGTGACGCTAACCTGACCGTTTTGCATACTAACCGGGATCCATTGTTCGGTGGCGGCATGCCGGAGCCTAAGGAAGAATTCCTGTCAGAGCTGACGGCCCGGGTTGTTGAAACGCACGGGTTTGGCATGGCCACCGATGGCGATGCGGATCGGTTTGGCATTATCGATAGCAGCGGTGCTTATATCACGCCTAATCAGCTGATCGCCCTGCTCCTGTATTATTTGGCAGAATACCGCGGCTTTAAGGGCGTTGTGGCACGCACCGTCGCCACCACCCATCTGATTGACCGAATTGCCGCACTTTACGGCCTACCGGTGCGCGAGACTCCTGTAGGATTCAAGTACATTGGGGAAAGTATGCGTAAAGAGCAAGTGATCATCGGCGGCGAAGAAAGCGGTGGCCTCAGTATTCTGGGCCATCTCCCGGAAAAGGATGGTATCCTCGCCTGTGCGCTTGCTGCGGAAATGCGCGCCGTTGTTGGCAAGCCGCTCACCGCTATTTTGGCTGATTTGGCTCAAAAGGTAGGTCCGGTATATAGCCGCCGAATCGATCTGCATCTGGATAATGAGCGCAAGAATGCCCTGATCGAACGCATTAAGACCGCGCCTCCCGCCAATCCGACCGGTCTGGCAGTGCTGGATGTTAAGACTATTGATGGTGTGAAACTAATCTTGTCGCGCAACAGTTGGGTACTTGTGCGGCCGTCCGGAACAGAACCGCTGGTCCGCATCTATATTGAGTCCGAAACGCCTGAATTACTTGAGAATCTGATTACGACCATGAAACAGTTTGCCGCTAACTAAAGCATTTCGCGCAGCAGGCGAGAGGCGGCGTGATAAGCTTCCGACGGCTAATCTAGGCTTTTCGCTTACCAAACGAGCGCCAAAAAATGGAGGAGTACGCTATGCGTATCTATCGTCAAAAGTTCCTATTTGGAGTCGGCACCTTAATAGCGATCGCCCTTTCTTGCGCAATTCTCGGAGCAGCAGTCGTAGTAGGAGTGCTGCATTTCTCCGGGCTTGGAATAGCGCAAATTCCTGGTGGTTCGCAGGTTTCCCCTCCGCAACAGGATTCGAACCCTACTCCCCTTAATTCCCCTATGCTGACCATTGAGGAAGCTACTGTCAATGTGGTCAATAAGGTCGGACCAGCGGTCGCGATGATCACGACTACCGAAGAGCGTCTGGTATGGGACTTTTTTGGCATTCAGCCCAGCAGACGTGAAATTGAAGGCCTCGGCTCCGGCGTCCTGTTCCGGACTGATGGTAATACCACCTACGTTCTGACCAACTCACATGTCGTCGGTACCGCCAACCGTATCAGCGTGATTCTGTCTGATGGCCGCGAGTTTCCTGCCAAAGTGGTTGGTAATGATGCTCAAACTGATTTGGCAGTATTGTCGATTAACGGTTCCGATTTACCTCTGGCTGACTTGGGCAGTTCCAGCAATCTAAGGGTTGGTCAGGTGGCTATTGCCATCGGAAATCCACTGGGTCAACAATTCCAGAATACGGTCACTACCGGGGTGATTAGCGCCTTGGGTCGTTCGCTGGAAGTCGATGCTCAACAGGGTATTATCCTCTATGATATGATCCAGACTGACGCCTCGATTAACCCGGGCAACAGCGGCGGGCCTCTTCTTGACAGTCAGGGCCGCGTCATCGGCATTAATACCGCCATCATTCAGGATGCTCAGGGTATCGGCTTTGCCATTCCGATTGATACTGCGCGTGACATTGCCGCGCAGTTAATCGAAAACGGCCGTGTACGCCGGCCATTCATCGGGGTTACTTACATTCCACTTGATCCGGAGGTACGCGCCCGTCTGGAGCAGCAATACCGGCTCAGCTTAGGTTCTGATTTCGGCCTGTTCGTTTACCGTCTGGTACGGAACAGTCCGGCACATAAAGCCGGTATGGAACCCGGTGATATTATCATCAGCGCTAACGGCACTGAACTGCGCACCGGGCAGGATCTGAGCATGATATTAGGAAAGACGGCAATTGGAGACCGCCTGGAAATGCAAGTGATCCGGGGTAATAAGACTGTGAAATTGACTATCACGGTCGGAGAATCTTCGTAATTAGCGCTGCGACGCGGAGCGGCATCGCGGAGCGGAGTCGCGGCGTGACGACGCGGCACGTGGCGCACAGTGCGCTATGAGTAGTGGCAGTGCGCCACGCCGCCCTCGACTTTGCGCGCTGCATACGGCCCGTGCATACGGCCCTACTGCCACTCCGGCGCAAAAAACTGAAATGTGGTGAAAAAGATGATCAAATCCTGCGAAGACCATATTGACCTGGCAATTGACGATTTCATTGAGGAGTTCGAAACAGCCCCCAATGTAGAAGCGCTGCAATCCGGCGCGGGTATCTGCTGCTATTGCACCTGTCCGGCCAACTATCAGCTTCGCATTGAGGAAGACATCCCTGAAAGGAATGAATAGTCATGGAACCGATCATAAAGCTTATTCTGGGCATCGCGCTGATTGTCCTTGGTTTGCTGATGGCATTTTTCGCCAAATGGAAGGTCTGGCGCAGTCGCTGGTTCGCTCTGGGCGGGCTTTTTAATCAACAAGTTTCGGATAATAAAATAGCCTTAACAGCCACCCGCTTTTGGGGCGTTGTTACAGCTATCGTCGGCATTGTTTTTTTGGTAATGTATTTCCGCTCATGATCAGTTTTAATATAATCGCTGTCGGCAAGCTGAAAGAGAAATACTGGCGGGATGCCGCCGCTGAGTACCTGAAGAGGCTGCAACCCTATGCCCGCATCACCATTACCGAATTACCGGACGAGCAAGTTCCCGCGCAGGCATCATCGGCCGAAATTGCCGCCATTAAAGAGAAAGAAGCCCAGAAGATAATCGCCGCCATTAACGACAACCATTATGTCATCGCCCTTGATCCTGCGGGCGAACGCATCTCATCGGAGGGGCTGGCTGCTGCCTTTGACAGCCTGGCCGTTCGGGGACACAGCCGCATCACCTTCATAATCGGCGGAGCCGCCGGGCTGGCGCCTTCCGTAATTGAAAGAGCAGACCGGAAACTTTCTTTTTCCGACCTGACGTTTACGCATCAGATGATCCGCATCATTCTGCTGGAGCAAATTTACCGCGCTTTCAAAATATCACGCGGTGAAAAATACCATCTCTAGCCATTCCATTTCACATTGCCACTTGAAGGATATTACGGTTTTTTGCGGAAATGTTTTAGGGATTCAAGCTACATTATGCTACGATTGGGGGATTCGTCTTGAAAAGGACGTTTTGGCTTGCCTTACTAACCGCAATGTTGTTATGCATTTTCTTTGCTGTCCCCGCCGCCGCTGCGCCGCGTCTTTACTCCGAGCATATCTATTTGGATGTCGGATTTACGCCATGGTTGGATATCAATGATTTATCACAAACCAAATATGGCGGCTATCTGGAACTTTACTTTCCTTTTGATAAGGAAATGAATCTCTACTTTTGGCTTAAGGCATATTATGAAGGCGAAGTCGCTCCGATTGAAGCTGTTTCCCAAATCGGCGTGCAAATCGCTTTCAATGAATATGTTGGCCTACACTTTGGCGCACTTTACGGCTTCAATAGTACAAACTTCCTGGCTGTTGATCCGGAGATTGGCGTCATTGCACGTCTGCCAGTCGGAAAATATGTAGAGTTTTTCGCACGTGCCGGTGCTTCTTATTATTTCGACCCGCTTGGCTTCCAATGGGACAACTTTACGATTCACTACGCTGCCAATATGAATATTTCCACAGAAAGCATCTTATCTTTTAACATCGGTGCCTATGGTTTTTACCAGATCGGCAGCGAATTTGTATTTCCGACTTTGCAGGCCGGGCTGGGCTTCCGTCTCCAATAGCACAAAATAATTATCCGGTTACAATGGGGGATAATACCCCCATTTTTTAAATGAGAGGAAGGGAAGCATTCAAACCCGCCATGGACCGACCA
>JBMNNY010000064.1:0-10866 GCA_050942765.1 Bacillota bacterium | reverse complement strand
CCTGGTCGGCACGTCCATCAACCTTTCCAAACAATGTGGCGTTGCCATGTGATATTGAGCAATACCATATTTCGCCATTTAATGAGCATTGTCCTGCCAGGCAGAGTAATCAGATCGCATGGCACGCACTTTCGTGCCAGCAGTGAGTCGCGTAGTGGGCCGCGGCGAGTCGGATAAACAAAAAACCCCTGCACTAGCAGGGGTCTGACATTAGCAGAATTGGCGGCCCCGGGGGGAGTCGAACCTCCGACACACGGTTTAGGAAACCGCTGCTCTATCCTCTGAGCTACGGGGCCGCTGCAACCAATATTATAACATACTCATCCGGCAATGAAAAGAAGCAGGGCCTGCCAAAAAAGTTTCTGGCTGCCAGACTGCCAGGCAGGCTTGCCCCTTTGCAGCCTTGCCACCTGCTACTATGAAACTCCCCTCTGCCTAGGCCTGAAGGTTGGTCTATCAGGTAGCTAGCCAGAGAGGAGTCTCGGGCAGAAGGCGATTCTCGCCTGGGGCGATTCCGCCCGAAGCTATCTAGCCTGAGGCGATTTAACTTATTGGGAGGTCTTTGGGATGGCCGCACGTCGGGCAGCACGTAGGGCGGCAGTCGGGCGCCAGCAACACTCGGGCGGCAAGCAGGCGGCCGCGGACATACAGCCTTAGCCGACTATGATCTTTACCTTGCAGCAATCTCCGTCCATGAGGGTACTTTGAACGGTGATCTGATCCGCTCCGACTTTGTGATTTGTCGCGGCCGAGATCATCGCCATCATCGGATCCAGGCACCAGCCATGGCAGGGATTAGCCCCGCCCATTCTTTTCGAGAGGGCACAAAGCTTGCAAGCAGTTGCAGTGGCAACATACCCGTCAACCGCCTTTTCTACGACCCAGTTGGCGCATCCAAAGGTATCAGACAGTCGCAAAAAGACATCCTCGACGCTCTCGATTCCTAACTGCTGGTTCATGTACGGTGCAGTCTGCGGCTGCCTTTCCTTTTTCTTTGCCACTACATGTTCAAGTACTTTCAATTTTTCGTAGGTGTTGACCGTTTCAGCGATTGATGCGGCATAAGTGTTTTGCATAATAGCCAGTTTTTTCTCGAGTTCCATTTTCATCGCTCCTTATTTCTTTTGTTTTCGATCAAGATTAGTTGATTAACTCAGGTTGCCTTTCTAACGTTCGTTAGGTCATCGGGATAAAAATCCGGACAATGATTGGGTTGAGCCCCATTCCACGCCGCCGAACCCGCTTCTCCCATACTCTCCCGGCTTCCCCATGCTCCTCCAATACTACTCCCATGCTAATCCCTTGCTACTTCTATGCTACATACTAAGCCTTATAACTAAGCCTTGCGGCTCCGTAAAACGACTGTGATCTCTTCGCGAATCTCATCTTCTGAAAGAAACCTATTCTTGACGACAATTTGCTCAATCAGGTTTTCAAGGAGGTGGATCAGTGTCCGCACGATCACAGTACCATCCTCTACCCCCTGAAAGTGTGGCATTGCCAGCTGATAGTGCCTGGGCAGGATCGATTGCTCCCATTCGTCCATGACTTTCATCAGCTCATCATTACCATCAAAGGACAAATAAACTTTGACACCCAGGCGATAGATTTTTTTGTCATAATCGCTTAGCTGGTTCAACCTGTAAACATACTGCGTGTAAAACTCGGTAATGTCGTCAGTCTGCAGTTGCCTGGCATGCCTGAGCAGCAGGTCGAAGTAATCCTTTTTGATGATCTCATCAAAGAGTTCTTTTTTATTGTTGAAGTAGTAGTAGATCATTGGCAGTGAGCAATTAACATCCTTGGCGATGTTACGAATGGTGGTTCCATGATAGCCAAACCTGTCAAAATGATCGACGGCCGTTTCTTTGATTTTTACCCGGAGCTCTTTATCTGTCATTGTTCTCACTCTTCGTTTAAGTTTGTTTGGATTATGGCGCAAAATGGCATATCAAGCAATTAAATCCTGACTACTTCTCCTGGCTATCCTGGCTGCTTCGGGCGGAATGGAAGCGGGGAACTATGTCTAAAAAGGCATAATCCCATCCAAATCATTGCCGGATTTTTCGACTGTCAGAGTATCCAGCCGCCGGACCCCCTCCGCCTGTGCGCTTTGGTTGGCGCATTTTTCTTCGCTAAAGCGCACTTGCGCGGTATAAGGTGGTTCGAGGCGAAATGGCGCTATTTTCCCAACAAGGTTCATGGCGCGCCGGGCTGATTCGCGAATAACTTCTTGGGCACGGGCTGGTGAAAGCGAAACCATCGGAGCTTGGGTAAGAATTCCCACAGGTGTTGGCGATAACCCTTTCTTCACGACCGCGGTTTCGACACCCGGTATCAAGGCACGAACTTCATCCGCGGCAGCCTGATCACCTGCTAAAAAGACGCAAGGGATACCAGCCATTCCTAGTGTAAGGCAGTTCAAGCCTATTTCACCAAGCTTCAGCCCGTTCAGGCGGCATTCCGCAATATTACCCATGAAGCTATGGGCCAAGACCGCACGCGGTGTCCCGGCCATGGCATGGAAGCCTACCATGAACATGGCATCAAAACCTTCATACCCTGTCGGACCAGCGTCACCGGCGCCCATCACCAGGCGGCAAGCCGGATGCAGCAGCTCGACATCAATGCCCCCTGGGAACGGGCCATGTCCATCCCAGGCTGCGATCTCGGTTGCCCCGCCCTGCAGCGCTCCTTCAACAAGGGCATTCAATTCCAGCGTTGCCAAACGGCGTGCCTGCTCATAGTATTTGCCGTCAAACCAGCATTGCTGTCGGTGATCGACCACACCGGCGGTGCCCTCCAGATCACAGATGATGTAAATTTTCGTCATAAGCTGACCTCTCAATTTTAATTTAGCGTTCGTTAGAATCATATCGCAATTTGCTTAACAATGCAACTGTTTTTTGAGGTGTTTGGTGAAATTTTTTGGCGGGCTCGTGCCTATAAAAATACTTGAGGACGGTTTCCAGCAGAAGCAGGACCGCCCTCAAACGGCCAAGTTAAACAGCCAGATTTATCCTAGAGAGCTGTCAAATCAGTCGATTATGAAGCGGCCATCCCGATAGATGACTTCACCATCCGCCGTAATCTCGCCGCCATCACGCATATCACACAGCATGTCCCAGTGGATGGAAGAGAAGTTCTTGCCGCCGGTCTCGGGATAACAGTTACCGACCGCCAGGTGTACTGTGCCGCCAATTTTTTCATCGAACAGCATATTACGCGTAAAGCGCTGGATTCCGTAGTTGGTACCAACCGCGATTTCGCCGACAAAGCGTGCGCCCTCATCGGTATCGAGCACCGCCTGGAGCAGGTCATCGCCTTGCGCTGCCGAGGCCGCCACCACTTTGCCATCCTTGAATTCGAGGCGAATATCTTCAATGGCACGACCGGCATAAATCCCGGGGAAAGAAAAGCGGATTTTGCCGTTGACCGTGTTTTCAATCGGGGACGTAAAGACTTCACCATCCGGGAAGTTATTCTGACCGGAGCAATTCACCCATTTGCGTCCTTCGGCCATAAAGGTCAGATCAGTATCCTTAGCCTGAATGCGGAACTGCTTCTTGGTGTCCAGGTACTTGGTGATCTTAGCCTGGGTGGCGTCAATTTTGCGCCACTCTGCCACCGGATCAGCCTTATCCAGAAGACAGGCATTATAAACAAAGTCCTCGTACTCAAACAATCCCATGCTGGCTTCCTGGGCATCGGCATGCGTTGGGAACTGGGTGCCACACCAGTTTAACTCGCCTTTCAGAGTGCGTTCATCGAAAATGCGTTCAAACTCTGCGCGGGCACGGCGAGTTCTGCGTATTTTCTGGGGATCCACTCCGGAAAGCTGTTTGGTGTTATAGTCGCCCCAAATTACCAAGTAAGCCTGATACTCACGGGCTACGACCAATTCACGCGGTGATAAGGCATCGAATTGATGATCACTGCCATACTTAAAGAATAGCTCGTCCAGGCCTTCCACCAATGTATGTACTTCCGGGTGAGCGCCGGCTTCCAGGGCGACCCGGTAGCATTCTTGGACCAGCGGCAATGCCATATAAGGGGCCTTAATCAGCATACGATCGCCTTTCTTCAAACGTAGCGAATAATGAACTAGCACTTCGGCCATACGAGAAATCCTGGGGTCTGCCATCAGTAATACACTCCTTTTGAATCCGATTGAGGACGATCGATTGGGGACAGGTTTGTTTGGATCGTTTTGACCCGATTGGGGACAGGTTTGTTTGGATCGTTTTGACCCGATTGGGGACAGTCCCCAAAAGGATCATTTTGAGCGATTGGGGACTGTCCCCAATCGGGACGTTTTGATCCGATCCGGGACAGACTTCCCTAAAACATTCGGGATACTCGCGGACAATCCTGCGTTAGCTTGCCCCCAAAAAAGCAAAAAACCAGGGCGCAGCTGCTGCGCCCCGGCGTTGCCTGCTTTTTTGCGTTAGATTTAGGTTGCGCATCATGCGATACGCACTATTCGATCATGACAATATAGGTATCAAGGATATTCAAATCTGGCTCGATCACCACAGAATCCGACATGTCGTCTTCTGCAATCGACGATGTGGTTAACAGCCGGATAACCTGAGTAATTAACTCGAATTGGACGGTCTTACTGAGAATGTTATTGGCAAATGTGAAACTACTCACCGGGTTTCTGGCCGTGACCACAATTCTCAAATTGGCCAGGTTCAAGCCAGCCAACTGCGGGAATGTAATGTTCTTAGCGAATGGAATGGTCACACGCCCGACTCCGGTACGGGTTGCCCCGGTTGTATTGTTACGCAGCAGGACAACAATTTCGTCTACGAACGAGCCATTAACCTGCACCGTGATCTGGCTGGTAAACCTTCCAGTAGCCTGCAGGTTCAGAATTCTGTTCTCCTGCACCGACAAAATTGTGCTACCAGCCGGCGGTATCAGTTGCAAGTTGAAAGATAGCGTCTCAATCTGGCGATCCTCCGCAACTACTCCCGGAGGAGTTGTCGGCGTAGTTGTAGGAGTGGTCGTCGGTGTAGTCGTCGGCGACACCCTGATACACTGCATCGAAGAGGCCAGGTCGTTGAAGTTGAACGCCCGGAAGTCCGGGTATTGACCAGGGCCCATATCAAGCGGGATGCCCTGGAAGTTAATATCGGACCAAAGGCGCACGGCATCACCGGGCTGAGACCCAGGCAGCGCACGCACAATCGCAGACGAAGCCCGGTCATTGAAATCAATATTGCGGAAATCCGCCAACGGCGCGATCAAAGTCCTGAAACTGCCTTGGAAGTTGATATTGTCAAACAGATCGATTGCTACTCCACAAAAACCGGTCAAACATGTTCCCCCCTTCCAGCATCGGATTAGGTCATGCTGAGTCATTATATGAAGCGCGAATTAGGTAAGCAACCTGCCAAAAGGCTAATAGAGCTTAAGGCACAACCGCCAGCCATGCAGGAAGCCTTACTCCGCCTGCTGAGCCCATTTTGCATAAAGCTGCTCCAGTTCAACGCGAATTTCTTCGTAATCACGGTAGACTTCAACCGGAGCGGATTCCCCAAACAGGGCTTCTGTAGCACGCAGCTTTTCCTCTAACCTGAAGATTTCGTTCTCAAGATGGATCAGCTCTTTTTGCGACAACGATGAGGCCGCCGCTGCACGGACAGCTGGCTTTTTTGGCTTTGTCGCGGTCGCGCTGTTCGCTGGCTTGGAACTGTTAGCCGCCTTAGTGGCGCTATTCGTTGGCCTGTCACCACCACCGCCGATGCCACCGCCACCGGCTTCGCCGCTGTCCACACTACCGCCACAACTCGCCCGGTACTCGCTATATCCGCCCCTGTATGACACAAGCTTATAATCCTCAACAGCCAAAATTCGCTTTACACAGCGGTTCAGGAAATAGCGATCATGCGAAATGGCGATAATCGTACCGGTATACCCGGTCAGAGCTTTTTCCAGCGCCTCTCTGGCTGGCAAATCCAAATGGTTAGTAGGTTCGTCCAAAATCAGACAGTCAGGATTATCAAGCAACATGCAGGCCAAGTAAAGCCGCACCCGCTCTCCGCCGCACAATACGGCAATCCGCTTCTCAATATCATCACCGTAGAACAGAAACTTCGCCAGCCAGTCACGGGCCGCCACATCACTCAATTCCGGATGCCCTGCCATCAGCTCCTCCATGACTGAGCGCCCTTCATCTTCAAAAGTAATCTGCTGTCCCAGATAACCGTAACGGACCCAGTAACCGAGGCGGGCGAACCCCTGATAATCCTCATCCTCTCCCATGAGCACCCTGAGAAGCGTGGTCTTGCCGCAGCCATTGGGCCCGATTATACCCACATGTTCGCCACCCTTGATCAAGAACTCAGCCTTATCAAACAGCTTGACATCGCCAAAAGACTTGCTGAAGTTCTTGGCACTGGCCACTTCGGTACTGATATGCCGGGCCTTGCCAAGCACAATTTTCGGTCCGCTGGCGTGGGCAACATGCTCCAGATTGCGGTTGCGCTCCAGCTCTGCTTTGAACCGTTCCGCCACCTTCATCCTGCTATGATAGGCACTAATCTTGCGCTGCGACTTATAGGTCAGGGCAATTTGCTCATTCCGCTTCACTTCGCGCAGCAGACGATTACGTTCATCCAGGATGAATTCACGCCGACGCTCCTTTTGCTCCAGAAAAGATGAGTAGTTGCCTTTGCGTTCGAGAATCGTGCCATCCTGTAACTCGACCACACGCGTCGCCACCTGATCAAGGAAATAGCGATCATGCGAAACGACCAATACTCCGCCGGGAAAATTCCTGAGAAAGCCCTCCAGCCACTCGGTCGCCGGAATATCAAGATGATTGGTCGGCTCGTCCAGGATCAGCAGCTCTGCCTCGCTCAACAGCACACGCGCCAGCGCCACCCGCATTTTTTCACCGCCGCTGAGCCGATCAGCCGGCAAGTTCAGTGCTTCCTCGCGCAGACCAAGCCCTGTCAGCGTTGATTTGATGCGCGCCTCCAGCGAATATCCTCCGGCCAGTTCATATTCGGTCGCCAGCCGGCCATAATCATTTAAAAGCTTCTCAAGCTCGGGACCATCGCTCGGAGCCTCAGCCATCCGCTGCTCGGCAGCACGCAGACGCCGCTCAATAGCCAGCAATTTCTCAAATGCTCTGGCGGTCTCTTCAACGGCGTTACCACCGGCAATTTCAAGTTGCTGCGAAAGGTAACCGATTTTAATATTTTTCGCCATGATCACATTCCCGGTATCCTGCTGATCAAGGCCAAGCGCAATCCGGATCAGCGTTGTTTTACCGGCCCCATTCGCGCCTACCAGCGCGACGCGTTCGCCCCGCTCAATGCGCAGACTGATGTCATTCAAAACCATTCTGGTACCATATTCTTTTGTGATATTTTCTAGTGTCAATAAGCTCATGATCATTACCTCCAAATCAGGACAATCCAATCTCAGGATGAGCCAATCTCAAGACAAGCCGGTCCAATCAAGACAACAGGTCTAAGTTGTAATAAACTGAATTCCACATCATAGACCAAAATAAAAAGGCCGCAGAGTAGTCGATCGATCGTACTCTGCGGCCATAAAAATAACTAGCAGTAAGCAATAGTAAGCATCTGATAAACACACGGGAAACACAATACAGTCTTCCCTGTGCGGACGCAAACTGCAAACCCAAACCAAGCACACCATCACAACGCCATGCGCGAATCTAGCTAACCCGACATAATCCTAATGAATCCTATAAATCAGCAGAACCAATAGGACTTGGCAGAACCCAACTGAACTCAACTGAACCCAAATGGATTCGACCGTTAGGGTATTCGTATTCATTTTTGCGCTGGCGTCGGTGAAGGATCTCAGTTACATGGCTCCAAGCAAAGCACACCGACTTTTATGTTCTTTGGTCAATGCTTGGAGCAGACCCCGCGAGCTACCAGCGCTACCAGAACCGTGGCTTTCATTGTAATGGCTCCTTTGCAATGGCTCTTTTGCGCCTTTTGGCCTGCAGTTCGCGTTTTTGGGCGATAACGCGCCTCAACGCGCTTCTATTATATTTTATCAAAAATGACTAGGCAATAATATAATTGATTCCTTATCATTCTTTACACCGAAACCGCAGCGCTGAAGCCGTAGCACTCAAACCGTAGCGCTAAAACCACAGCGCTGAAGCCGCAACACTAAACCGCAATAGCGCATGGCGCTAAATAGCGGCGCAAATAAAAAAAATCGGAGAGCATCATACTCTCCGAAAAACTTCTCAAATGGTGCGCCCGGCAGGATTCGAACCTGCGGCCTTTTGATTCGTAGTCAAACACTCTATCCAACTGAGCTACGGGCGCTTTTTGCACCACATTCGGTGCAAATAACATTATAGCATAGGGGTATGGCAATTGCAAATGGTATTTATGCTCCGGTGCGCCCATAATCTGGCGCAGTCCGGATATGCCTGATCACATCGATTGCGAGTCAGTGCAATCAGTACGGTCAGCACGGTCAGCGCATTTAGCACAGTCAGTGCACCCGGCTTCGCTTGCCGCAACCCCCGATAATTTCAAAGCCTTGAAAATCAGCGGCGCCACATAAACTCCATAGAAGCTCATCGCCGCATAGCGAATCAATCCAGCAATCCCTTCCGCTAAAGTGATCGGCTCCGGCGCACCGACTGTTCCTATGGCACTCGCCAAAATACCACTGGCCGGAATAATGGCCGCCAAAACTGGCTTAAGGCCGACACGCAAACCAAAAACGCCGCCCAGCCCGATGACAACCTTCAGTATGTGCTTGATAAAACTCGCCTTCACATCAAACTTGACATACCTTTCTTCCAAAATCCATCCGAGCAAAAACCCGATCATAAAGCCAACGGACTTGAAGCCAACGATTGTATAGTTGAACGCCAGCAAAATCAGCGGCAGCACCGCCGCCAAGATCAGTGACAGCCCCCAGGACTTCTGGAGCTTGAGTCTGAGACTACTACGTTCAAACCACTTGAAGATCAGACTCGTCAGCAGCACCACCAGCAACCCGACAATCCATCCAACCAGCACGTCACTTGGTGAATGCACCGCTAGATACAGGCGTGAGAGCCCGATCAGCAAAAATGTCACCACCGCCAGGATTGTAAACCAGGAGCGCTTAATCCCGGTGGCCAGGGAGGTCCAAAAAGTGGCTGACCCTTGTGCATGTCCGCTCGGAAAACCGTATCCTCCTCCCGTTTCGGAATGCATCGCTTCGATCTCGCCCGGCCATTTTCCCTCCGGTCGCGCAATTTTGAAGACCTGTTTAAGTGCGCTATTAGTGTAATCTGATAGAATGGCCGCCAGTACCAATTTCCTGCCAAAGCGCTTGCTGATGCACCAAAAGATCACGGTTAAGGCTATCATGTAAAAGTTCTCACTGCCAAGCATGGTGATATAGTATGAAATTTTGTCCAAAATAGGATTGCGCAAATCTACAAACCATTGAAGTATGGATAAATCCCAGCTCATTTTTCCACGCTCCTTTTATTAGTTCAACTTTTTGCCATCCATTTGATGATTCTGTGCGGAGGGCGTTTTTCCTACTAGGTGCGCCATTCGCCATAGGCCACTCTCAACGCCTTAATCGCCCGCCAGGCCCTCACACCACTGGCCTGTCACGCCGCCGGCATGTCATATCGCTCGCCGACCTGTCACATCGCTCGCTGGCTTGTCACGCCGCCGGCATGTCACATCGCTCGCTGGTCCATCACGCCAAGCTGCCGAAATTGCCGAAAATCTGCTTTCCTGCGCGAAAAGTCGCCATGACCTGAATATCTTTTATGCTGGTTGGCGCCACTTCCCATGGATCTTCGCCCAAAACGACCAGGTCCGCGCGCTTGCCTACTGCAATGCTGCCGCGATCATGCTCCTGAAACGCCAGGCGAGCAGCGTTTTCGGTATAGAGTTTTACCGCCTCGGTGACACTTAGGCGTTCATCAACACGATGATGATTAACGGCTGCATGGATGCCAAGCAGCGGATCCAGCGGCGTTACGCCTGCATCAGACCCGCCACCCACCAGCACGCCCGCCTCCAGGGCACTCTTAAGCGCGTTACTTCTGGTCCACCTCTCCCGATCCAGGGTTACCTCATAATCGCCGCCCGGTTGTCCCCAGTAATAGTCGAACGCCGGCTGCATAGCCACAGCCACTCCGAGGCGTGCAGCCCGCTCGAAATGATCCGGACGCGGGATCTCAAGGTGCTCGATGCGGTGCCGATGATCAGAACGCGGATAAGCTTGTAAGGCTTTTTCATATGCTTGCAGTAGCATCTCGGCCGAGCGATCACCGCCCACATGCATCGAGATCTGCATCCCGGCGCGATGCGCCGCAGCAACAAACTCGTCAAGTTCTTTCAGAGAAATGTAATTGTTGCCTATGCAGCCCGGTTGATCGCTGTAAGGTTCCATCATCGCGCCTGTATGGGTTCCGATCGAGCCATCGAGCGGAACGCATCCGCCAATACGCGGCAAGGCAACCGCCCGGGCTTTGGCGACATCGATAATCTGCCAATACAATACAACATCTACCGGCAGTTCTCCATTGGTGATCATTTCCTGCATTATCCGTACATCATGATCACTAAACAACGGGCCGCCCTCCATAGCATGAATGGTTGCGATCCCGCGCTCCACAGCTGTCTGAGCGGTGCGTCGTATTGCTTCACGCCGCTGATGATCAGGGATCAGCTCTCCCAACCTATTGCGCGCCTGACTGTTGGCTTTGGCCGTCAGCAAGCCGGTTGCCAGCCCGTTCATCAAGTCGCGATCGACTCCAGAAGGCATGTTAATGGGGAGCCCGGCAGAGCTTTCAATCCCTACATATTGCAGACATGCGGAATTGCCGCTCCCCGCATG